>NZ_JAKNCW010000009.1:0-72174 GCF_022064045.1 Metallosphaera javensis (ex Hofmann et al. 2022) | reverse complement strand
GGGGAGGGTGAGGACGGGGGTTGAGAGGGAGTTGCTTAGGGAGGAGGAAGATGTGCTCAGGAACTCACGTTCTACTCGGTGCTGGGAGGGAAGATGAACGCGAGGCTCTGGACCCCTGAGCTTGAGGTTGAGGGAGACTTCCAGTACGTGATAGCTGACGGGAAGTGGGTCAAGCTCAGGGGAAGGGAGTCCTCCTGGTGACAGGCGTCACGCGCGAGGGTAGGAAGGCTGTGCTGGACTTCCTCCTGGCTAAGGAGGAGGACACGAGGAGTTACTGGAGGTTGCAAGGGTGTGGAGGAAGTTCAACTTCAAGCTCGTGGTTGCGGACATGGTCAGGTCCGTGGACTTACTTGAGCTCTCGGGAATAGACGCGAAGAGGCAGCTCTGCCTCAACCACGTCAAGAGGCGCTTAGACCGCGACGAAAGGAAGGAGGTCGACCTCCTGCTCTCTGGCCTGCTCCAGTTCCCCAACAGGATCAAGGAACTGGTGGAACGCGGTCTCCTCTCCTTCACCTCCCTTCCTCAAGAACTTCAGCGCCTCCTCTCCACAACCTGGTGGAGTCCTTCAACTCCCTGGTGGAGAGGAGGAGGTTCGGCAAGTACCACACGCCCCACAGACTCCAGATCGTCTGGGCCATCGCCGATAACTACAACATTTTGGATAATTTTTTGCAGAAATGGAATAATATCCATATACTTTTCGTTTTCTTTACGATCGAGACGTCATCACTCAATTAATCCTACATTGAATAATGAGAAATGAAGAAACTAGAATTCAATTCGCAATGGAGACCTGAATGGCCCCATCACTCCATGAAGAAGTTTTGAATCAAGTTCTGTCTGAACTTGAAGGTTACAACTCTTGACTTGTCCATAATCATCATGACTTTCAACCCTGGGACATCATGTTGCCGGGGACCTTTTCCTGATTTCGAGCTCTCGGCGTTCGATCGTGATCTTCGAACCGGCGTCCTGCTCGGGATCTAGGCTAAAACATTTATAATCACTTATCTATCCTACCCCATGGTTCTGGACTGTAAAAACAGAGACGTGATAGATAATAAATCACTGAAGATGGAGGAATGCCTCAAGGACGCCCTCTCTAGCTCAACCAAACTCTGGGCCGTATCCGGATACTTTAACGTCTCGGGACTGGCCAGACTCCTGAACGAACTTTCCAGGTTGAAGGAGGTAAAACTGGTTCTAGGAAGGATGGCCTCCATGGATCCCCAGCCAGTCCTGAATAACGGAAGTTATCACCGCGAAGTCGACCTGGAGGAGGAGCTAAACAGCTCCAGGTTAACCTATTCCTGCTTCAATCTCGTGAATCAGGTGCTCAATCTCCTCAGGAAAGATAGCTTTCAGGTTAGGACCATGAGGGATGTGATCACCCACGCGAAGGCCTACATCACAGATAACGTGGCCATTGTGGGTTCCAGTAACCTGACAAGGGCAGGCCTTTCGGACAACCTTGAGCTCAACACTATCCTTTACCAGCCTGCCATGAGGGGAATAATACAGGAGTGGTTTAACACAGTGTGGGAATCCTCCCAGGACTCGAAGCAGGACATCATTTCCCTCATAGAGTCCTCCAAGTTCGGAAGACCTCTGACCCCATACGAAATGTACATGAAGATGTTGTACGAGTACTACAAGGACAGGCTGGTTCAGGACGAGGTGAGGAGGGAGCTCCGGGATCTCACGGAGTTCCAGAGGGACGGAGTAAAGATGGCACTCTCCATTATTCAGCGGTATGGAGGGGTGATGATTGCCGACTCCACGGGTCTTGGAAAGACCTATATAGCCATGACCCTGATCGAGGAACTCTACGGAAAGTATGGAAGGAAGGTCCTAGTTGTTGCCCCCAAGAACGTAATACAGAACGTATGGGAGAGGGATGCGGTGAGGCAACTCACGGTGAAGGTGGATACAGTCAACATGGAGAGGCTTGGGAGAAGCGATTTTGACGTCACGGGTTACATAGATTACGACATAATTGTGATAGATGAGAGTCACAACTTCAGGAACGGGAGCACCAACAGGTACTCAAACCTTCTCAAGATAATCTCCGCCAAGAAGGGTAAGATAGTGATTCTCCTCACCGCCACCCCGATCAACAACGGGGTCATGGATCTCTACTATCAGCTGAACCTGATTGCAGCTGGCGATGATGCCTTCTTCCACAGGGCCGGTATTCCCTCCCTGAGGAACTTCTTCATTAATGCCGAGAAGGAGAGGACCCTGGCGGAGGGTCTCAAGTCAGTTCAGAGGGTGCTGGACGAAATCATGGTCAGGAGGTCAAGGCAATTCATCAAGGAGCACTACAATGAGTTCACCCTGAACGGTAAGAGGCTGGAGTTCCCCAAAAGGGAACTGAAAAAGGTGGAGTACAGCCTCAGCGATATCCTGGGCGAGAACTTTTACCGCGAGGTTTACCGCCTGATAGATAACCTTCACCTCGTTCCCTACAATATCGAAAATTACAACAAACTTAGGGATGAAGAAGAGAAAGAAAGGTTTGAGAACATGGTTTATCTGCAGAGGCTCATCCTGCTCAAGAGGTTCGAGAGCTCAATTGAGGCATTCAGGAAGTCGCTCACGGATCTTAGGGATCTCCTCAGGGGTTCGAGGTCAATGATAGAGAAGGGTCAGGTGCCCGACAAGAGCGCCATAAGGAAGGCATTCAGGGAGTTTGGCGATGAGGAAATCGAGGAGAGCGACGTGATCAGAATGATATACAATGAGATGAAAGTCAATCCGCAGAGGCTCACCGATGATTACGACAGGGAGAGAATGATTGCGGACATAGATGAGGATGTGAAGAGGCTGGAGGATGTTCTGTCCAGACTAGAGAAAATTAAATCTGACAGGGACCAGAAGGCCCTAGCCCTTTACAAACTTCTGGAGGATGAAAGAGCTCTGGAGGTTGAGGGAAAGAAGGTCCTCATATTCACACAGTACGTGGATACCGCTCGTTACCTGAAGGAGTTCCTCAGGTCCAGATACCCTTCCAAGGAAGTGGAGGTTCTCGTGGGAGGTGACAGGGACGTGGACAAGATAATCAGGAGGTTTTCGCCCAAGTCCAACAAGTCTCAGGAATCTCATCCCATTGACATTCTCGTGAGCACAGACGTGATAAGTGAGGGCCAGAACTTACAGGACTGTAACTATGTGGTGAATTACGATCTTCCCTGGAACCCGGTGAGGCTGGTCCAGAGGGTCGGAAGGGTGGACAGGATAGGCAGTGAGTGGAAGGTTGTGCACGTCAGGGCATTCATGCCTGAAAGGGAACTTGAGGAGTTGCTTGGGCTCTACTCCAGACTTCTGGAAAAGATAGATACCATATCCAAGACCATTGGCACTGACGAGACGATCCTGGGGGAGGAGGCAGACCCCAGGGAGTTTAACGCGATAATGAGGAACATCAGGAGGATAGGCAAGGACGACACGCTTCTGGACGAGATCGAGAAGGAGAGCGACACGTACTACGTGGATACCCCCTACGAAGTTCTGATGAGAAACATCAGGGAGGAGGGGCTGGCCAGATGGAGGAATATTCCGCTGGGAAAGAGGAGCTGGAAGGAAAGCGATAGACCTGGGGTTATCTTCATGTTCAAGGTCAGGGACGGGGAGGGCAATGAGGAACCCATCCTGCTCTACTACGATGTGAAAGGGAGGAGATTCGAGCTGGAGAACAACGTAATGGCCATCTTTGACATGGCCAGGTCCTCTCCAGACGAGGGAGGGATTGTAACCACGGATAACCTTGACGTGAGAATAATACAGTCCCTTGAAGAGATGGCGAGGAAGAGAGTGGAGAGCCTCCTTAATTTTCTGGAAACAAGGCCCCCGGAGGAATCCAGGAAAAGCGTTAAGCTGGAGCTCATGAACCTCCTGGTCGAATTGGGTTCTGAGGGAAGGATTGACACGAATAAGGACCACGACGTGTACGATGTTCTGGACAAGGCTAACCTGTCTCCCTGGGAGGATGATCTGAGGGCCATCCTCAACGCGTATAAGAGAAGCCAGGATCCCGAGAGATTACTGGAGAGCCTCAGGAAACTCATTGATGATTATTACCTGGCCGATAAGGTAAGGAGGAAGTCCGGTAACGCGATGAGGGAAATAGTACCGGTGGGGTACATGATCCTGGGCAGGAGGGAGGACTTCAAATCTCTGGAACTGAGACCGTGGGACAGTGGGACGTGCGAACCCATTGTTAACAACGGGAATTTGACGTTTCGGTAGACGTAAAGATTTAAACCTAGCCTCAGGATAGTTTACTCCAGGTAAGTTTTGAAATTACTACGGGCGCCGAGTCCGGAGTGGGTTGACTGTCAGATCCGTACGTGACACGACCCTCTTGTCACTACAGCTTATATTTTGGTGTTGAATTTCTTTTATAATGTCGGAGCAACAGAGAGGCAACTACAAGGGCGTGAAGTCTTTATCCCATACAGTGGTTGAGTGCCCTGAGTTTATGCCCAGCAAATCAGCCAAGAGTCACTGGAGTATGGCCGAGACGACCCACAACGATTTTCTGAGAGATCTGGCCAGTGAGGTGGAGAGCTCTGGTTTCAGGTGTAAGACCGAGCTCAAGCTGGAGTATCACTTCCCCCAGGGATTCTCGGTGAGGGGCAGTGTGGATCTTGTGTGCGAGAATCAGGACACCGTCCTCCTGTTTGAGGTCAAGTCGTTTCCCCTGGGTTACGCGTTTCTGGGAGACAGGAACCAGCTCCTCTTCTACGCCTACATTTTGCTGAAGCAGTCCATGTTTCCCGGGAAGGAGATTGTTCCCATCCTGGTTTACAAGAGTGACCACATGGATCCGGGGATGCTTCCCCTGAAAAGCACCGTGGTGAACCTTCCATCCGGTCAGTACGTGGTTCTGGATATCCTTGATGGCTTGGTGGATGCAGTGGAATCCACCGTTAGGGTCTACCAGATCATAACCTCAAGTAAGAGAAGGAACTTCATTATGGGAAAGCACTGCTTTAAGTGCAGCAACTCCGACTGCGTGGTCGGGAGAGCGAGGATGACCTCATATGGATAGACTTCCTCTGGAGGTAGCCTATCAGGAGATACTGAAGACAGAAGTTTGCGTGATAAGGCACGGCCATTACTGCGTGGATTACGATAACGAGACCTATGTTTCCATCTTCTCTGTAACCATACATGACTTCGATGAAAGGCTATCCTTCATGGATCTACTATACTCCCTGGTGAAGGCATCCGAGCGATACGGAAAGGATCTCAAGTCCTTCGTGAATGAGGTACTGGCCTCAATGGGAAGGACAGGGAGCCTGGAGGATCTCATCAGGACACTGGTGGAGGAGGGCCTTCTCTTTGAGGATGACTGCAGTAATATGTCCCACGTTATGAGAGTGAGCGCAGTGAACAAGGTAAGGAGCCTAAGCAGGGAATTCAACGTGCTGGTGAGGTATAATTACGCTTGGGAGGAAATTTCGAGGAACAGGGAGGCCAGGGACTTTCTCAAGCTGGAGGACAAGTTCAGGGGAAAGTGTTTCATGACCTATCACGGATACTTCATGAGGGTTATGAGGAACCTGGGTCCGTATCCAGGAGAGGGAAGGGTCATGGAGGCATATATCCTGCCCTTTATTGAGGAGGGCGTTGCGGAGTACGACGTTCCACTGAATACCCTGGCTCCAGTCATGATCAAGTTCGTGGAGGGTATCTCCGGGTCTCCCTCCTCACCTAGCGTTGTCAAGGCTCTCATGGATGCCTCACCCTCCTTCATTAGAGGAGGAATGCTCTCGAGGTTTCAGGCTGAGCTTCTTAAAAGGTTCCTCTCCAGCAATGAGCCCATGATAGGTGTGATCTCTGCTCCCACCTCCGCCGGGAAGACCACAATATTCTTCCTGTACGTCATCCTCAAGATTCTGGCATTCAAGGCCAAGAAGGACAAGAGAAAGGTCATGCTCGTTTACCCAAGGAAGACCCTTGCGAGGGAACAGTTGCAGAGGATGGTCAATTTCCTGATGGATCTCAACTCAAGGATTCAGGACCTCGGCCTCTCCCCCATTACCCTGGCCATCTATGACGGAGATTCTCCGTCCACGGCTAAGGCGCTATCCTCCATGGAGCCTTCAACTTTCAGGGGGCTGAAGTGTCCAGACGGGAAGCTCATGCTTTACAGGGACGGCAAGCCGATCTGCGGGGACAGACCCGTGAACTGGCTAACCGAGGTGAAGGACCAGGGTTATCAGAGCGACATCTTAGTCACCAACCTCAGCCAGATGGCAACCAACCTCTTTCAATCCTTTAATGAAAAGGTGAACTTATTTGACGATCTCTCGGCCTTGGTTGTGGACGAGGCGCACACCTTTGCCGATCCGGAGCAGAGTTCCCACTTCTTCTACACCATCCTGGAGATCCTGACCTATCTGGCCGAGAGGGAGAAGGGACTCCCACTGGAGAAACCCATGGATGACATGAAGGAGGTGGTGAGGAAGCTCAACTTGGATTTAATCTTCTCCTCAGCGACCCTATGGGGAGTTGAGAAGGACAAGAACCTGGATCTGAGGGGAGTTGGAGGTTTCAAGGGGATAGGGAGGGCTGGAGCGGGCCAGGGACTACCTCATCCTGTTGAGGATTTCCTTGATACCATACTCTTAAACTTGAAGGACCTCTACTCCCGGAAAGAGTTCCTGGACTTCTACTCCATCACTAGTGTTGGTGAGAAGAGGCAAAGGAAGCTCATTGTACCCATGATCATATTCCCTGCACCCGAGTACTCTGGAACCCTTCCCTTCACCCTAGCCTTACTCTACACCATGTTCTTCTCAGACAGTGCCTTCAGGAGGATGAAGGTTGCGTTCCCCAGGGGACTTAACGCCATCATGTTTGTGGATAGTAAGTCTCAACAGAATCAGATAGCCGAGTCCTTCCTGGAGACTGTGCTCAAGATCAACAGATATCATGAGGACATCTCCCTGATCAGTCCCCTGAGATATGGCACGAAAGAACAAACTGATGGGTCAAGTCTCATAAGGAACGAACTGATTAGGGCTGGTTCCATCCTTGATAGAACATTCACCACCTACAGTGTCCTCAACCTCTATTACACTAGGGAACAGCTCTCACGCATGAGCTCCCCTGAGACCTGGCTGGAGGCCGTGAGATCGAGGAGGCTACCTGCCCTGAGGGATGGAAAGACCCTCCTCGACGTTCTCGACGACATACAGAAGGGGTTGAACTCCACGGAGGAGCTCCAGCTTATGGGGGAGAACTCCCTCTTCTACCTGGTTTATCACAACGCCGACCTTAAGAGGGACGAGAGAATAAAGAGGGAGGAGGTCCTCTCCTTCGGTTCCTGGAGGCTAGCGCTCGCAACATCAACCCTTGAGCTCGGGGTGGATCTGCCAAACGTGGGAATAATACTTCAACAGGGCATTCCTCTATTTTCCGATAGCGTGATTCAGAGGTTTGGTAGGGGAGGAAGGAACGACGATGTCCTCAGGGTATCTCTTGGAGTCCTCGCGGCCAAACCGTACGGTCAGGACGTAAGCCTCTTTGACGAGGATTACGCAATCAGGAGGTTGTTCTTCCCCGTAACCTTCAGACCTAAGGCCTCGAAGACTAGGAGGGAGATAGTTAAGGCCCACTCATACGTGGCACTAATAGGATTCCTGTCCAGGACGCTGGGAAAGGACGTGGAGGAAACCGTGGATTACATCTCAACCCATGACGATTTCAGGGATAGGGCCAGGGACTTCCTCCTCTCCATGTTATCCTTCGTGGTTAAGGATCCAGCCGGACTAGTTGACGAGGTGATAGAAGACATGAAGCAGATTGCAAGGATATACACCTACTCCAGAAGACAAGTGGACATACCCAGTGCGGAGGGAAACCTGGTCATGGTGGACGTGGAGCGGATGAAGGAAATAATCACCAGGATTACGGGAGAGGTTGAGGACATGTGCAAGGGGAGATTTGACGATCTGTGCAGAAACGGTTTGGTTCCCCTCCAGAGATCTCTTGAGGTGGCCATGGAGGGCGAGAGAGTTAACCTTGCATCCCTTGTGACCTCCAGTTCCAAGATTATTAATGCCTTCTACCTCGTGAACGACAAAAAGGATGGTAAGAACAGGGAACTCCTCAACCTGAGGAACGACCTGAGGGACCTCGCTGGTTTCTTTTATCCCCACTCTTACTTCTCCAAGAGGAATAAGCGTAACTTCCTCCATTTCCTGACCTACTGGGTTAAACCTGAGGTACCACACCCGTCTATCAGGTCTATGGAGTCAATCAGCTTTACCATCAGTAAGGAAACAATTGAGGAGAGGAGTCAGAACAGGTCCGACGTACTGCTCAAGGACGTCCCCATGAGGCGGTCAAAGTGACCATAGTTTTCCCCACCTTCAACTACTCCGTGGTTTACCTTGGGGCACTCAAAATTTCGAGCGAGAAGGACAGCCTCAAGATGAGGATCAAGAACCTCATGAGAAAGGGTACATCCTACGAAGATCTGGTCAAGATGGTCGAGTTAAATGAATCTATACCCACCTACAATCCCATAGCTCCCGACGGTTCCTTCATCGTAAAGCTAGACGACACATTCCTCGAGGCACTGGGAAAAAGGATGAGGAATATTCACAGGCTGAAGGACGAAATACCCCTCCTCTTCGTTACTAGGATTGAGAAGGCCTCGGAAAGTAAGAGTTACAGTGACCACGCCCACCCCTACAACAACCTCCTAGTGGGCATAACCCTGGAGAAGGACCATGATCATGCCCTGGTCACTAAGAGGTCAGATTTTAAGGCCTCCGATCCAAGGACCGCAAAATACATGTGGAGCTTGATCTATTTCAACGGAGAGTCCCTGAAGCATCTGAACATTCTGGGAAAGAGCGAGTTCCCCCTGGAGATATCCCTTGACTACCCAGCGGTTATGCACAAGGGGATATGGACCTCGTATAACCTCAAGAAATCGTCAGTTCAGGTCAGGTCCAAGTTCGTTGCCTACTACCTCTCCTCCAGCTTCAATGATAGGTTGAGCAACGAGAAGGTACTCCTGGATGCGTCATCCAGCCCCCTCAGGATACTGATCAAGACCGGAGGACTCTCCATAGAGGATATCATGGTTGGGTCCGAGATCTACTTCAAGGGAAGGACTGAAGAGGTGAGGTACCCCTTCCTTTTCCCGCACATAATTCCCTACACCTTTCTCTCAGAGAGGACAACCATAACCAGACTTCCTAGCGACATTTACGTGGACGCCGGTGCCCTGAGGGTTGAGGTCGAGCTCAAGGAGGAGGACGTGGACCAGTTCCTAAAGGAGATATGCGAGGCCTCCAAGACCAGCCTGAATCACTTCCAGTTCATTCAGAAGCTGGGATTGGAGTGGGCCGTGAGCGATGTCCTCTCCAGGCTCTTCGGAAGGGATGAGGTCTCTTACTGGGACAGGAAGATAGAGGAACTCGTGAAGTTCCAGTTCCCCAACGACTCCTACAGCTTCAGCTACACCAGCTTCATATTCAACAAGATGAAGGAAATCTTCAACTATTTCGAGAAAAGAAACGATACGATGAGGAAGACTGTTGAGACCTGCGACATTAACACCCTCATAAGGCACGTGATGAAATCAATTACTAGCAAGATTACCGACAGTCAGCTAAACGAACTGGATCTGAAGCTTGAGGAGTTCAAGATAGCTGTCGCCATCTCAGCCCTTAACAAGTCCCTTCACGGACTTTCCCATCTCCTGATAAAGAGTCTACAGAACATGATGGGACTCCAGCCCAGAAGCCTCGGGGAAATAATAACGATTTATTCCAAGGTAACTTGGGACAGGAACTATGACGGGGTAATAAGGTATCATAACAGGACACAGAAGAAGATTAAGGGCCAGTTAACCATCTTCCTGAGAAAGAGCCTCACCTCCGACTACTTTGAGCAAGTGTTGAGCGGAAGGCTTAACACCTTCCTGACGGTCCTCCACTCGATCCTCGTGGACGAAGGAGGTGAGGACAAGTGCACCAGTTACTGGAACGCCGAGAGATCCAGACTGGAGTACGTATATTCCACCCTAGCCTCCTCCAGCGACGTGGTGGGAAAGGGTCGTACCAGGGGAGAGATAATCAAGGCGCTTGACAGGGCCATGACAAGCACTCTTCCGGAGAGTAACCTGTACTTCCACTACCCACGTCAGATGTACAGGTATATTTACCTGAATAGGGCGAGTCTTGTCAAGACGCTGGAACTTGACAGAAAGAACAACGACAGCGAGACCAAGGAGGTACTCAGCCTTGCGAGGAAGTACTCCCAGTACGTCTGGCCCAGGAGGATTCACCAGTGCTTCGACGGATGTTATAACTGCGTGATGATCGAGAAGGGTTGCACCTACGTGGACCTTCAACAGCTCTACAAGGTTTCCAGGGTGGGAGCAAGCTACCTCCTGGAGAAGATCAGGAACTCCTCTTCATCCTGATGGTGAACTCCACCCTCTCCTTGTTCTTGGTTCTACCCTCGTAGTACTGGAAGGGGTTGTGGCACCTGGGGCACTCAAACCTTCTTACCGTGTAAAAGTTGAACTTCCAGGGAGACCTCAACTCCTTGAACTCGCCCTCATAACCGCAATAGGGACACTTGACCATGGGAGAAAATCTCGCGGAAAATTTTAAACTTTCACCCTGTTGGTGGGACCACAATTCTTCACGAGAGTATCTGCTCAAGGGGCACCTCCACAGTAATATTGAGCTGATAATTTTCTTCCATCTCTCCCTTCCCTAAGGCTCAAACGTTATAATGTGGTTCCGTAAAGTATACCTGATGGAGATCAACGCTGATACCCAGGAAATCCTTTCCGCTCTGAACTTAACTCAGCAGAATCTGAGGGAGATAAGCACCGCCCTCCTCAACGTCCCAAAGGACTGGAGGATGTTCTCCCCTGGAGATGTTCCCATTTACGTGATTCTGGCGGAGAAATTCAGGCCATCAGATAGGGAGAAACTCAGGCCAGGGGATCCCACATATCTTTACGTGATTCAGACCGTGAGCCAGGTCTTCCTCTACCTGGGGAAGAGAGAGGCAGAGGGTCTCTTCGTGGAGGTGGTCCCATCCAACAGGGGTATAATCCTGGGAACGCTCAGGGAGACCTTTTCAGGGATGAGCTACGGTAACAAGCTGAAGGTGAATGTGGCTCTCAACAAGCTGTATGCTGATCTGAAGAACAAGTTGCAGGCTGGACAGAACTTCATCAACAGGGGGCTCTTCTCCACCCAGTACCTGAAGACTAGGTTGATTCCACAGGTGAAGGTTCAGGTGGACGGGAAAACCGTATCGGGTCACGTGGGGAACCCGGAGAGGATCCTCACCCATATGGGATGGGGCATACGCGAGATTGAGACTCAGCCTTACAGGATACTGGAGTTACACCACAGGGGAAAGGTGCTGGGAGCGTGCGTGATTTCCCCCAGGCCTGAGTTCGACCTCATCCAGGAGGGCAAGATAGCTTCCTCTTACGTGGCCATCTCCCTCCTCCGGAGTTACGAGTGGGTCTTCCTCACGGACGGATACAAGTGGAGGCTATACTACTCCAAGGCTCCGTCCTCGGATAACTACTTCGAGATCTCACTCAGGGACGCGGGTGGTGAGGATCCCAGGATGGAATACTTCACCCGCCTCTTCTCCCCCGAGATATATCAGGAGGTAGACGGGAAGAGGAAGTTTGATCTGATACTAATTGAAGGTGCCAAGGTCGGTAAGGCCATACAGGATCAGCTCAGGAAGAGGATTATGAATGGAGAGCTCTTCCTTAACCTGGTCAGGGGTGTCCTGGATCACGATCCGCTGAAGACCTACAGGGAAGAGGAGTTGAGAGAGGGAAAGGAGCTCGCAATGAAACTGCTCTTCAGGTTGCTCTTCCTCCTGTACGCCGAGTCCAGGGGTATTCTCCCCGTGGATGAGAGGACGGGAAATGAGGAGTACAGGAAGATCTCCCTGGACAATCTGCTGAAGAGGCTGGACGGATTTGAGGGCAGGGAGGAGGGGGATGAGATCTGGGTGGAGTTGAAGCGACTATTCAGGGTAATAAGGGAGGGCGACCCCGCGTATAACGTGCCGGGATACGATAGCGAGCTGTTCGTTGAGGGTGATCTGGACAGGAAGGTGATAAGAAATAAGTATCTTCTCCCGTCACTGAGGGACCTGGCCTTTGACGGTAAGGATAGGATAGATTACGCTGAGCTGGGCGTTAGACAGATCGGAGATATTTACGAGGGCCTGCTGGGGCTGGACGTCGCTCAGGCCGAGGAGGACAGCTACGTGGTGGAGGGAAGAGTTGTGTCTGCTAAAGCCCTGAATGACCTGAAGGAGAAGCCCACCGGGCTCATAAGGAAGGGCGATGTTTTCCTGAAGCCCAGCCCAGAGAGGAAGTCAGCGGGGGCATTCTATACCCCGGATGAAATTGTGATGTTTCTGGTCAGGAAAGCCCTGGAGCCCCACATGAAGGAGAGGGAGGAGGAGTTCTCCAATCTCATGAAGGAATACAGGGAGAGACCAACTCAGGAACTTGAGGAAAAGGTGAAGGACCTCGTGTTCGGGATCAAGGTACTGGATCCAGCCATGGGGAGCGGACACTTCCTGGTGAGGGCTCTGGAGGAGTTGACAAGGTGGGCCATACAGCTGGTGAAGGCTTACCCCGATTCTCCCCTCGCCAGGGAGGTGAAGATTGCCAGGGAGTCCGCAATCAAGGCCTTGAGGGAGAGAGGTTTCAACGTGGATGAGAGCCTGATCAACGATTACGTCATGTTAAAGAGGATGATTCTCAAGCGATGTATCTATGGTGTAGATATAAATCCCATGGCAGTGGAGCTGGCAAAGCTATCCCTGTGGCTTTCCTCCCTGTCCATGGGGTTACCGCTTAGTTTCCTCGACGCCCACTTGAAGGCTGGTAATAGCCTGATTGGAGTGGTCAAGAGGGAGAACGGAGGGTCATTGGATCTTTTCACGTTCGCCGAGAGGAAGAAGAGTCTGGACGGGATAAATAACTCGCTGGACCTCACACTTGAGGAGGTGAACAGGGAGAAGGAAATCATGAAGAAGAGTGAAGAGGGGACAGAGAAGCTCAGGTATGATGTGATCACTGCCTCCTACATGTATGAAAGATTTGAGAAGTTAGCAAGGCTCAGTGACCCTTCTAGGATGTCGGAGGAGGACAGAAAAGAGTTGGAGAGGCTTAGGAAAGATCATGCGTTCTTTCACTGGCCTCTGGAATTTCCGGACGTTATGGAGATGGGAAGGTTCACAGTCATTGTTGGAAATCCGCCGTGGGACAATGTCAGACCCGAAGATGATGATTTCTTCGATGTTATCATACCAGGAATAAGGAAACTATCTTCCAAGACGAAGAAGGAACTTTTGTTCAAAAAATATCTGGAGGATCCTAAAATCAGACAAGAGTATGAGCTGTATAAAAGAAGAAGGGAAGAAGAGGCTAAATATTTCAATCCTAATAAAAAAACGAAACCTACCTACATGTATCAAGGAGGTGAGTTGAACCTTTGGAAGCTGTTCCTAGAAAGGATGATAAATCTGGTGAATAAAAGTGGAACGCTGGGGGTAGTGGTCCCCAGTATATTATTAAGGGGAGCCAAATCTTCTGCTATGAGGAAGGTTCTGCTTGAAGGACAAATAATGTATCTATATGATTTTGAGAATAAGGAAGGAATATTTCCAGACATACACAAGAGCTATACCTTTACTCTCCTTGTGTGGAGAAACTGGAATAAATCCAAACAAATTAACGCAGGATTCGGGTTGTATGACGTTTCAGTCCTACTGGATCCAGAGGCCTCTAAGGAGAAAGAGAAACTTCTAGCGCTTGATACGGATATTATAACCCAATTTTCCTCTGATACCATGTTTATTCCAAAACTTTCCCACCAAGATTTAGTTATACTGAAGAAGTTATTATCTTTCCCATCATTAAAATCTCTTAATATTGAATTCCTAAGAGGATTTGACAAAACAAATAATAAAAATTTATTTAGAACAGATGGAAAAGGCTGGCCCCTTATTGAGGGTAAGAACTTTCATCAATTTCTACCCTATTATGAGGCCACCGAGTTCACCGTTTTGCCTGAGGAAGGAATTAGACAGTATAGTAAAACAAAGCTAGGCGATAAGGCAAAGGAATTCTTTGAAAGGCCAAGACTCTATTTTAGGAATGTAGCACATTCTACTAACGTGAGAACAGTAATTGCTTGTATCGTTCCACCTAATACGTTTTCCTCAAATGCAGCAAACATGATATATCATCAAAGCATGGACTTAAGATGGACGATCTATCTGGTTGCGGTCCTAAATAGCTTAGTCTTTGATTATATGGCAAAAATCTATGTGGAGATTAATTTAGTATTTGATTTGTTTGGTAATTTTAGAATTCCAAAACCGGATTTCAGTTCTCCGTTGGTCTATAGACTCATGAAAATATCTGCTATACTATCTTCTCCTGACGATAATTTCAAGTCACTTACTGACATTGTTGGTGAGAAACCGAGAAAGCTAAGCATGAGAGAGCGAATAGATCTTACCGCTGAGCTCAACGCCATCGTGGCAAAGCTCTACGGATTGACAAGGGAAGAACTGGAGTATATTCTCAAGACCTTCAGGTTTGAGGAAAATCCCTCCCTGTATGAGATGACTGATCCCAACCAGGAAATAAAGTGGGATGATAAGCTGATCAGGCAGTTTAACGGCGAAGTGAGGAAGAGAGTTCTCTACTATTTCGATAATATTCAGTGATAGATAGCAGGCGTGTGGTTTTCTTTTTCATGAATATTGCGATAATACCGGTTATCAATGCGAACCGTTCGAAGTAGTTTAACGGGTAGTCCTGTTTAGTTTGTTAAATGATTCACGTCAAAGGCTTCTTGAATATTCGGCATAATACCTTAACGAACAATTTCACCATCCTCAAGAAGGATTTCTCGTTGAATCCAGGCACCATTCCATGACAGGTTAATATTTCTTCGTTGGGTAACAGAGACTCAAGGTTATTACTAGGTTTCCCTCTCTATGACATAAATCAACCTTTAGAGGCTGATCCTCTTGAACCTTCTTGATCTCCTCGGGTTCCTGATTCTCCTTTCTTCCCAGTTCACCTCCTCCAAGTTCATCCTGTTCAGAAGAAACAAGGAAAACAGGACTCCACCCAAACATCAGCTGGTCATCTCACTTTCGCTGAATCAGGCAGTGAAAGTTAACCCACCTCCCGGCGGAGTGTATCATGTTGTGTATCAGGGAAGAATGTTCCAGTTAAGTAATCCCATCCTCTCCTTCACGGGAGAGATCATGTTCTGCCCTGAGAGTGACCAGTTCATCTACTTACCCTATCAGGTAGATCCGCAACACGTCCATTACGTGAAGACGGACCAGTCTCACTGGATGCTCAGGAACCTGTATCCTCACTGTTACGGTATCCTCAGGATTGAGGGACTACCCCAGGGAGTGGGGTACAGGGCTGTTGTGAACGGGGAGAGCAAGCTTTATCACACCCCCTCAATCACTGTCCTGATCCTTTCTGACTCTCCTGTCAGCTGGAGACTGGAGGACGTGCTCTTCGGGGACAGGGTGTACAGCCCAGAGAGGAGAGAAGGAAAACTGGGAAGGGGACAGAGCGAGACAGTTCGTTTCATCCTCTCAAGGCATGTCCCTCCTCCCTCTTCTCCCCCTCCCTCAACCCATCCAGATCTCCCCCCAGTCAGGCTCACCCTAAGCTCAGAGTGGGATCCAATGAAGTGGGTTGGACGCGAGATATACGGATACGAGGTCATCTCAGTGGTGGGAAGGGGAGGTAACGGCTACGTCCTCAAGGCCAGGATGGGGGAAAGGTATTATGCCATAAAGGTTCTATCCCTCACCCCATCGAACAATGCCACCCTGGTTGCCAGGTCCACCTATGAGGATCTCTATAAAGAGTCTGATAACCTCAAGAGGCTCTCGAAACATCCGGCTTTCGTGGAGATATTCGGAATCTACCTGGACTCCAACCTCATAGCCAGGGTGGTGAGGGGAGATGAGGAGACCTACCTGAGGTATCCCCCGGCAATTGTGATGGAATTCATGGAGGGAGGTAGCGTGGACAGGTTCCTGAGCGACGAGATGATCAATCAGTCAAGTTACTGGCCACTCATTGTTAAGACCATCATGAGGGAGATGGCAAAGGCTCTGGCGTTCCTTCACTCCAGCGGTTACGTTCACCTGGATGTGAAGCCCCAGAACATTTTCCTGAGAAAGGAGCCGGGAAGGACCGGGGAGGAGGCTTACAGGGACCTGCAGGGGAACCTGAAGCTTGGGGACCTGGGCACAACGGTGAGGATAGGGGAGAGGGTGATGCAGGCAACTCCGTCTTATTGTCCACCCGAGCAGGTTGAGGCAATAGTGACGGGGAAGGGAGCAAGCCCGGAAATGGATGTGTTCGCGCTGGGCATGACGGGCTACAGATTGCTGACCCTTAGGGATGATAACCCCGCGTCCCAACTGCTTGATGAAGCGTTCAACGTTGCAGGGGACAGGGCAAGGGCGCTAGGGCTTGTGGAGAGGGCGAGGGAAAGTCTAACCTCGTGGAGGCCTGTTGTGGAGGGTCCTCCAGAGCTCAGGGATGTAATTGTGAGGGCCCTGTCAGTTCAGCCGGAAAGGAGACCCAAGGCTCATGAGATCGCCATAGCGTTGAGGTAAGCAGATCTGACTCCCTCATTGGGGTTGGTTAGCATGATAATCGCATCACCTGTTCCTGAAAGAGAGTGAATCTTCGCCCTTTATGTCAGCGCTGATTTTCAGATGTCGCGTCCCCCTTCTCTTTACCCCTCTGGAAGCGCAGAGGACGTTGACCACACGTCTCTTTCAATTTAACATGAAAGGGTTAGCTGTGAGAGGAGTGCCCGAGGAATGAGGTACCCGTAGCAACTCGTGACCTAGTATCGCAATGCTTCCTCGAGATTCCGCATAGGCTTCAGGGAGTAACCGTGATCCAGATCGCGCTGGCCTGGAACGTGGTAACCTGAACAGCCCCTTGTCAACGCCGTCGTTCTCAGATCATCACTGACTTGGACCCATTAACGCGACCCATGTCCATTTCCCCTCACAGGCGTTTCACGGCCTCCCTGTACACGGGATCCAGGAACTGGTACCCGGATATCACGCTCATTCCCTCCAGCTGAGAGATGACGTTACTCAACACGCTTGACGACAGCGCAACTCCTTCTCTCTCGCTCACGCACCTCTCAAGCTTGCTCCATGAGTTCGCCCCCTCTCCCACACACTTCAGCACTTCCCTGTATCTCCTCCCCGTCACCTCCGAGATCCTGGCCTTGCTCTCTATAAGGTTTCTCAGCTCGTTCAACGCCAGCCTCACGCTCATTTCCTTCACTTCACCCAGATCCCTCCTGGACAGGTAATGGTTCCCCGCAACGGTTAACCATCCCGGTATTCCGTCAAAGAACTCCACCATCTCCTCAATCACGCTCTCCTCCACCTTCATCCCGGCCTCACTGAATCCCCTCTCCAGGAACTGGAAGCTCTGTTCCCTGCTGAACCTCTCCAGCCTCACCTCGTGATAGTACCTGGAGTAGAGTGGCGAGCCCTCGTCCTCTGTCCCCAGAAACTCGTGAAGGAGGCCTACCTCCGACCCAGTCAGGACAAAGGTCAGGTTCCTGTCGTAGTCGTAGGCGTGGGCCATGGCGTTCTTTATCTCCCCTGAATGGGGTCCCCTGAGCCTCTGGGCCTCATCCACTGCGATGATGATCCTCTTCTCGTTGAGGTGATCGAAGAGGTCACCCAGGGACACGTATCTTTTACCCTTCCACGACAGTTCCACGTAATTTCCCATTATGCCCACTCCCTGCACCCTGGAGAGGACATCCTTTAACCTGTCCAGAGAGGAGGAGAGGGCCTGGGATAGGAGGGCGTAGAGGTCCCCCAGGGAGTAGTTATCCCTCAATTTCCTTGCATCCACCACGAGGAAGGGCAGTCCGCTCTCCCTAAGCGCAACCATGAGGGTTGAGGTTTTGCCTATCCTTCTCACACCTGTGACCACAACGAGGGGTCTGTGAAGGTTGTTCACCAGTTCCTCCAGTTCCCTCTCCCTGTCGAAGAGGTCCCTCCTCTCGGTTTTAGGCCTCTCATCGAATAACAACTTCTGCCCCAGAAGTATACTTCTGCCCCAGAAGTAAAAACTTTCCGTCAGCGTTGAGGATCCTGGACGGAGTGATCCCTTCATTCAGTCGTGTAGCGGGAGTGGGGAAGTTTCGCCAGTGGTCCTTGCCAGCTTTATCCTCTGGAGTGGGCACCGTTCAAGGAGAAGGGCAAACACTTACACAAGGTACTGGCGTAACTTGCTCACGTGGAACTTTAAACTGGACTTGTCCGCCCTACCCACCTCATAACCTTTTAACCTGGGAGGAGAACCCTTCACATGGATGCCGATCAGATTGCCTCCATCCTGGAGGAGAGGGCCATCAAGGAAATTGAGGAACTACCCGAGGGCAGGTACAAGGAGGTGATTGACGGTTTCCTGAAGTCTCCCTATTTCCTCGGGATTTACCCCAACGAGGAGGTTATGCTCAACGATCTGGTTGCCTGGTTTGCCCTGGAGTACGTGAGGTCCAGCACCACCATACTGGACGAGATCCTTTCCAGCCTGGGGATTGACCGCAGGGAGGTGAAGGTTCTCCACGGTCCTTTCAGCATAAGGGATGCAGTGAAGGTTAACGACAGGTATTATGTGAAGCTGTTCCATCGTGACGCGGGGGAGGTTATGGTTGAAGTTGACCCTGAGCTGTGGAAAGACCTGAAGGGCTCGAAGAGCCGGATAGCGTTGCAGACCACAGTCCTGGTGGTGGGGAACAGCGCCACCACCATGGGGAACCTGTTGAAGGAACCCCTGATGACGGATTTGGGCTTCCTAACCTCAGGCTTCCTGGATAAGGCCATGGAGATGATTGACAGGGTGAGGCTGGAGGACCTTGAGGGCGTGCAGGTGTCCTCCCGGATGACGGTGAGGCAGGTGCTCAACAAACTTCCCGCCACCTGGGTGGAGGAAGCAAGCAGGTTACTCAAGGTTAATGGAAGGGTGAAGAAGGAGAGGATTGAGGCGCTGGAGAGGCTCTACCTGAATGAGACGGAGAGGGTGGTGAACGGTCTTCCAGCGGAGGCTAGGGAGGCGCTCAGGTTCATACTGGAGAAGGGAGGGATGGTGAGATATGGGGACCTCACCAGGAAGTTTGCAGATGATACAACGTATTTCTACCACGAACCCAGGACCCCCGTGGGACTGCTCAGGCTCTACGGCCTGGTTTTCGTGGGGAAGGCAAGGAAGGGAGAGAGGAGTTACAGGGTCGCCATAATCCCAGCGGACCTGAGGGAGAAACTTGAGAGGGTCCTGAAATGAGAGGAGAGGATCAGGAGCCGGTCTCGTGTAACGGAGTTGGTCGATCCTTATGTTGACTGAGGGGTGAGCCTCCGTCCAAATGTGGAAGCTGAAAGGCATATTTGGGCCCCTATGATTCGTTGTGTGTTCCACGTTAGGATCCCAATACGCGCGAAGTGATCCACAAGTTCACGGTGTGATACCTGCCAAGAGTTGCATCTCGTCACGGGAGGAAGTTTTCAATCCATGGTGCTGAGAACCTGTTCACCCGCCTCCTGACGGGGTTCGGTGCTGATTGATCCTGTCCTCCCCCGGCAATTGGAGCGCAGATACCTAGTACCCCATACTACTGTTTGTTCAGGGGCCCTTTAACGTGAAAACAACAACTCAACCAGTTCAATACCTAGAAGTGCTGGATATCCTCAGGTGAACTCCGGTGTCGGGGACCCACGGGGGAATCCTTGAGGACAAGCGGATTTCCACGACCGACACGGCCTCAAGACTCATCACTCCCACCCTGCTCTCAGGTTTATTTATCTCGACACTAAATTGAGTAATATGAGCGACATCGTCTCCCTGGCCACTGACATAGTGGTGGAGTACGTCAAGAGCCTCGTGGACAAGTCCAGGCAGGGGAAGAAACTCACGGAACAGGAGTACAACGTTCTCCTCACCTTCCTGACCAGCAAGAGAATAGATGACTTGAAGACCTACCTGGAAAGGAGCGTTGACGATCTGCGATCTGAGGTAAAGGGAGTGAAGGAGGAGGTTAAGGGAGTGCGGGACCTGGTGGAGAAGAAGTTTGAGGAATCCAGGGAGTACACGGAGAAGAAATTCGAGGAATCAATGCGATTCACGGAGAGGAAATTCGAGGAATCAATGCAATTCACGGAGAAGAAATTCGAGGAATCAATGCGATTCACTGAAAAGAAGTTCGAAGAGTCAAAGCAGTATACCGATAGGAAGTTCGAGGAACTTAAAGCATATGTGGATAAAAGGTTCGACGAGATGAAGGCCTACGTGGACTCGAGATTCGACGGAGTGGAGAAGAAATTTGATACTAAACTTGATGGGGTTAACATGAGAATAGATGACCTTCGGAATGACCTGAACTCTAGGTTTGATCAGCTCATAAACATTCTAACCAAGAAGGGAGAGTGACCTCTTCACTTTCCAGGGACCGGGGACGCGCCCTCAGGTCCGTTGTGAACTTCACGTCCCTTCACGCATTGCGTAACCTGGAAATCTTCCAGGGTTTGACGGGTTAGAGATTAACGTAGCCCCATTTCGTCTATTATTTCACGTATTTGAATAAAAACTATTAACAATGTACCGTTCCTTCGCACGTCAAGGATGGATAAAACTGAAACTAAGCACCATCAAGTTGTAAAACTTTTAAGGAGTAAGGTAACTCGCTTCAATTTCGCATATAACCTGTTCGGGATTTTATCTGCATTCGGGGGACCTGGATCCTTTCTGGTGGAAGGATTGATCCTGCTGGTGGTGTATATCATAGCTGTAGCTGTAGTCGAGGGAGGGAACACCGATCTCGGCAGATGGCTGAACTGGTACTCTCAGGTTTTTACCAGGGACGGCGCGTCTTCAGCCATATTACTCGTGGGTGTGATTCTGTCCATGGTTCCCATGCTGAACATATTCATAATACCCTATTCGGAGTTGCTGGCCTCGTTAATGGTCAGGAGGTACTATTGGTGAACATCGCGAGGAGGTTAACGATCCGGGCCTTCCATCAACTTAACAAGAACACATTCGGTGAACCCTTCACGGGTATCCGTTGCGTTTACAGTTAGTGTTGCCGGTTAAGGGTATCTAAGTGAACTGCCCCGCCCTCACGGATGGAGTTTTCCTCCCCCTTAACCTCAACAAGACAATCTTGAATAGCTTTATATCCGATGTTGGGTAACTTTGGGGGGTAAACTAGTTTGGGGGGCAAATCTTATTTCACCACAAAGCCTAGGGATGATCTGAGGGAGATCTTTGATCGAGATAGTGAGGTTGGGCAACTCAAGTTTCTCTTAGAGAGATATCAATGGGCCACAGTATTGGGCCCAAGGATGTCTGGAAAGACCAGTCTCGCCCTGGCTGTTTCCAGATCATTCTCGAGGAGAGTTGTGTACGTTGATCTCACTCAGGTAAGGGGAATGGGAGATTTTGTTCAGAGATTCTATCTGTCCATTCCCAAATCCTTCTCGGACAAGGTGAGGGATGCCTTGGAGTCTGTGGGAGTTAACGTTGGCCCTCTCTCCCTCAGTTTCAGGCTGAAGAATAACGTGGTCCTGGCCACAATGATCAGGAGTATTTGTGATGATACCATAGTTATCTTGGACGAGGCTCAGGACCTGAGACAAGGGATAAATCACGTGATTGCGACTCTACACGGCCTCCTCAATTCCTGTCCTAGACTGTCCATGGTGTTCACAGGATCTGCCATAGGGCTGATAAGAACTCTCCTCTCCCAGGAGGGGAAGGATCCCCTTGCAGGTAGGAGACCGACAGAGATTTCGCTGAAGTCCTGGGATGAGGACACAGCCAAGGAGTACCTGAGGACAGGTCTTCAGGAATGCAACGCTTCATTTTCGTCGAGCGAGCTGAACGAGACCATCAGGGAAATTGGAACCCTGGTGGGATGGCTGAACGTGTATGGAGTTAACAGGTGTATCAAGCCCCACGACGAAGCCCTGAGGGTCACACTGAGGGATGCCATCGAGATAGTTAAGGGGGAGATAAGAAACGTGGTTGAGGGGAACGCGTGGAGGAGAAAGGCCATGAGGATGCTCGCCTTGGGGGCAACATGGAGTGAGCTCCTCAGGGAGACAGGAGTGTCCACTAGGACCCTGTCCAACTTCCTGGATAGGCTGGAGAGGTTGTATATGATTGAGAGGCGGGGTGATACTTACGTCCTCTCAGACCCGGTTTATAGGAAGGTGGCCACTCTGAGGGAGTAAAATATCAGGGCGAGTGTCGATCTGTCTTGAGTTAAGGTTAACGCCCTTCTTTACGCTACCCTGTGTGCTCGGTAGTGTCTCACGTCCAGGCTCCCAGAAGAGTGGATATCACGTAAAGCGCTCCAAACAACATGAAGATCTGGGAGGTTTGAGCCGGGGAGTCAGGCGGAAGTTCCCTTGAAATCCTCAAAGACCTGCTGATTACAAAGTAACCAGTTAAAAGTGAGATCGTAGCTGATAGGGGAAGCAACTTCACAGCAACCAGTGAGGCCAGAGCAAGGTAGGGACAGGTCATGAAGGCCACATACAGCCTTCTCGAAAGGTCAGGGTAAAGGATTGCCAGCGTTTTAGCGCCCTTCCCCCTGTCACTTTCAATGTCTCTCAGGTTATTCACCATGAGGACTCCAGCTATGGGTAGGGCCAGGGGAATACCGTCCAATATTCCCGCCATCGAGATCGTTCCCGTGGATATGTAGTAACCGCCAAGCACTATCAGGTCATAGGTCACGAAAACCAGGATCTCCCCAAGGGCCCTATGCTTCAGGTTGAAGGGAGGCCCATTGTACATGTACAGAAGGAGAACACCCAGCAGGCCCAGAGGCAGGGCCAGGGGTCTGTAAAGGGTGAGGTAAATGGCCGTGCCTAGCCCCACCACTCCCAAAGCTATGCCAAGGATTAAGGTGTCCCTCTGGCTCAGCACTCCGTGAATGATGGGATGTACCCTGTAACCGGTGTTCTCCCTCGTGTCTATACCTCGAACGTAATCGAAGTAGTCGTTGAGAACGTTCACGGACGCATTGAGCAAAACGGTTCCCAGTAACACCAGAATGTAGAAGAGAGGGTTAAACGACCTGGTCATGTAATATCCCAAGGAAAAGGCAAAGGAGGTGCAAATCACAGGCATGATGAAGGACCAGGGCCTGCTCACCACGAAAAGGTTTCTGGAGGTGGTGATGAACCGTCTTGCTGAGATTTCAAAGGTCATCATTGCGCGATATTTTCCACGGCGCGGGATTAGGTGCCTGAGTTTAGTATCACTTAACTCGGCTAGCGATATCATAATTAAATTATAGTTTGCAAAAATTTATGGTAACTTTGCTATATTTATCCTCAAACCCATTAACGTGGTTAAACCGACAAGTAATATACCATGGCGACATATAATGATAGAGGGGAAAAGCGAAAACATATCTTAATCTGACCATGATTTGAAGGGTATTAGGACTCACAGCTATGTGAAATCGAATTTGAAATCAAGATTGATTCCTGTAAAGACTTGGCCACTCATCAGGTTAGCAGTTCCATGATAGAAATTCACAAAGAAAGAAGATGAATGGAATCAGGAATACATCTCCGCAGTTCGTATTTACATAGAAGCTGTAAACCATTGACCTATCAACGCTCCAACCGGGAGATTGAAAGACCAAGAGCGGGAGACTGTGAACTAAAAACATGAACTGAAACCTATTATCCCTACCGTTCGTATCTCAGAACAACGCGGGATCAGTTGAGAAGGCGAGGCCACGTGCGAATTTCGCGATGCTGACGGGACTCAGCTCTTCCCCTCATTCACCCATTGCATCACTTCCACCAGTGAAGTTCAAGAAATGACGGGGCACAGGTTTGGAACATGCTCCAGGAGAACGGGTGGGGACACATGAACCCGAACCACGTGTTTAGTTCCGTGTGGTTTCTTCTCCATACAGGACTCCGTTTACTTGCGTCGTGAATTTTACAATGAAAAACTCGGTTCTTTAGAGAAAGTTTAAAATCTAAAGGGCGAAAACAATATGGGTTATAGTTATTGAGGAATAACCTCAAGGAGGTTGTCATAGCCATAAATCACGAAACCTGCTGGACTAGCCTGGTTGGCAATTACCCCGTTAAAACCCTCCATCTAAACGTAAACAATGAGAAAGATTACATACGGTCCATAATAGTCGTTGACAGGAAACACAAGAATCTCATCTCTGAAATAAAGAGAACAAGGAGCTTCCTGGGTTACTCTTCACTCTCTCTAGATGACGGGGACAGGATTCTGTTCGATTTCAGGAAAAGGTACAAGAACAGTGTCATGGACACGATCCAGTCCCATGATGGTATAGTTATGGAAGGTTTAAAATTCAGGGGCAGGGAGTTCTGGAGGTTGCTGATTTACGAGAGTTATATACACGAGCTGGTGGAGGCCCTCAAGTCCAAGGGAAACCTGGAGATAATCTCAACCGGGGATCTGCAGGTTGAGGAGGATGATCTATCACCCAAGGAGTTACAGATCCTGATTACGGCATATAAGAACGGGTATTTTGACTTTCCCAAGAGGATCAAGTCTGACAGCATTTCAAAGCTTTTCGGCATGAGTAAGTCCACATTCACCTATCACCTGAGATCTGCCGAGCAGAGCCTGATAAGGAGATACCTGAGGGACCTGACGTTTCAGAACATGGTTAATGCAGTTTCCAGGGATGAAGAAAGTAATAAGGGGAGAGGATCGTTCTAATCATCCCGGGCCATCTCGTACTCTCTGGTTGCCCCGTGTTAAACAGTTCAGGAGAGGCCCAGGTATTCCAGCGCCGCCTTGGCCACTTTCATGTCCTCTTCCGCCGATCCTCCGCTTACCCCTATTCCTCCCACAACCCTACCCTCAACCGTTATGGGGTAACCTCCTCCGAACACCACCAGTTTCTCTATTTCGCAGGGAGCCCCCAGTTGAAGTGCAGGATCTCCCTTGAGCATGTCATACCACTGGTGGGTTGGAATGCCAAAACCTGCGGCAGTGTAGGCCTTGTTCATAGCCACCTGGACACTTATGTAAGGTGCGTTATCCATTCTAAGGAAGGCCTTCAGGACTCCGCTCTCATCCACCACCGCTATGACAAATGCCTTCCCCATCTCCTTTGCCTTTTTCACGGCCCCCTCCACGAGCTTGAGGGCAAGGTCCTGGGTTATACTCTTCTTCTCATATACCTCCATCCTACCACCCGATTACACTATCATACAGGCAGTTAAGAATTCGACCCATGGGTCTATCCTGAACTCGTGAGGGACCTGAGTCGCAAAATGTCTGCATTCCTTGGGAACAGCCTTTCTCAATGGTCGAAATTTGCCGAACAGCTACACGGACAGAACTCCTGTCCAGGGACAGGGTACTCGCCGGGATCCGTGTCCCTGGCCCCTGACATCACGCATGGCCTCGAATTTCGCCAGGCGAATCCTGGACACGAAAGTAAAGCGTGCACGAGCCCACATCCCTGGTAAAGCACTTCTCAGGTTGTACGTGGAATTGAGGCTGTCTCTCTCACAGCCTGGTGTGCGGAGTCATGGATCAAAGGCCTCCAGGTTTCTGCGATATGTCAAATTGAAAGAGAGCCGAAGGTGTCGCTTAACAGATTCTCCGCTCACTGCTCACCAAAAAGTTTTACAACATGGTCAACAAGTTTAAACGTCCGCCTATCTCCAACACTCCGTCATTTGGCAGAATGGTATTTTTCAGTTTCACTGGTGTGTGGAGTACCTGAGTGAATCGCAGTAGGATGAGGCTTGGTTGAGCCATGTGACACGATGGGTAAGGCTCAGTTTTCAGAAAATCCACTCTACAGTTTTATACAATAAAATTTAGTGTGTG
Organism: Metallosphaera javensis (ex Hofmann et al. 2022); assembly: GCF_022064045.1. Classification (NCBI taxonomy): domain Archaea; kingdom Thermoproteati; phylum Thermoproteota; class Thermoprotei; order Sulfolobales; family Sulfolobaceae; genus Metallosphaera; species Metallosphaera javensis (ex Hofmann et al. 2022). The sequence goes on along the minus strand of NZ_JAKNCW010000009.1, from coordinate 46,193 downwards.
GAGTATTTGAATGAATCACGTCAGGATAAGGCTTAGCTGAGCCATGTGACACGATGGGTAAGGCTCAGTTTTCAGAAAATCCACACACTAAATAAAATTGAAGAATATAGTTTATGTCAATCTCTATCATGTTCTAAGCCTCAAACAAGGATCATGATCTAAAGATGATGTATGCCATCATCGTGAAACTTGTTCGAACAACGCTTATTATTTCTGAGAAGATGCTACGTTATTAGTGATTTTATGGTAAACAAGTTACTCTCCCAGTTAGCTAGCGTGGAAATCCTCACGCCCAAGATTGATGATACCCTGTGGTTTTTCAAGGACATACTTGGGCTTCATGAGGTGGGGAGAAAGGGTAGATCCGTCTATTTAAGGGGATGGGAAGACTGGTACTCCTATAGTCTGAAAGTTACAGAGTCCGACACCAGCGGTGTCAATGAAATAACTTGGAGAACATACAGCGAACAGGATTTGAGGGATGCGGTGGGAATAATTGAGTCAAAGGGTCTGGGCCTTGGCTGGGATCAGGGAGAACCCGACATGGGAATAGGTAAGGGTTACAGGTTTGTGCTTCCAAGTGGTCAGGTGGGCAAGGTAGTGTGGGAGATGAAGACATGGAGGGCCTCAGGCGATCTGAGATCCGGTTACAGGGCAAGGCCCATGAGGAAACCACTGAGAGGAGTTCAGGCGAGGGATCTGTCTCATATATTCATCTTTGCCCATGATGATAACGCGTTAACTCAGACAGTGGGCCTTCTCAAACAGTTGACCTTCAAAGTTAATGAAATTCTAAAGGAGGGTGAACATTCTGTGGCTTACTGGATGGCTGTGAACGGCACAGCGCACGATCTTGCGATAGGCCTTGATCCGGAGGGCGTGCCAGCTAGATTGAATCACGTCACCTTCAATGTGGACTATGCGGACGACCTGCTGAAAGCTGCAGATTTCTACACAGACTACGGGCTTGAGATTGTGGGTGGTCCGTTACGTCACGGAATAACCGATAGTCACTCCCTATACGTCAAGGAGCCCGGAGGTAACGTTATAGAGCTACTGCATGGAGGCTACATCAACACCGTTCCTGATTGGGAACCTGTTGTCTGGAACACAAAGGAAGATGGGGATAGATGGTTATACTACTGGGGACACGTTAAGGAGGCGTTCTGGCTGGGTAGTCCAATACCCGCGAATAAGGTAAGTGATGATTTGAAAGAAATTGTCAGGCAGAAGCTTGGAGCCAAAATCTAAGTTCTCATTTTTTCCTACTTTCTCGTTCTAACTGGAAAGACGGTTCTTCATTTTCCCCGGTTTCTTCTCTGGTTCTTTAGTATGTGAAGCATCTGTTGAGTGACGTCTTTGACTCTCTTTCAATTTGACATCTGGCAGAAACTAAAGACCTTTGATTACAGTAACTCCACACACTACTCGTTCTTTTGATTATTTTTATCCTCTGGCCAGAACACCACACACAGAGCACCGGGTAAAAACTTGCACAAAGTATTAACGCCCACAGAAGGTATTTGAGGGTAATACGCTTCTTGATTCATCCCAAGGTCTGTTGCGCACTCCCTGATCCCGGTGAGGGATATCTAATATTACGAAGTTAATTTGATATATCGCGTGATAATATAAACTATTTATCAAATATTTAAACAGACGGGTCCTATCTCCTCGAAATCTATAATTTCACCATTCTTCTGAATGGATCTCATTGGGAGTAGCGCATCTAACGGCAGGCGATTCTGTTTAAACATGTTTGAAATACGTTTTTTAAAAACCAAGATCACTTCAAGTAGATGTATATGAACCCACAGGAACCTAGGTTGCCCACCAGGGATGAATACTATGAGCTAGCTAACAGACTGGAGTGGACCCCAAAATACGTGTCAGAGGAGGAACTGTTCCCAGTTGATATGACAGGTGTGCCGAATCTTCCCATAGGGGTCTGGGAGGAGCTTTATAACGCACCTTACAGGGTGACCTACAGGGAATACGTTAAGAATCAAAGGGAAAAGGATCAGAGATTTTTCGCTGTAAGGGAGGCAGGGTTAAGGTCCGAACTGGTAAAGAAGCTTGATCAGACGTATCATCAGGGCTCGTTCTGTTTTCACATAAACGCGGTCCCAATCCCAGAGTACACCGCGTCCATAGCTGAGAGCAGGATGGCCAGGTTCGGTAAGTCCGGCGAGTGGAGAAACCTGTCCACTTTCGGTTCCATGGATGAGGTAAGACACGCACAACTTCAGTTATTAATGGCCCATGATAATGTTCAGGTTAATCCAAAGTTCGCATCAGCCCACAAGATGTTCTGGGAGGACGGATGGCTTCCCATAGCTGCTAGGTCATTCTTCGACGATACCATCACCGGTACCACTGCCATAGAATTTGCCCTACTGACCACATTTGCGTTCGAGACAGGTTTCACAAACCTGCAATTCATAGCCTTTGCTGCCATGGCAAATAAGTCCAACGATTACGTGTTCTCCACCGCTACCCAGAGCATACAGACGGACGAGTCCAGGCACGCCCAGATAGGGCATCCAGTGCTCAAGGTCTTCGTGGACACCACCACATTGGCCAAAAACCTGGAGAAGAAAATCTAATTTTTTTTATTTTAGCGAATATTTAGTTAGAATTTTTCAAAAACTAGGCCCATGTTAATCATGTGGTAGCTCGGTTAAACCATGTGTTAAAGGGAAACCTTTACATAATTCAAAGCCCTCCTGGGAACATTACTAGGTAGATCTTCTGAAAATAAGCCTTATTTATCGTGACAACATGGTTCATCCAAGCCTTGTCTTGACGTGATTCATTCAAACACTCCACACACTGTAGGGACGTTGAGAAAGTTGAAGACAAGAGATGTTCGGGAATCAGGGGCGCGTTATACATTGCGCTGTAAAGTACTGTCATTGAGCCGTGCGGAGATTCAGTCAAGATTTTCGGAAACCCCTCTGATACAGACTCTCCAACTCTTTTAGTTAACACATGTGTACCTAGTGTGAGGAGTTGATGTAATCAAAGTGGTATGTGAGTCGCTTATCAAAGACCTACAGGTTTCTATGAAATGTAAAATTGGAAGAGAACCGGAGACGTACCTAAACAGATACTCCATACTCCAATATCCGGTAATATTCGTGATTCTACGTGACAAAGTCCCTGTGTCAACGTTACATGAGGGCGCAACAGTCCGGGATGGATCCATGAAAGCACACGTATCAAAATTACAATCATGATAACTAACCCGTGAAAATGTTAACTTTGTCAAACCTGTTAGAGGAATGGTTAAAATATATAAGGGATAAGCCCTGTTGATGTCGAGCGAAACAGGTCTGGGAAAAACCAGGGCAGAGGTCAAGCAGAACCTTATGGCCATATCCAATGATCTAGCCAAGAAATACAGGAGCTCGGTGGAATTTGCTCTGAAAATGAGAGAGAAGGGCCCCGCTTACAAGGAGGCGGGAGAATACCTGGTCGCTAAGGGATTCTGGCTCTCACTCAGGCTTATTGGGGCACTCACTGGAGTGTCAATGGACTACTTAACTCCCCTCGACGCCAGAATCATGTCCTACAAGGAATTCATAACAGAGTGGGTTGGGGCACAGTTCAAGAGGCTACTGGAGGATTACGGAATAAGGATACCTTGGTACTGGAAGTGGTTCGAACTGGAGGTGGACTACTGGCATCATACGTTCTTAATAGGCCTTTACACATGGAGGAGAACCATCCCGGTTGCCTTCAGGGGGCCAGCCCCGGATGAGAGGAAGTGGCTCAATGAAAAGTATCCTCATTGGGAAAACACCTTCGGGAGTGTGTGGGACTTCTACATCAAAAAGATAATAGATGGACAGATTCCTCTTCCCTTAACGGCCGTTCACCTTTGTGCCGTTTGTCAGGTTCCGATTCAGGCCCCTGTTCCCAAGAAGCATTTGAGAATTTACCTGAGAGAATACAAGGGGAAGATCTATACCCTTGATAGTCCTGCATGCGCCTGGATATTTGATCAGGAACCCGAGAGATATGCCGGTAAAAGAACCTATACCCAGAGAGTGCTTGAGGGACTGATCCAGTTCACCGATCAGGCCTATGCTGACCCTAAGAGGCTTCTTGACGAGGTGATATGGGACATGGGTCAGACAGAGGACGGAGAGGCTGGACTGGATCCCACTGATGGTGCCTACGCCCTCCTGTACAAGGAAAAGGACAGGGATTTTGAGAACAGGATCAAGAAGTACGTGGAGGGATAGAGATGAGCGCTGATCTCATTCCCGTGGTCTTTGTACCGGAGGAGGGGACGGTCTGGCTCCCAGGGATATTACCCACCAATATAACGGTGAGGGAGGCTACGGAGATACTCAAGAGCCTCACGGTAAATGTTCTGGTATGGGATAAGAAGAAGGAAATGCGCCTTGTGGACTACTTCACCGGTCAGGTCCTGGACCCTGAGGCCAAGGTCAAGGACGTGATGCATCCTTATAGCGTTCTATGGCTGGTGTGGTGGCCTCCCAAGGAGGAGTTCTGGAAACCCGAGAATCAGAATGACGAGATATACAAGATCATCAAGGAGACCGAGGAGATGATCAAGGAAGCTCCAAGATCCCCGGCTAATCTTTTCCAGGATGAGATCGAAAGGTTGAGTATAATAAAAAGACTTGAGAGAGAGGGAAAACTGAGGCGATAACATGGAGTACCCTGGAAAGTTCGAAAGAGTGTGTTCATTAGACGAAATCTATGACGGAGAAGCAAAGGTATTCGAGATCAATAGATACGAGGTTTTAATTTTAAATAAAAACGGAGAGTTGAAGGCCTATTATGCCAGATGTGCTCACGCACTGGGTCTGCTGGATGAGACCTCCTTCGATGGCGAGAACAGGATAGTCTGCCCCGTTCACCTGTGGGAATACGATGCATTTACGGGGGAGAGCATTAACCCCATGGGGAGTACACTTTTCCCCCTCGATCTGAAGGTGGAAGGTAATGATATTTTTGTGAAGATTCCATCCGTGCCCGTATCTGAATTCAAGGTAAAATGGTTCTCCATGTACAAAAGAGGAGGTGTAATAGGTGAGTTTGGATTTAACTCTTGAATCAATTTTAAATAAATATCAGATAACAGATCTGAGCAAACTACCCCCAGACATGGTGGGGCCAGTTCTGATGAAGGACGACTTCTCCTACGTCATAGTGGAGGCCATTGCGCTGGACAATCCTAAGACCTTCATGGGAGTTGTGGATAGGGGATCATATCTCAGGGTCCTGGGAGAGAGGGAGCTGGTGCTTAGGAAGTCAAGACTTGAGGAACTGGACGGCAGAGAGGTGAGGTTCCCGGGCGAGGTGGAGATAAGGATGAGTTCCTTTGCAGGGAAGATTCAAGTGTCTGGGGAGCAGATAAGGTGGTATCTGGAGGTGTGAGAGATGACAAAACTTGAGGAACTGGAGTGGTACAGGAGGTACAAGGAACTCTTTGGGGCATTTAAGAATAAGCCTGAAGGCGATCCCTTCTTCAGGGATTATGAGTACAGGGGATACAGGAGGGTCTGGTCAACATGGCCGATGCTGGAGAAGAAGCTGGGCAGGAAGAAACCCTCTGAGTATCAGGTGGTGACATACGCGCTCTCCTATTGGTCAGATCCCAGATCGCCGACCTACATTTACGATCACGGACCCTTCGAACTTGGAGAGAATCATCTTACACAGAAGTGGTACATACATTTCAGGGATAACTCACCCCTGATCAAACCCCTCTTCATGAGAGGTCAATGGCATGACTACGAAGATCCCTACAAGCTCACCTACTGGACCTACAATTCCATGGCGGACGATAACGAGACCTATCTTGACAAGTTATACGAGGAGATTGTGGCCACCAGGTACGACCAGAGGCTAACGGAGGACGTCCTTAAACTGTACAGGGATGTGTATGATCCCCTGAGGTTTGTATTCCATACCATGCAGATGGATTCGGCCTACCTTATGTCCATGGCCCCCACAAGTTCAATCTCCAACGTTTTCGTGTTCATGGAAATGGACCACATGAGGAGGGTGCAGAGAGTTGCGCAGAGGATAAAGATGCTGGACATTGTTTATCCGGAGTTCGGGTTCGGGACCTTAGGGAGGAAACAGTTCGAGGAGAGTCCGGTGTTCCAGCCCACCAGGAAGCTCATGGAGATCCTGCTGGCCACATACGATGTTGGCGAGAACCTGGTGGGTTTCACCCTCGCAGCCAAGTTCGTGCTGGACGAGCTCCTCGTGGACAAGCTTCCTGAGGTCTTCGCCAGTAAGGGGGATGAGATGATGAGGCACATACATATGTCATTCCATAACGACACGTTGAGGCATAGACATCAGATAGCTGAACTGTTCAGGTATGCCTTGGGTAAGGAGCCAAGCCTCAAGGGAGTGATTAAGCCTTGGCTGGACGAATGGTCGGCCAGGTCATATGAGGGAATACAGGGCTTCAGGGATATCTTCGGTGAGAGCTTCGACAGGGTTGTTTCGGAGATAAGGAGAAACCATGAGAACTACCTCAGGGAGGTAGGAGTTTGAAGGACAGGATAGTGGAAATACTGAGGCAGGTTTACGATCCCGAGATACCTGTTAACATATACGATCTGGGCCTGGTCAGGGAGATAAGGGTAGAGGATGGCAGGATTTTTGTCAGGCTGATCTTCACCGCCAACAGGAACTGTACCCTCGCTGACATGGTGGCCGTTCAGGTGAAGTACAGGCTGGCAAAGGCCTTCCCGGATTACAGGGTTGAGGTGGTCAGCGATTACAATGCTGAATGGAACATAGGATATGTTACGGAGACGGGTCTCCTCCTCCTTGAGGAGATTTACGGGAAGGAGGCCGTGGAGCAGTTGAAAAACAGGAAGAAGGTTGAGGACCTGGTAAAGAACTCCCTGAGAATAAATAGGGAGGATCCAATTCAGTTCATGAGGAGGGCTGTGGAGGAGAGATATCAGGGATTGAAGGACTGGCATGAAAGGAACAGGCTCCTTCAGTGAAAATTTAGCCCTGGGGTTTTAGTCCGATTTTCCTCTCCTTGTAAACTATGATGGTCCTACCTGTTTCACGGGCGATGCAGGGGAAAAGTTATCTTGGCGTTCTCCGCTGGACGCTTCATATCAGCGTGAAGCCAATTGGTTTCCATTGAGATGAAAAACCTGGTAAAGGAAACACATGGACAGGGAATTGCGGGGCTACCGCATTTTGCTGTATTAAAGGAGCCCTGACTAGGCCTAGACTGTAAATTCCGGTAATGGACCACCTTTCTCTTCAAACGTGTAGTATGTCTGTATGGTCCACATCATGACCTTAAACAAGGGTCCAGGAACAAAGTTTTAAACATGGTTCACTCCTATCCCCCATGAAGGGTTCAACTCTTCTCTTGAGTCTTTTGAAGGATTATGACGTGGAACACGTTTTCGGTTTGCCCGGAGAAACCTCGATCCCCTATTACCCTGAACTTGCAGGACTCCACGTGATAACCAGGGATGAGAGGAACGCAGTTTACATGGCCGATGCCTACGCTAGGGCGAGCTTCAAACCTGGGGTTGTGGAGGGTCCCAGCGTGGGCTCGCCATACATGTTACCCGGAGTTATTGAGGCTTACAAATCCTCTTCCCCCGTGATCGTGATCACCACCGACACAGACCTTTACGGCGAGAAAATGAACATGCTTACCTCACTGGATCAAACTGCCCTGTTCAGGCCATACACCAAGGACTCCATCACCGTGATCAGGGCTGACGATCTCTCTCACGCCGTGAGGAGGGCCTTCAGGCTAGCCACCGCGGGGAGACCCGGACCAGTTCACCTCAGGATACCCTCCCACGTACTTGAGGAGGAGGGCTCCATTACTCTCCCCCCACAGAGGGAGTTCTCGAGGTATCCTGCGCAGAGACCGGTTGCCGACCAGGACGCCATCCGGCTCGCCGTCTCTGCCCTCCTTGACAGCGTAAATCCGGTCCTGGTGTGCGGACAGGGGGCCCTCTACTCGAGGGCGTGGGACGAGGTCGCGGAGCTGGCGGAGTTGCTGGGAACCCCCGTGGGAACCACGATCACAGGGAAGGGATGCATCTCAGAGTATCACCCCCTCTCCATAGGAGTTGTGGGAGGAAGGGGAGGGACGAGTTTCTCCAATTCCTTCCTCGAGGAGGCGGACCTTGTCTTCCTGGTGGGATCCAACGCCGATTCAGCCAACACTGACAGGTGGAGGTATCCTTCCAGGTCCAAGACCGTGATTCAGCTGGACGTGAGCGAGGCAGAGGTGGGAAATAACTACAACGCCATCTCGCTCATTGGAGACGTCAAGGCCACCCTGAGGGAGATCATCAAGGAGTTGAGGTCCCGTGAAGTGAGGAAGAGGGAGATCAGGGTGAACAGGAAGGAGTTCGACTCAAGGATAGAGGAGGTAGCTGGCGTCAGGGGAGACCGCGTTAATCCCGTCAGGTTCATCAAGGAGCTTGAGAGGAGGGTGGAGGACCAGGTGATCGTTGCCGATCCGGGAGTTGGGGCCATTTACACCTCTGCCCTGTTCCGCACCAGGAAAGCGGGAAGGCACTTCATTTTCAACTACGGGCTCGGGGGACTGGGTTACTCCATCCCCGCCTCAATAGGTGCACAGCTGGGATCGGGGAGGCAGGTTCTGGCCATGAGCGGGGACGGTAGCTTCGGCTTCTCAGCAGGGGAGCTGGAGACCATTTCCAGGTTAAAGAGTGACGTGGTGGTATTCCTGTTCAACAACTCCAGCTACGGATGGATAAGGGCAGAGATGAGGGTTCAGGGCAGGGACGTCAGGGGAACTGATTTCTCCTCCCTGGATTACGTGAAGATAGCCGAGGGGTTTGGGCTCAGGGCTTACAGGATCTCAACTGACGAGGAGATAGGTGATGTCGTGGATCAGGCCATGAGGACCACTCCAAGTCTCGTGGAGGTGGTTGTGGAGCCTGAGGACAGGTTCTTCCCACCCGTGGCCCACTGGGCCAGGTCCCTGCCGGGAGACGTGAAACACGTGTACTGAGAACAGTTACGGTAAAGGATCCAGACAGGGCCTCTTTCCAGCCTCAAGCCAGTATAAGGAAAGTTGGAGGTAAAAATTCAATACGCTAAAAGGGCCAGACAATTTAATACCAGGTCCAGATCCTTCGATGTAACGCGAATACTCTCACTCTCCTCCCTCTCTCCTTATCCTTCAGGAAAATGGGTTTTATCAGACTCATCACAGTACGGCATTCATGCTACTGTCGGATCAGGATTGGATTCAGGGTATTATAAACTGCCTCAAGCGGAGGTATGATGAGACTAAGAGTTTCGACCTAGCTTACCTTATATCCATAAGCCAGGAGATGAACGTTTCTGACTTCAGGATCAAAGGGGACTCTCTTTATTACTATGACGAAAGTTCCACGTGGGTAGATTGTTCCAGGTATCTCCAGATGTTTGAGGGTTTCTCGGATAGCGAGATACATGAGGCCGCCCTCGCAGCTTTCAGATGGCTCAGACTTGATGTGCCTCCCAACGGGAATGAGAGGGTGAGGGAGATTCTCAGGAAAGTTGGTCTACAACGGATCTGATCTTCTTCCAGTTCTTCGTCCAGCTTAGAGTCACCTAAACACTTGAGGAAGTCCACGGTTTCGTCGTGTTAGCATATCATCATTACGACATAACGGGTTCGCATTATATTCCCTGAAAGTTAAAATATGCCTGCGCGATCACATTATGTGGAGTTTCCACCCAGCATTTTTGATTAAATTTTTAGCTTTACTGGCACTCAATCTGGAGCATCAGGTAGAGACATACATGTACCATAGTACACTGTTAAGCTACGTCTTCAGTTCTCTTTCAATTTGACATCTCACAGAACTCAACGGTCCTTGATCGCGGTTACTTCACACACTGAAGGTACCGTAATTTCACATCCTGACATGATTGGAGACGGCCCACAAGCTTAATCAACTATTCTTGCCACTTAACTATCAACTTTTCCGGTAAACTTGCCATCAATCACTCAACTTTATAGGCAAACTTGCCACCTAACTATCATGTCTCTTGTTTCCCAGATGAGCTTTCAGAATCCGTGGTGGACCTAATCCCTCCAGCATAGAGAATGACGAACACGTGAGGAGGGCCAGGTACTCCCTTCCAGTGCTCAGGGAGAACCTTCTCCTCCTTGGCCCCAGGCAGGTGGGCAAGACCACTTACCTGAAGACCACCATAAGGACTCTCCTCCAGGAGGTAGAACCGAGAAAGGTGTTCTACTTTTCATGCGATTCGCTCTCAAGGAGGGAGGATCTGGTTCAGCTGATTCACGAGTACAGGACCCTAGTAAATGGGGAGGAAAGCTTCATTTTCCTGGATGAAATCACATCGGTGAGGGAATGGAACATTGCCCTCCTCCACCTCTTCAATGCAGGTTACCTGAGAAACTCGCTGGTCTATGTGTCGGGATCGTCCTCCATAAGCCTTAGCAGGGAGACCCTCCCTGGAAGGTCCCTCCGTAAGACCGTGTATTACCCCCTCAACTTCAGAATGTACTTCAACCTTTTCTCCAGGAAGCTGGAGGCCCCCACGGTTCCCGTGAACGATCTGGAGGGAATGCTGGGAGAGGCAAGGAAGCTTCTCCCACACCTCTCATCCCTTAACAAGGCTCTCCTGGACTACCTGGAGAGGGGAGGTTTCTTCGCCACAAACCTGGGACCCGGTCCCCATTACGAGACCTACAGGGACACCTTCCTCAGCGAAATAGCCAAGACGGGAAGGAGTGAAACCGTGTTCAAGCAGATCATCTCCAGGATAGTGGAGAGTTACGGAAGCAGGATATCAGATAACGGGATAGCCAGGGATATCTCGGTCTCGCACACCACCGTGTCCGAGTACCTGGAGTTAACGGAGAGGCTCTTCCTCACGAGAACCTTCAGGAAGTGGGAGAACGGGAAAGTGAACTACAGATCGCTGAAGAAAGTCTACTTCGTGGATCCATTCCTTTTCAGGGTGATGAAGAGATATTCCCTGGGAAAGGACGTTGAGACAGAGGAGATCCCGCTGTTGATAGAGGGAGTGGTCGGGGAACATCTCGCCAGGGAATACGGTGAAAGTCTCTTCACCTTTTTCAAGGATGGGAGGGAAGTGGATTTCGTGGTTAAGGGGATCGGAGTGGAGGTGAAGTGGAGCAGTAGGGTGAGGGCCAGGTCCAGGATGCCTGGATATGTTCTCACCATGGACGAGTATGACCAGAATCAGAGGAGGATCCCGGTGTCTCTGTTCCTCTACCTAGTCTCCTCGGAGAGGGTGTTTTACGATCTGGGTTAGCTTGAGGCCTCCATCCCTTCACTGACGGGATAAGAGCACCCGGTTAGAGTTCTTTCCTGATTGGTTTCGCCTTCAGAACGATTTCACGTTCCCTGACCTTAACGTGGGATTGAATGTGACTATCCACACGACCAACTCAGTTCTGTTCTTGGTATGTCTTGGCGCTCTCATGGTTCCATGCTTTCTCGATCTCATGATGTCCATACCAGATGGCTCAGTCCGAGTCGGTTGGGCCTTGAGAGATCATGATGGTCCTCAAACCTAAAATTTTAATTATACGGTGCCGTAATCATTACGGTGCCGTATAATTGCTGTTCAGCACACGACCCAAGGAGGATAGGAGGGACCTTTACGACAGGGAAAGGGAAATTGACATGATAAAGGAGAGCATTGAAAGAAGGGAGTGGGTCTCAGTAATTGGCCCCAAGAGGGTGGGAAAGACCAGCCTTGTAAACGTGGCAGTGAAGGAGACAAACAGCGCCGTTATTCAGGTAAACCTCATGAGGTTGTACGACCCCAGGAAAAAGCAGTACCCCAAGGAAGATTTCATAAGGCTCTTTCTGGAGAGCGTCAACACTTCCATCAGGAATTACACGGCACTGGGGAAGGCGATCAGGATTGTCTCTAACATTCTTGGAGTGGAAGGGCAGGGAGAGCTGGACCTTAACAGCCTGAAGTTGAAGGCGAGGCTCAAGAGGTTGAGGGGGCAGGACATATCCTACTTGCTCTCCGAGATGAACTCCCTTGCGAGGGATAACGGAAAGAAACTCGTGGTGGTGCTGGACGAATCGCAGGAGCTTTCCAAGGTTACGGGGGTGAACTTTTCCTCCATATTTCACCATGTTTATGACAACTGCGAAAACACGGTAATCGTGTTCACCGGCAGTCAGTCCAGACTTGTGGAGAGGGTCCTGACCATGGAGTACTCGGAGCCATTCTTCGGTAGATACATTCGTACTGTACCCCTGGGAAGATTCACGAGGGATCAGAGCGTCGATTTCCTTGAGAGGGGATTCAGGGAGGAAGGAGTCAAGGTGGAAAGGGACGTAATTGAGGGGGTGGTGGACCTTCTGGATGGGATACCAGGATGGCTCACCCTTTTCGGCTCGGAATACTCCTTTGGAGTAAAACACGGTTTGAAGCCCAACCTTGAGAAAATAGTGGATAGGGCAACGGAGGAGGTCAAGAGCGAGGTTTTGAATTTCCTTGAGGCGAGCCAGTCACCCTTCAGGTACTCAGCCATAATTCTGGCACTTGATCGGGTTAGGAGCGCCACTCTAAACGAAATAGTGAAGGTTGCCAGTTCCATCCTGGGTGAGGAGATTCCAGAGCCCAGGGTATATGAAATGTTGAAGAGGCTGGTTGACCTCGAGTTCGTGATGAAGGACGGGGATAGATATAAACTGCAACCTGATGAACCTGGGATGAGGGGAACAGTGATGGCTGCAAAGGAGATACTTCAGGGAAGAGAGTGAGCCTTCTGATGGGAGATGCTGTCGCTTCATACATCTGCCCAGATAACGTAGAACCCCGTGGACCTATGGGCCTGGGTCCCACGCCAACTATGCGATTTTTATCCAGTGTTCTTGAATGATGCTCATGCCGTGTAGTGTGGATTTTCTGAAAACTAAGCCCTATCCATAGGACACCATGGCTCAGCTAAACCTTATCCTGACGTGAATTCAAAAACTCCACACACCAATGCCGTGTGACGAAAATCAATCAAAACCACTACCGATGAGTAGAAGATTACTCCCGTATTTCCCGACCAAAAAATGAACCCACCGTGAGAGGGCACAGGTAATCCATAGGTTCAACCAAAAAACTCATACCCTGTATCCGAACAGCCTCTCCAGGTAGGCCTGTTCCCATTTATCCTTCTGTATCGTGTACTCCCTCTTGAGTTGCGGGTCCTTCCCCGGCTTCGGAGGTTGCGTAGTGAGGTCCAGCTGGAACTGCAGGCTCATGGTCTCGAGCTTGCCCTCCAGGTTGCCCATGTAAGCCCATCCCACGAAGGCGTACTGGACCGGAACCCTCTCCGATACTCCCTCCATCTCCATTATCTTGTTGGAGGCAAAGAGGGAGCTCTCAAAGGCTATCTCTTGGTTCTTGGGGAAAGGCAACTTCGCCACGTCACCCACGGCCAGGACATCGTCGTACTTGGGATGTCTCAGGTCCTGGGGAGACCTGACATCAACGAAGGGAGAGCCCAGCCCAGCCTCCTCCACAAACCTGGGAGCCCTGTTGGGTTCCAGGAGGGCAAGGATTGTGTAGTTGTACCTCTCTCCAGACCTGGTCACAACCTGGTTCCCGTTCACCTCCGTTATCTCCTGGCCGGTTACCAGCTCAATTCCAGCCTTCTCGTAGACCTGCTTCACCACGTCGGCAATGAAGGGTGGCTGGGTCTTGTCATTAGCGTCAATGTGAACTATCCTGAACTTCCCCCTCACTCCCCTGTGGCTCAGCACCGTGTGTGCAAGCAGGGCAGTCTCCGTGGGCGCTGGGGCACACCTGTAGGGTGCCTTGGGGGCATAGACCACCACCGTTCCCTCGTTCTGTGTCCACAGCTTCTCCTTGAGCACGTTCACCCTCCCTGGATCGTACACGGTGGTGTTCTTCCACCAGAACCTGTCCATTCCCGTGATTGACGAGCCGTCAAAAACTATTCCCGTGGCCAGAACCAGGTAGTCGTAATTCATCTCCCTCACTGCACCGAAGCTTGACTCGGCCAGGTACACCTTCCTGTTCTCCGGATCCACCCTGGTCACGTTGCCCACAACCACCCTTATCCCCTTCTCTCCAGCCTTCTCGTAACCCCTTATCGCCCTGTCATATGTCTGCTCCCCCGTCAGGATCAGTGGCCTCGACGGCCCTGCAAGGTAGTAGTCCTCCTTGTTCACCACGGTGATCTCAGCGTTTAACTTTCCAGCAAGGGTGGTGGCAACTCCCATTCCACCTATTCCTCCACCAATAATCACTATCTTCTTGGTCATATGATACACTATCATTAACGCTATTTAGAGCTACTTTCAATCAGACAAATCAGAAAAACTTTTATTCCACTAAACTAGATTATCTGAAAATTTCATAACAAGAGTAGGAATGTTTAGAACAGAAACTTCCTTAACTAGTTTTAGGAATATTGAAAAGAATTGATAAAATCCGGCGTGTGTTGGTGTGGAGTATTTGAGTGAATCACGACAGGATAAGGCTAGCTGGGCCATGGTCTCACGATGGATTGGGCTCAGTTTTCAGAAAATCCACATTAGCGTGGTGTGGTCAAACCTGCACAAATTTGTTTTAGAACATGATAGAGATTAACGTAGCCTCTATTTTGTCTATTATTTCACGTATTGGAATAAAAATCATTAACTATAAACCGTTCCTTTACACGTCAATGATGGATAAAACTCAAACTAGGCACTATCAAGTTGTAAAATTTTTAAGGAGTAAGGTAAGTCACGTCAATTTCGCATATAACCTGTTTGTTTTATGGCCTCGTGGCCTCGCATTCAACTCCTTGAACCTTAAAACAAGACGACACCACGAGATAGGGTCATCACCCCATTCAGTTTCAGGGGCTTAACTTACCCATTCACGGAGTGAGTTAACCCTACGACGAGCTGAGCTTCACCGGATCGCGTAACCCTTAAATAGGTAACATTGATATCCATATCCTCATGAACAGGAGAAACCTGGAGTTCATACAGGTTTTGCTGATCATAGTTTCCATGACCTTCGCGGTGAGGGCCTCGAACAACATGATAGGCACCACCATCCCGCTACTCTCCAAGTTCTACTTTCACTTCACCCAGACGCAGGTGGGCTTCCTGTCTGGACTCATGTCGCTTGGAACCTTCGTGACCAGCGGAATAGTGAACGCAAGGCTGAGAAGCCATGTGAGGAGGAAGGTATTCGTCATTTCCTCCCTGGCATATGCGGTGATCCTTCCATCCTTCTATCTGGTTAACTCCATCACGATCTGGATTGTGTCCCTCCTGGCGGGGCTCTCCCTGGGGTCCATTATGCCCAACATCATTAACTCAGCGGGTCTCCTTGAGGACAGGAGGGCCAGGGAAAGGTTGCTCTCCATCTATACCCTGGCCCTTAGCGCGAGCCTGGTCGCAGGTCCAGCCCTTGAGAGCGCGATCCTTCGCTTTTACCCTGTTCCCTTCACCTTCCTGTTCTTTGCTCCCCTGGGTATCGTGGCGGGAGTGCTCTCCCTGTTCATCAGGTTTCCCGAGGAGAGGAACGTCAGCGCCAGGGTAAACGTGGTCAGGAATCCAGGTTTCATCACTGCGGTAATAAACATACTAGCGTATAACGTTCCCTTTTCCGTGATTCTCTCCTTCGGAGGTATTTACGCTGTTCAGCAACTCCACGTGAGTTACGCCGAGGTTGAGGGACTCTTCTCCCTGTTCTTTGCAACCTCCTTCCTTGCCAGGATTTACCTCTCGATCAGGCCACCTGATTCGGTCAGGGCACACGCCGTGCTGGCCATCTCCATGACTGGGCTTGGTCTCCTCCTCCTGGTTCTCTCGGGGAACGTTCTCCTGTTCACCCTGGCCCTACTGATCCTGGGTTTCCCCCACGGTCTAACTTACCCTCTCTCCATCATCTCCATAAGCAGAACCTTCAAACCTGAGGAGAGGAACCCGGCCAACAGTCAGTTCTTCGCAACCATGATGGTGATAGGAGTTGTGACCCCTTCAGTTGCGGGGCTGGTGGCCGACGTGGTGGGATTAAGGACGCTTTTCGGAGCCCTGATACCCATCGTAGTAGTGCTACTGCTCCTCCTGAACAGGTATGTGAGGGTGGTAGACGAGGTCACCAAGGTGGAGAAGGTAGCCAAAACCCCATAATTCGTCATCAGTCAATTATCATCGATTCTCTCTGGAGAACGCAGGGTCACAGCAGGTGGACCAGGGCCTTCTTTGAGGAGCACTACAGGCTCACGGCCCTGTGGATGGTTGCCCGTGTCCAGTGGGACCGGTGTCAGCGTGGACCAACTGGTCCAGGAGTGATGAAGGGCGAGAAAGTTGCGGGAGAGTTCAGTTCGTGGAGAAGATAGGGGAGATAATGTCCAGGGCGAGCGTACCCAAGTTACAGGAGGGAGATATCCCTGAGGGAGTCCTCCTCACAGATCTCAGCCCTGGTGGGAAATCAGGAGGTGGTGTACAGGGAACTGGAGAGTATGCAACCCATGTTTGACAGATCGAAGGCACCCGTGATCATGGACGTCCTGAGGAGGCAGATGCTGTGTCCAAACCTGCAAAACAGCGGTAGGGTGCTATTCATCACAGCTGACAAGGGAAGGAGGAGAGGGAATACTTGAGACAGTCTACTACATGGATCATGAACCGCTGTTCATGGACGGGGAAAGGTCCTTAAGGGTGATGTTGAAGAAGGCCGTAAAGGGGAGAATGCCGAGAGCTGGAGGCCCACGACTACGTCTACGACATTCCTTCTTGAGGAACAGGTTTTTCTCCCTTCATCGTTTCAGGCGGAAAAGGCTCCACTTTCCCGTGATGGTTCATGGTAAAAATCAGATTGACTTGGTTAACTGTTCAAGGGTGGCCTTAATCTGACTGAGTTCCTTCTTCATCTTCTCGTATTCCTGACTGATGGCAGAGTTCATGGCCCTGCACTGTTCCTCCGTGTAATATCTGGTTATCTTCACGTTCTCGAAGTAAAGCTTCTTCTCATCCCTGTTGAACCTGACCTCAACCACAATCTTAACCAGGTCCAGCTTCCCAATCTTCATTTCCGTTAACCTGTTGAATAGCTCCTTGTTCAACTCCGACACGTCCCTTATTATCACGTCCCTTGGAACTATCCTGTTCAGGGAAACTAGGGCCACCCTCCTCAGCTTGTCGGCGAACCTGGCTGCGATTATGATGCCCGTGGATAGTTCAAACCTGTTCTCCCCCAGGGGTGAGACCCTCGAGGTGGTCTCCTCGTACTCCTGGGCCCTCTCCATATCCCGATTAATCTCC
This sequence comes from Metallosphaera javensis (ex Hofmann et al. 2022), assembly GCF_022064045.1. Taxonomy (NCBI): domain Archaea; kingdom Thermoproteati; phylum Thermoproteota; class Thermoprotei; order Sulfolobales; family Sulfolobaceae; genus Metallosphaera; species Metallosphaera javensis (ex Hofmann et al. 2022). The sequence goes on along the minus strand of NZ_JAKNCW010000009.1, from coordinate 28,881 downwards.
TCTACTGACATATACTAAATTATCGAATGATTAATTATAAGGTTTTCCCGTCCCTGTACGACCGGGTACCGGGTCAGCTCTCCTCAGCCGTGGATTCATACTAGGGATGGCGCTCCCCGGGGTTCAAGGAGACCAGATCCCCTATCCTGACCTCCTGGTCTCCCTTCCGGTGAGGGTTCCGGCTATAACCCTGATCCCGTCCTCCTCGGCCATCCTCATCAGTCTCCTCGAGATCACGTTACACACCAGGTAGGGTATGATCTCCTTCCCTCCCAGACTGGAGCTGTTCTCCACTAGCTTCCTTCTCACGATCAGCTGATCCAGATCGTCCTTGGAACAGTTTGTCTTTATCTCGAAGACGTAGATCCTCTCTCCCTCCTCGTAGAAGTCAATCTCGAATTTTCGCCCCTTCACTATCAACCCCTTCTCGTCCTCTATCTCGCCGTGCTTTACCCCTGAGGGATTTATCCCGTGAAGTAGCAATGCCTCCCTGTAGAGATTTAACATGGCCCTCTCCATGTGAACTCCTCCTCTTGAGGTGTATGCCTTGAGTTCCCACCTCATGTTTCTCATTTCCCTTTCCAACCGGTCCAGCTTGGCTCCATGTTCTGTGACCAGGGTCTCCAGCCTGTCCAGCCTCTCACCCTGTCTTCTCCCGTTCTCATTGACGACTTTAAGCTCCTCCTTCAGCTCCCCGACATCCTTCTTCAACCCATTCATGTCTCCCTTCAGCTCCCCGACATCCTTCTTCAACCCATTCATGTCTCCCTTCAGCTCCCCGACCTCATCCTTAACCTCTTCCAGAGATGATATGACCACTTCATTCTTGATCCTTTCCAGAACAGCCCTCGCTACCTTCTCAATGAACTCCTGGTTGTTCAAGAGGTCTTCCATGTTAAGTCACTCACTAATAAAGAGGAGACTGTTCACCGTAATAATCCTTACTGTAGCAGACGAGTTCCCCGGCCTCACCACATCCAGACTTTTCCCTCCCTCCTATACCTCTTCCTCACTTCCCTGAAAATCTCCATTGTTAACGAGATGAACTCCTCATCACCGCACAGCACCTTACCGTCCTCAATGACCTCAAGCAGGAAGGTGCTCCCTTCTCTCAACTTCCTCAGGAACACCTCGCTATTGTAGGCTGTGGGCATAACCCTCGGGTACCTGTACGCCAGCGCAAAGGCCTCCCTGGGGTCCTCGGGAAGCCTATCCGACACCACCAGCACGTCTATGTCGCTGTTGTTGGTGTAGTCTCCCCTGGCGTAGGATCCAAAGAGTATCACCAGCCTTGGTTCCAGGTCCTGAATCAGCTCACATATCCACGTGGCTCCTCACCCAGTCTAGTACCATCCTTGCACACTCCATACAACGCTCTCCGTTGGCCCTGTTGTAGAAATCCAGGGGAGCACCCTCGGCATACGCGTCGGGGTAACGGGAGGGAATATAGTGCTTATCCAGTTCCTGGGCGCACTCCATCACCCCGAGAATCTCCACGGTCACCTGCTGAAGAAGCAGGGTTATGGCGCTTCCCTTCTCCTCCCTGTGCAAGTGGTTCAGTAGGGCCTTCACCGCCTTCTCAGCAGTCTGCTGGGACTCGTAACACGTCTCCTCGTAAAGTCCGTTCTGGTAGTTGACCTCAGCTGACCTGAGGTTCCTCTCGGCCTGCCTTAACCAGTCCCTGGCTCTGCTGGGCATACAATAAAGTCCGTGCGGGGAGTATTAAATACCTTGTATCGTTGGCCACTAATAATCTACAGGTCATGATCTATTCTTTCCTTGATGACAATCCTTTCAGGAAACCCCGATAGAGAATGTGCCTACCTCCATTCATCAGAAGCCTTTCCATACCTAGGGCATCTTACGATGAAAGAGATACTCCAAAAAAGTTCTCGTTCAAGTGTTTAAGCGTTAATGCTGAAGGGATAGGAAGGCGTGAGTTCGTCCGTGCGGATTATGGAACATGAAAAGAGCATGATAAATGATGAGAACCACCCCAAAACCGAATTCAGGAAGTTTATGGGATCAGGATAACAATGAACGAATTACGCAGAGAGCGGAGAGGCTGTGAAGAGAGGAGGGATGAGGACAACCATCATGACAGGCTTGCCCAAACCCATCCCGATATCAAAAATTTATACAGTTCCAATTTTTATCAATCTTATTAATACTGGAACCGCAAGCTACAATACAAAATTCATCAAATCTTCCCTTCAGAAACCTGAATCCCTTTATTGTGGCATAGAACGTAGAGATGAACATAGCTGGAACCACTAGGAAAAAGCTGACTCTGCCTCCTCTTATCTGTTCAATTAAGAACTTTGAACACTGGATGTAATTGTTATTAAGGTACCCCTCATCTGATTTTCCCCTGTGTATATCCACCTTACTCATCTTCTCTCTTATATTATCCAAAAGATCATCTGTGGGGTTCGAGCTCATATACTTCATCTCGATGTAGATTACTTCTCCGTTCCTAACACAAACTCCCTCTGGATGTTCTCCGCTTCTTACCACCCTGGCATTCTCGAAAGAGAGATAAAGTATGCAGTCTGTCACCAGTTCACACTCACCATCCTTTATAGAAACATCAGTGGTCATTTTCTCTACCTTCTTTACCCTCTTTTTCTTGGCACTCCCTGGACCATTTCTCATACAGGGCCGAGTTAACCTTCAGTAACCTCCTGTTAACATCCAGAAAAATCTCGTCGTTCTCAAGGATCTCCTCTGACGTCTTATGGTGTAACTTCCCATCCTTTACAAAATAGAAGTTCACCTTCGTAGGTTCCCCCAGTGGTATCCCTATATCGAACTCCTCGCTAAATTCGTGGATATCCTTGAGGCAGGAATGATATTGTGAAAGCATGGCCAGCGTCAGTAGTATGACCTCGCTATGCGTAGTAATGATTAACCTGAACCTCTGTGAAAGGTTGTAAAGGATCAGGGCCATTCGTACTTGGTTATATATGTCCAGCTGTGATTCTGGTTCCTCAATGAGCACCAGTCCCCCACTACTGTCAGCCAGGGAAAGGTAAATGGACGACATCTCAACCAGGCTTGCGGAAGAATGCATGATGTAATGCCCATTCACGAAGAGTCTTCTATCTCTTACCTCGAGGTTCAGCCCGAATAGTTTCGCAATTTCCTCATTAACTGAATCTAGTGTGTTTAGATTTCTAGAGATCCAGTAAGACGAGCTTCTAAAATACCGAGGTCCTGTCCAAGGTGTTCTTAATGTGCCAGTACCCCCCAATAGCTTAAGGAACCTGCCATAGCTTATGAACCTCACACTAGGTAAACCTAGCCCTACTCCCAGGGAGTTAAATATCCTTCCGATAACCTCCCGGCTCAGATAGAAAATTATTCCTTGTCTTACCTCACGGCTCAACGCTCCCATACATGCCTCCTCATCATTCACTCTATCATAGTTCTTGGCTACTATATTCAGTACCCCCTTCACCATTCTCATCTCAATGCTGTATCCTGTATCGGGACAGATGACGGGTGTGACACGTTTTACTTGTTTAAACTCGGTCCTTACGAGCATTGTCGTTGCCGATTCCATTATATCTCTTATGGACGATTTGCCAATGTTAATCTCGTAATCTGCATCTCCAACAAAGCTCGCCCTATATGTCCCGATTAACTCCTCTAGTTTTAGGTTCACTGGAATATCCAAATAAACCTCTTTGGGAGAGTCTACCCTAAAGTAGGGGATTGAAAGGCTGGCTAGTTCAATGTTGTTGCTCTTGTCCAGAAAGCTGAGGGAAGAGTAAATCGCCTTCAGAACGAAGGACTTTCCTGAGTTGGACCTGCCAAACAGGACAGTAATGGGCGAGCTGAAATCCAGGGAGGTGTCATGAAGGGGGCCAAGGGAGTTAATGGTTATTCTCATTATCCACAAAACCCACCATTTCCTTAAAAGTTTAGATAACTGCCCACTCCCGTGAGGTATCGGGATCGGCCGTTAGCGGATTGCCTTCGGGTCATTCCATGAATATTCCGCAGATAGCCGATTAACCCGCACCTAAATTCCTGTACAGATGGATCACGTCACGATAAGGTTTGGCTGAGCCATGGTGTCATTATGGACAAGGCTTAGTTTTCAGAAAACACATTAAGATAGATAACATTAAGATAGGGAACTTCCTGATCAGGCAGGTGTGGTCACGGTTTGTTCATGGAACCAGGTGCCGGACCTGGACCCATGGATCCCTCCTCCACCGCATCCCACTGGTTTAACTCTAAACCACAGGTAAGATAAACTTTTAACAAGGCATGAGCTCGTGCCGAATTCCCTGGACCTTAACGTGCTGAAGGTGGTGCAGGGTTACCCAATCAAGGACCTCCGGCTTTCACCAGATCTCAAATTGAAAGAGAACGGAGGACGTCACTTAACAGATACCCATGCGTGAGGGCATCGCGACCAGTTTTCCAGATCTTTCGAGGAGAACGTGGTGGGATACCGACACACCCGTGAACTGAGCTGGAGGGTTCACACTCACAGACGTTTCGCCATGAATGATCTTCTTCCATTTGATAATCCAGGTAGTGGGGTACACTGGAACGGGTCCCGCAGGTAGCGAGACGGCAACTAAATTCTCAGTTCACTGGTGAACCCCGGACCCGATACTAGTCCCCGGGACTCCTCTCAAAGTCCTGGTGGCTTTTCCGGTGAGTATCTACCCAGGTCCCCGGTCCCTGGTGCTCTCCACATCACTCGTAACTAAACCTTCGCGAGGCACCATCACCCATGAAGCGATGGCACCTGTTTCCATCATCTTCACCAGCGGTTTTGATCAATTTTATCCTCTGGCACGGACTCCGTTCAAAGAGCACTGGGTAAAAATTACACAGGGTACTAACGCTGTGGCACGTGAAGCCCGGGCGCAGACTCACGTAACGGCATCTTTCCCGCTGAAACTGTTCTCCTGGACGTTCCATACTAGAAGTGTTTTTATTCCAGTTATTCGCCCAGTAACTCATGGAAAGGGTCAAGGTAACAAGGAATTACCAGGTTACCATTCCTGCATCCATAAGGGAGAAACTGGACATAAGGGAGGGCGACATCGTGGAGATCACCCTCAACAACGACGAGATCGTAATAAGGAAGGCCAGGAGCAGGAGGCCCAGGATAAAACTGAACAGGAAGCTCACCGTGGATGAGGTGGAAAGGGACATAGAGGAGGGAATGAATGAGGGCAGTGGTTGACACCGACGTACTCATTTTCGATTACGTTGAGGACTCGGAGTTCCATAAGGAGAGAGAATTCTGGATCAGCTTGAGAGATGGGTTATCCCTCCTCTTGTGGCATGAGATGGTCTGGTTTTTCAGGAGGAATGGGCTGGACAGCAGGATAGGTGACGTGATCTCCTACCTGAATCATGAGAAAGCGGAGCTCTCGGAGGACAACTCCAGGGTGTTGAGGAAGGGACTGGAGATCATCTCGTCGGAGAAGCTATCCCACTACAACGGCGTGATCATTCTGTCCCATTCCATTATCAATGAACTGCCCCTGGTCAGCTTTGACAGGAATTTGATGAAACTGGCCAGAAAGTACAACGTGAAAACTCTCTGACTCCCCGGGGATGGGCCGGGGACCGAGTTGAACCCGCGAGGATAACCTCAGGTCTGAACAGATCCAAAGAGCTGGGAGTACCGCGTTTAACCTCGTTCCAGTATTGATCGCATTCAGGGTTCGGATGACTGCGCAGGGGCAGGATAAGCTTTTGATCGTGAAACACCAATCTTCTTCATGAAAATTTTCATGCTCAAGGTACACGGGAAAGGGGTAGTGGTCCTCCCGTCAGAGGTGATGAAGACCCTGGGGATAAGGGAGGGTTCCATCCTGGAGCTCAGGGTGGAGGGTAACAGGGCTGAGATGATTGCCCCGAGGTCCCTCCTTGACCTCTTTGGGATAGACGGCGAAGGGGCACTTGAGGTCGTGAAGGGGATGGAGGAGGAGAGGAGAAGGGAGATTGAAAGAGAGTTACGTGATTGATGCCGGAGTCATTTCCTTATTTGCAGGCCACGTGGTGAAGAGATATTTTGAGGACATGGTGGGGAACAGGGTGAGGCTGGTCACCAGCGAGCTGACACTTGCCGAATTCATCTTCCATTACGCCAGGAGGTTTGGGAAGGACGTAGTGGTGGCCAGGTACAGGTCCTTAAGGAACAGCCCCCTTGAGGTGATATCACCCGACAGCTGGATAACGGAGACGGCGGGAGTGGTGAAGGCCAGCCATGGAGAGAGGTTATCCCTAGCGGATTGTTTCCTTGTGGCAACTGCCATGAAGGTGAAAGGCACAGTATTGACGACCGACTCCAGGATAAGAGACGTTTACGGGAGGGTGATCAAGATAGAGTACTGAGCGACAACTCTGATCGGCTTATCCCGTTAAAGGCGACTGGGGTTGCCGGAACTCAGGTCCTCTCAGGTTATGGGTCAGCGTTATCTTCACCCTGGGCCATGGGTGTGACGGGACATTATGGAGCGTTCACGGGTGGCCTTGAAGGTAATGCGTAATCGGTTCTGATTTTCTTGGATGGGCGTCGTTTGAGGAGCACCATGTAAAGTTTATACAAGGTAGTGGTGTGCGGAGTTACCTTAAATTAAAGACCTCCAGGTTTCTGCGAGATGTCAAATTGAAAGAGAACCGGGGACGTCACTTAACGGATACTCCACGCACAAGGTACTGGTGTTTTCTCTGATAACAAGTTTGGCTCTCGAGATCTCATGTAGTACTTTCTTGAAAATCCCTTCAAGCCCATTTTATCTAAAACTCTTTCAATTCAGTCCCAATAGTCTCACAATTATATTTTCATTTTAAGGTCTATGGCATTGCTCGTCTGTGAACGATTTTTATTTCAATATAAACTTCCTAGAAGAGTATCTTACCGCGTTAAAATCAGTGAAACACTATTTCAATGGGTTCCCTCTGACTTTAACCCGTTTAAGGTGGTGACGGATACTCCGCCGGGTTTATCATAACCTCCCGTGGAGATCAGTGCTCTCTCCGTAAAGATCTAAGAAACGTACTTACCATATTCTGGAGAGAGTAAAGGGGACCGTCTAGATCTCTAAGAATCTCCACAAACTAGTTATTTATAGGGAGAAGGGGATGAGGGAAGGTGAACCCCACGCGCCCGATCATGATGAACGGCTGACACTCTGACGGAGATCCCTCATCCCCTGAGGTTTCGTTATCCTCATCCCTATAAAGCTTTTTCCTCAAGTTTTTCTTGTTTTCAAACCCTCAAAGGATATCTACAAACTGTGTTATCTATATCTCTTCTCTCTATAAGACCTCCCGCTTATCCCTGTAATTTCACTCCTCCTCCCCTGTCACTATAAAGCCAATTTCCCCCTAGAAAGATACGTTCATCATCTATATATTTCTCTTATCCCTTTCGCCGCCGATTTTTAATAGAAAAATAAACAGACTTTTACAAAATACCCCCAACACAAACCATTGAAGGTTCGAAATAGTCACCAAAAGCTAAATTAAATCGAATAGGACATAATAGGGGCATAGGGGACCGATCTGACCCCACCTAGTCATGGTGAGTGCCTTGCCGGGCGGTCATACCCTATCCCCTTTTCAATTTCCAAAAAGTTTTTGAGAACCTTTGAGGGTTTAGGCCCCCGATCACGAGAAAGCCTTAGAGAACAATCAAGGTGGTAATGGGAAACATCTTTGACCCGCCTCATCTAGGTCAGATTATGGTCGTAATATTCCTACCAGTTTACAGGGATCACCTCAGGTACCGAAATGCCTGTTTCCTGGCACTACCCATCAAGGCGGACCGTGGTATTCAGCGCCAATACGTATAGTCCAGGGATAGATAACTCATGTTACCAGTGCATCATGGTAAAGGCTCAGTGATATTTCGGTCTCTTCATGTAGACATCCAGTATTTCGCCATTTGAAGGTATCTCCATGGAGATGGGGGACCGGTTCACTTCCACGCTCCCGGGCCTTCGCAATCTCTCTCGAACTTGAAGGGTGACTGATCTCCCGGGACTACCCCACATTGTTGTATATTTGAGGGGCCTTTAACCTGAAATACACAACAAACCTAGCTAGGCTCTATCTCCCAACACATGCTCAGGTCAAAACATGGTGTGCTAGATAAATATCACCCTGACGCTGTTCATTAACCAGTACCACCAGTCTCCAAACAGTCCAGGCATAATCTAGATCACGATCTTCTCGCAGTTTGACACAACGGCCACCTCCCTCACATCCATTCCCATGGCGTCCCTCCACTCAAGGTCGGCCCCCGCCCCAATGAGGTACCTCGCCACATCCTCACGGCACTTCTCAACGGCCCAGAACAGGGGAGTCCTTCCGTTGGCCTCCAACCCGTTCACGTCAGCCCCTCTCCTCACGAGCTCCTCCACCAGGTTGAGGCATCCCTCCCCTGAGGCCACGTGAAGGGGAGAGACTCCATCCCTGTCCTTAGCCCTGACATCCGCTCCACCCGAGATGATGAGCTGGGCAATCTCCGGCATATCCCTGCATAACCTGAGGGCGTAGTGCAGTGGAGTCCTCCCCTGAGAGTCCCCCACGTTGGGATCCGTTCCGTGGTCCAGCAGGAGGGAAACGATCCTGATCAGATCATCAGGGCAGATGCGTGGGGGTGACGGCATTCCCTCACTGCTGGGATCCTTCCCGTGGTCCCTAAGCTCAGGTAACGCAGATAGGCCCCACCTTCTCAAAAACCAGGTAAAACCAGTCAGGACCTTGGGGGTGAAGCTGTCCAGGATCTGGTCCTTCCACGACCCGTCTTTGGACTTCACACGGCACAGCACTGCCAGGTGCAGGGGTGTGAGCCCCTGGTCGTCCCGGGCATTGGGATCAGCCCCCAGCCTCAGCAGATACCTGATCATTTCCTCGTCTCCCTCATCCACAGCCATGTGGAGGGGGGTTCTCCCTTTCCCGTCCCTCTCGTTCACGGTCCACCATAGCCTCCCTATCACCTCCCTGCACATCTCCTCACGGGGATCCCTTGCCCCGAACTGGCTCAGGTCCTGGGATTGGGAGAGGGGAATGCACTTTTTCACCATTGCGTGAATTGGCGCAAGCCCGCTCGGGTCCCTTATCCTGGGATCCGCTCCCCACTTGAGGAGGATCGGGATAGCCCTGGGGCATTCCCTGACCGCCACGTGAAGGGGTTTCTCCTTCCCGGCGTTGGGGTTGGCACCCCTCTCCAGCAACTTTCTCACGAGATCAAGGTTGCACATGGAGACGGCCACCTGCAGGGGGCCAGGCTCGGACATGTTCAGGTTCCCTCCCCAGTCCAGGATCAGGTCAAGGAGGGAGGGACAATCGCAGATCGCCGTGACCACCGGGTTCTCTCCCCTCACCGGAATGGCACCCCTGATCAGGAGGAGAAGGACGAGAGATCGGTCGCAGGCGGAGACTGCGAAGTTGAGGGGAGATAGCCCCATGTCAAGAACGTTGGGATCAGCCCCAAGGGTTATGAGGACCCTCATCATCCTGGCCCTTATCTCCATGACCAGTTTCCTCTGCATTTCCCTGTCCTTCACAAGCCCAGAAATTCCCGCGGGGACGTGATCGTGAACGTGAACTATGTACCTCATGGCCTCGTCCAGTCTCTCCCTGGGCTGAAATGGTGCAATCTCCATGAACTCCAGGAGATTGCACGCGTAAATCGGTTCAAGGAGAGGATTTGTTACCATCCCTTGATTGTTTCGAAGTAATAGTGGAAAAAGATATCTGGAATTTTGGATGCGAGTTCGCCTCCCAGGGGGTGCGTGAGGAGGGTGAAGGGGGTAGCCGTGGAGGGAGTGACCAGTTCGTTGAAAATACATCATGGGATTCCGGCGTATGATGGGGCCTCGTCTGGATATGCAGGACAGGGATGGGAGCAAGGACATGGACCTCCAGGGAGATTACAGGGAGGAGAACGGCACGCATTCAATTGGCGAGATTAATCCCGTTGCCTGGATCCCATTCAAGGCTCATGTGAGAACGTACTGGGTACCGGTGTGGCAGGAGGTCAAGGATTGTATTTTGTGGAGTATTTGAATGAATTGCGTCAGGATAAGGCTTAGCTGAGCCATGGCGTCTGGATGGATGAGCCTAATTTTCAGAAAATCCACACATTACTAGTAATTGATTAATCCTCTAATGTGGGCACCTCTCAAAGTCGGGGAAAACTTACACAGAGTCATTGGGCTCAGTTCAAGAAAAAAGAGAGAATGTGACCGTCCCCCTACCAGTAACTCCTGTCAAAGGACATGACCACGGTGTACTCCTCGGCAGCCTCCTCATACCTTCCAAGGTAGTAGAGGCAGTCAGCCTTCCTCCTGTGCGCATCCACGTCATTCTGGTCAAGGCTGATGACCTTGTCAAACTCCTCCAAAGCGTACTCATACCACTTGAACTCCTCCATGAGGATCACCCCCTTGTTGTAGTGGGCGTTAATGTAACCGGGATTTATGCTGATCGCCACGTCGAACTCTTCAATGGCCTCAAGGTACTTTCCGGTGTAGAAGAGGGCATTTCCCAGTTTATAGTGAAAGAGGTGGTTGTCGCGGTACAGGCTTATGGCCTTCCTAAATTTCCTGACAGCATCGGCGTAACGCTTCTTCTCCATGAGCTTAAGGGCCAGGGAGTAGTACTCTTCAGCCAGCTGGATGGCCGAATAAGAAGTTCTGGCCACACGGGGGATCGGGAGTTTGCCTATTTAAACTTCTGGAGACCGTTCCGCGATCCAGGTGGTACAGCCTTAACTATTTCTCAGTTTTATCCCCTCCCGATTAAATAGTGTTCAGTGGTCATTGTACCCAACCCTTCTCCCTCCTCCCCCCCGTTATCCTTAACACAGCTCCTCCTCACCCTGTTCCCCACACCAGCTTTTCACTTATCAAATCATCCCTCCCCTCATCTTTTTGCCATTATTTCTTAGAACTCTAATAAACCTGGTTAATGACTTTATTGCATAAAAACTATATCAAGATACTTTACCTTCAAATGCGATAATACATTTTGGTGTTCGAGTTGATAACCTTTACAGCACCCATGTGGGTTGGAATACTCATAGGGTTCGTGATAGGAGCAGCTGCCGAGGCCTGGGGCATAGCCAATCCTGAGACGTTAATAAGGCTAGCAAAGTGGGAGGACAGGCTCTTCGTGATCTGCATAGCCCTGGGTCTTGCCATCTCCACCCCCGTGCTCTTCGGGCTATACGCCCTCGGTATCGGTTTTCACTTCAGTCCCAAGCCCCTTTATCTGGTGGGCGTGGGTCTGGGCGGTGTGCTCTTCGGAGCTGGACTGGCCATAGCCGGTTACTTCCCTGGCTCAATCTGGATGGCCCTCGGTGAGGGCAGGAGGGACGCAATCTACGCCCTGCTGGGAGCCCTCCTTGGAGCTGCTTCATGGACTGCCCTGTTTCAGACCAGCGCAGGTCAGTGGCTGGTGAAGACGCTGAACTTCGGAAGCCTGGTGATAGGAGGGAAACATGTATCCGCGTTCGTGATTCAGCCCTTCTCCGGACTTACCCCCGTGGACCTCTTCGGCATATCCCTTGTTTACGCCGTTGGCCTTTTCCTGGTGGCATATTACCTTCCCAGGTATAAGGGAGGAACAAGGAGTTGCATAAGGGAGAACATTGAGAGGAGAAACACTCCCTTGGAGATACAGAAGCACCTGGACACTGCAATCTACCTGACGGACGGAGGTCTTCCCTACTCCCAGACATCCCTGGCGAAGAAGGTGAACGAGTACTACGCAACGGAGAGTAACGTGACCAGGTGGTTCATGGTGTCAATAGCGGGCATAGTTGGGCTCACCGTGGTCCTGGAGATGTTCCTCCACCAGATCTTCGGCGAGTCCACAACGTACTCCTGGATAGTGGGCCAGCTCTTCATGCCCTCCTTCACCTACAGCCAGATAGTGTTCAAGGGAATAGGATGGGAGCCCTTCAGCGACATTGGGACCCTGATGGGAGCGTTCTTCAGTGCAGTGTTCATAACCAGGAGGTTCACCTCCTTCAGGAACATAATACCTCCCAGCTGGGTTAACAGGTTCGGGAGTAACCAGGCACTGCGATTCGTGGGATCCTTCATGGGTGGTTACCTGATGCTGTTCGGTGCAAGGATGGCGGGCGGATGCGCAAGCGGACACATACTGAGCGGGGACATGCAGATGGCCCTGAGCGGTCTTGAGTTCACGGCCGCGGTGTTCGCTGCAATGATCATAACTGCGAAGGTGATGTACAAATGACCGAGCAGAGGGAAAGGAACCTGGAGAGGATGGACAGGGCGTTCAAGGTCCTGTTCATCGTGGGGTTCATACTGGAGCTGGTGGTCGCGGCCCTGGTGACGGGAAACACGGCAACGAAGCCCCTGACAGCTCAGCAGGTAGCAGCGGTGGGAATAATACCCGTGATCCTGCTGGTGAGTGCCACCGTGGTCTATGAGCAGTTCCCCTACTCCGTGCTGGGTAAGCCCAAGGAGGAGAAGCAGAGAGAGGTAAAGGCCAAGTCCTGAATGAAGATGAAGGCAACGTTTTTTCCTTGATCTAGTTTTTTGAGAATCTGGGAAGATACCTTCATGTTTTCCCGTGATGTAGGCATTGTTGGGAAGGATTATGCAAGGCCTTAACCATGCAAGTCCGTGGGCACCAAGAGTGTGGATGAAACTTTACACTTGAAGAGGGTGTAATCAGGTCTCCTTTGGCCCGTTTAGTGGTTCCTGATCTCGTCAAGAGATCCTCCCTGGTGCAGAGATCGCCTGGTCCCGTAATCCCTGTATTTCCCTCCCTCAGTAACTAGACGGATTAGTTCAATGAAGGCATAGATATTACCTCATCGCTCACTGGCCTTGGGATCCTGTGCAATGAACATCCCACGGTGATACCGTGATAGTGCAGGATTCTTGTCAGCAGGGTTCCGGGTCCACTTAAACCCGTGTCACGGGTTGCCGGCACGGGCGCAAAGTAATCTTTTTAAGTTCATGTAACTTTCTAGATCAATGGAATTTGTATATGGAATTGGTGAAGAGGCCATTCCCTATCCCAGAACGAGAATGCAGATAGCAAACAGCAAACCCATAACCTTCGCCTCCAGCGTGGTGAGATCCCTGGGGGAAGCCCTGAGAGTGTCTCCGGTCCCCGTTACTGTGGGAGTGGCGAGAGACGAGCTGGTTCGCAATGTTCACGCTCTGGGGGATCGAGGATACCTGCACGGGGAAGTCTACTACAGTCCCGCCCTGATCAAGAGTAGAATGCCAGACCTGGATAACCTGCTTGCGTACAACCTGAACAGGAATAATGGTAAGAAATATGATGATGCACTGAGGGAGGGCTTTATCTTCGAGACCATGCCACGTCCCATTAGAGCAGATGCGAAGGCCGAGTACCTCTTCTACAGGAGTGAGTCTAAAGACTTTCTGCACTATGAGCTGGAGGATCCCATCCTGAACATTGAATTTCCTCCTAAATTAGGGAAGGAAGATATAGAGCTTTACGTATCCGGGAGGGGAAGGGCCACCGATCGTCGCCAGCTGGCCATCTCCATTCAAGCTCCTTCGCGGATGTCCTCTAACTATCTCAAGGTGATTATTGATGGGGTTATGGATGGCCTCTTCGGAAACAGGCCAGGGGCGAGACGGAACATTGTTGACCCTCCCGACAGCCTGGACAGGTTGGTTGCCATCAGAATGTTTCCCGGGGAAGGCAGTACGAGAGTGGAAGTGAATCCAGTGAAGAGGGTCATCTACCCCCACGTGGAGATAGGTCAGTCATCCTGACGAGTCTGAAGGTGATGCATCCCTGCTATTTGCACGTCGGGCCAGGCTTCTAGGGAGTATTGTTCTCCGCTCATCAGTGGGCTTATCTGAAAGAGAGAAGGATTTGATGCTCAACCACGATAACTTGATAACGGGTCTGTACTACGCACTGCTCCAGGTTCTACCATGAGACAGAATTACCTGGGTAACGGACCTGAATCTCAGAGACCACCGGTTGCATAAGTTTTTACTCACGCTCTGGGTGGTGCTCATGTCAAGGAAAAAGACGATGAAACCAGTGTGTCAAGTACCAATCAAAAACCTTCAGGTTTCCGTGGCACGTCAAATTGAAAGAGAGCTGAAGACCTCACATATGCTTCACTGGAGGAAACGTGAAAAAACTCTTAACATAACCACTAACTTACCCCCACTATCTCCATCACCCTGAGCCCTAGTCTCGAGGCCATCTCATACAGTTTCCTCTCCTCATCGGACACCTTGGATTTCCTCATCCTGATGGACAGGAGTTCCCTGTTGGTGAAGTACACTAGCTCCTCCACCCTCCTCGACCCCATGAGAATCTCGTAAAGGAGGTTGGAGATCCTGATGGCGAAATCCCTCCTGCTCGAGTCGTATCTCAGCGCCTCACTGCTTATTCTCTCCACCACGTAGGCCACGTCACTCTTGAATATCTCGCTCCTCAACAACCTTTCAACACTGGTGGTGAAACCTCCCACAACCGAAGCGGGAGACGATCCCCCTGCGTCCGATACCGCGTAAATATTCATGCCTGAAGTTATTTCCGCCCTCCTGCTCACCATCTGATATGCCAGCCACAGGAGAAATGCCGTGCTAGGATAGAATCCCGGTATGAAGGGAGAGCTCTTCACCAGTGAGGGAAGCGGAGAGAACAGGTGATCCACGTCCACTGGAAACAGGTGAATTCCTATCCTGTCGTTGTTGCCCACCTTGGCCTCTCCCAGTCTGCTGATCACCCAGCCCGCGGTTGCAACCATCAGGTAGATTGGATCCACCTTCAACTCCACCTTAGTGGATCCCCTGTACCCGGGGTACTTACCATACTCGTACATTTCCGGCTTGACGAAGGACGGAGCGCTGATCTTCGAGCATTGCGGAGTCACTTTCATGTTGGGAGTAACCTTATTGAGGATCTCAGAGATTGTGGACTGCGTTGGAATATTGAGACAGGTAAGGGCCTGTTCAAAGGGTTTCTTGTCATTACCGCTCAGGGGAAGTACTCTCAACACTCCCTTAATCTTCTTTGTCTTCTCAATCCTCTTCCTCCTCTCCTCCTCCCTCTGCCGTGCCAGGGAAGAAGCCGTCTGTATCACGTTGAGAAACTCCTGATCGGGAATCTCAACCCTCCCGTCGCTCCACCTTCCCCCGGCCAGGGAAGCCACTGTGATTACGTAATAGTCTCCAAACACGTCGTACGTGTTAACCAGCATGGTACATCTCCTCCAGTGCCCTGATGAACCTCCTCTTCCTTGCAGAGTCCTCATCCTTTTCCCTTTGGGCAGAGCTGTCCAGATTGTCCCCAACTATGACCGGCAGGAGAAGAAGGATGTATCCCTTATTGAACCTGAGGCCAGCCATTTTACTCAGCCACTCCTTCATCTCCATGAGATGGCCCAGACTGTAGTCCTGGGGAGGAGTGACCTCCACTGCCCAGGAAACTCTTCTGGCCAGCCAATCCAGCTCCTGTATCCACCCGTATCTCTTCAGGTGGAGAATCCCTTGCCTGTCTCTTATTTCGTGTTCTGCCCAGTTCAGGTCCTCCACGCTCCTTATCGCGTTCAGGTGATTCATGGTGGTCAGCACGGACCAGAACCTGAGAAGTTCATTCTTCCAGTTCAACCTGAACAGATAGAGCGAACTGCCCACCTCGTGATACTTGAAGCTGGCACTTCTCCTGGGAGTGCAATCGTCGTTGAAGTTTTCCTGATAAAACTCCCCGGCCTTGCCCAGGTCATGAAAACCAACCAGGAACATGGTCAGGTCCATCCACTGCCCTGCTGAGATGCCGGTGATGAACCTGTAATCCTCTGGATACCTGCCCTCCAGTCTCCTGGATATGAAGTCCATTCTCCTCTTCATAACCCTGAAATAGCTCTCCCTGAAAACCCTCATCATCTGTTCCACCGAACCGAGGGAGTGATCCCTCAGGGTTTGTCCGGAAAAGGCGCACGGTTTCATATGATCGCCCCCGTCTCCCTGTCGTAATCAACGGAAACTCCGTCAATCCCGTTCAGCATGAAATCTATGGAAAGGCAATACCTTCCCCTCCTCTTCCATTCCACGGGACTCCCGTCCCTAAGGGGTGTGGCCCCCTTCTGCAAAAGGTGCTCTGCCTCCTCCTCAGTGAGAGGAACACCGCACGCCGGTGACCTGCATCCCCGGGGGAAGCCCATGATCAGGGAGGTTTCCCTGGTGATGGAGCACTCCGTCTTCAGCAGTTCCGCTGTGGTCCTGGAGGAGAAGAAAGCCCCCTCATCCAGGAGATCCAGGGAGGTGAGGAGAGTGCTATCCAGTGGATACTCCGCGTCGTAGTTCAACAGAAGGGAAGAGTCGAGCTTCCTCTCCTTTTCAACAATTTCTACACCCTTCTCCACCTCCTCCCTGTCGTAAACCTTTCCTGAAAAGGGCAGGATATGGATCTCTCCCTCTCCCCCGTACCTCGCCACCCTTCCAGCCCTCTGAACCATGCTGGGGATCGGGGCAGCCTCGGTGTACAGCACGTCGAAAGATACGTCCACTCCTGCCTCAATCACCTGGGTTGAGATCACCAGCTTTGCGTCCCTGAGACCCTCAACCCTCCTCCTCCTGTCCTCGGCGTTGAGCTTGGAGTGAATGAGCACCGGGGAAAGGGAGTGCTTCCTGGCCTCCAGGTAGGTCTCTATGGCCTTCCTCCTGGTGTTAAGCACCACGAGCGTCCTCCTCTCCCTGTCAATCCTCTGAAAATCCAGCGTATCCACGAAATCAACCGTCAGTTTCCTGTTCACTGAAAAGTTGTCAGATACCTCCTCCACCGTCACGTCCGTTACCTGATTCCTGATTAGCGTCTTCAGGGACTGGGGCAGGGTCGCACTCATGATCACGAATGGCACTCCCATCCTGCTCAGTGCCCTCAGCGAAGCTATGGTGGAGGTTAGACCTTTACCGCTCTCCTCCGGGAACAGGTGGAACTCGTCGAAAACGACCACAGAGGAGTATATGGCTCCCCTGGGAACCTCGTAATGGGTGCCCATCCCCTTCAAACCCCTGGAAATCTCCGATACAGGTAGTTTGAACATGTTCAATACGAAGGAGTCCAGGGTGGTCACGTTCACCTTCCTCAGGAAGTAGGGGGTATCGTGAAAGTCCATGTCGTAGGCCCCCACAACCCTCCCTGGATAGTTCAGCCTCTCGACGAAGTTGACCAGTTTAGCGTTGAGGTCCTGCACCACGCTTCTCAGGGGGAGCACGTGTATAACCCTTTCGAAGTAATCGTTACCCCTCAGGCTGGCCAAACCCAGGGCGTAGGTGAGGGAGGTCTTGCCGTAACCTGTCGGGGCGGTGAGTATAACCGAGTTTCCCTGCTCTATCATCTCCAGGGTTCTCTCAATCCCCTTCCTGGGCTCGTGGCCCAGAACGTGACACACCTCGTAGTAGTAATCAACCAACGACGACGTACTCATCACCAACCCTGTAGGCTTCCTGCGCCTCTACTCCCACCTCAACGCTTCTCAGCGGAACCTGTTTCAGGGGAATGGCATATCTCACCAGTTTCCCCTCCTTCCCCCAGCTCATACCTCCCTCCCAGAAGTCGGCGTAAACCAGGTCCCCCAGGGAGTGGGGTACAGAGGCCCTGAAGTAGTAACTTGTCCTCACCTTTCCCCTCACGGGTAAGGCCCTTCCCACCTCCACGTCCTCCACGCTAACCAGGCCCTCCTTTGAGCCCAGCCTGATAATGGACCAGCTCAACCTCCTCAGCTCATCCTCAGGGATCTCAGTTACGTAGACCAGGGTTAGCAGACCTCCCGGAGTGTAAACCCTCCCAGTGGGGACAACATTGAACATGTACCTCCTGTCGGCCTTCCTCTCTGGTTTCTGGAAATAACTTACCGTGTTTCTCACAATGTCCTCTATGTAGGTTCCCTCTCCCTCAAATCTCGCCGAGGCAACCCTAACCTTATCCATTATGGAGATCGCCGGGGAGCTCCTCAGATCGTCTCCCGAGTCCACTCCCCTGAACCTGCCGTAACTGAGGGCTCCCACCAGGGTGGTGGGAGGAGGGAGGAGAGTGCCCCTCTTCTCCTTTGAGGCTGTGGGGTAGGAGATGGAGAAGCCCCAGTGCAGTCTCACCTTCACCCTGGAGTAGGTAAGCTCGGAGGGAGGCATCCTCATCCCTTCACTTCGCTGATGAGGGCCTCGATAACATCCTCAGGGCTCCCCTTCACCTCTGCCTTACCCGCGTCAAGTCCCTCCCTGTTGATTGCGTAGACCCTCACCTTGTTTCCCTTGAGCACTGACCTGGCCTTCTCCGCCCTCTCCTGGCTGAGCCTTATGTAACTGTCGGAGTGACCGGGTTCCACCATGAAGGGGAAGTCAGTCACCGAGAACACGGCGGACTTCAGTTCAAGCTGTGGAAGGAACCTTGACCTCTTTGCCCCGAAGTTTCCCGTGAGGAGGTGATACAGCGCCCTCACCGAGGCCTCCACCCTTGCCTTTCTTGATCCCAGCAACTCTTTCTCCCTCTCCGCCACACCTGGGTTCGAGGGAACCCCCACGAACTCATCGTCCAGAACGAAGCTCACCGTGTAGAGGGCGGAGCCCACCTCCACGTTGTATATGGCCTGTTCCTCCTTGGAGCCCACAACCGAGTACCTGACGTGAAACTGGGCCTCCAGCTGGGCGGGGATGTCGTCACCCTTCAGGGCAGGAATCATGTAACCCACCATGAACCTGGAGCTCCTCCTCACGGGGTTCTTGCCCGCATACATGAACCCTCCCACGTCAGCCACAACGTCCTTCAGCATAACGTCCACCTCGAATCTCCTGGCATCCTTTTCGTCATTGGGAGGGGTTATTTTCTCCTCATTCAGTACGTTATCTATCCCGAACTTGATGAGCTCACCCTGCCTGGTCCTGTTGCTCACTGGAAGGTTCATCTTCCCGGCAATGTCCACCAGCGCCATCTGATACGCGTGGGCCAGTGACTCTCCCGATATGACGGGGACATACCTAATCACGTACTCCCCGTTGGATTTCCTCGTGACTATTGGGGCTGTCCTGTGCCTGCTCAGGTTCCCCACTGACTCAACTCCGTTCAGGGACTCCACGTTCACCAGAAACCTGACGCTTCCCGAGATCATGCCTTAACCTCCTCCTTCCTCGGTGATAATGCGCTGTTCACCATGGCCATGGCTATTGCCCCCACCTTCCTTGCAGTGTATATGTCCTTCTCCACATCCTCGATGAACTGGTTAACGTCCTCACTTGTGGAAAGCTGTCCGTAGAGCTCGAAGGTCTTCGTGTTGTCACCCTCCTTAACCGTCACGATCACCCTGGAGTTCTCCCCTGTCTGAACCCTAATCTCGCCCCTGTTGATCCCTGTGTTCACTATCCTCTCGCAGTCCCCTATCACCTTAACCGCTGCCTCCTTGGAAAGCGCGTTTGAGATCCTGTCTATCAGGGTTGGAGTTTCCGCGTACAGTGAAGCAGTGGCCAGAAGTCTTCACCTTGCCATTAAGGGTCCCTTTACGGTCATCCCGGGACACCTCTAACCCGTCCACAATCCTGGCCAGCTCCCTGAGCAACTTCACCAGTTCCTCAACAGCCTCGCTGGCCCTCCCTTCATCAACCTCGTAAACGTCAGTCTTGCCCTCCGTAAGGAAGAGCTTACCCCTCATCGTCATCACCCTCCTTCACGTCACTCTCCTCATATTCAACCCTGACCGGATTCTCTCCTCCCAGTGCAATCCTCGGATCGCACTCCTCCAGGGGCATCAGTGACTTGGAGAAGCATATCATCCTTCCCATATGTCCCTCACCCTGTACTCCCTCACGAAGTTATTTATCTGAGCGCACTGGTCCTGTTCCTTCATGTTTGCCGTGAACTTAACCCTTCCGAACTCGGACCTCTGAAACTTGAACCTTCCAAGCAGGATGGTCCTGGAATTCACCTTCCCTGCATCACATCTGATCCCGAGGCCGTAAAGGATGGCCCCAATCTCATTTCTAGTGACGTTCACCAGGAAGAATCCAGAGAACCTGGAGCCCTTGAGGGCAAGTTCGTAGTCCTGATTTTCCACCCTGGCCACTCCCAGGCGACCCGATACCATCACCATGTCGCTGAAGGAGACCCTGCTCCCCAGTCCCGGACTGCCCATGAGGTCGCACACGGGGCACACCCTGTTCCCGTTCACTGCCATCCCCCTGGCGTAGTTGTCGCTCCTCCTGTTGGGATCAGGTTTGAAGATGCTCACGTATTTCTGGGACTTGCTCACGCCGGGTCTATCCACTATGTAGCAGGAGTTGGGCACAGACATCTCCAGCCTTGTCCTCACGGCTCCCTTTATGGTGCTCCCCGGTATTACCACCCTGTCTCCAACCCTGGGGAAGGCGTTGAACTCCAAGAACAGGTCATCCACGACGGAGTAAACCCTGGTATCGCCCATGAGGAATGCCTCAATGATCTGGCCGGGGTTCTCAACCTCCTTCCTGGGCATCACCACCCTCCCCTGACCCACGTGGAGGTAATCCGAGACCACCTCCAGGTTTATCTCCACCCTGGTGGGGATGCCCTCATCCCTGGGAGTCCTAACTAGGGTATGAGATCCTTGCATTGTTGAAGGCCTCCTTAAGCGGGGAGGTTATTTTGAAGAAATCATCCCCGGATAGGTTCTCCAGCTTACTCACGTCGAGGTTAACCTGAACATCATCGTCATCGAGCCTGGGGAGAGCGGGATCTCCCTCCATCACCTTCATGGATAGCCTCTCAAAGGAGAGGAAGCCGAATCCCCTGCTCTTGTTACCTCCAACCTGAACCACGTGGGTGTGGATTCCCTCCATGATCCTCACCAGGTAACCGAGGGCGTAGTTGGGGAGATTATAGGTGTAGAGGGTGAAGGGGAAGTGGGAGCCCACATCCACGTATTCCAGGGTCACCAGCGCTCTCCCCGCCACAGCTCCATCCTTCCTGCTTATGGCTATCATGGCCCTCGTGTTGATCTTGAAATCGGTGGAGATCGAGTCCAGGAACCTGACCTGGGCCAGAACGGACATGGTGCCGAAGATCTTGCAGTTGATGCATGTGTGGTTCCATATTGTCCCCTTAGCCTCCTCCACGTCTCTCCTCAACTGGTCCATGAAGGTCCTATCAAGCCTCTGATTCTTTAGGCAGTTGTCGTTGGTCAGGCCTGAGCATACCCTGAGTCCCCTGGCCCTGGCAATCCTCTCCCCTGCTGACCTGAACACGCCCTTCCAGGAGCTACCGGGGATGTAGGGTCTTCCATCCACATCCTTGATCACCTCCTTGAGGGGGCCCCTCTCCCCTGTACCTACGGCCACGGGTGAGTCCGCCCTCAGAACTCCCTCGAACTTCACAACCCTCTTTATCACGTCCTTCCTTATCATGTACATCTCCATCACATCTTCACCTCCGCCCAGTTCACCTTTCTCCAGGAAGAGCCGGGCACAAGGCTCCTGACCTCTATCTCCTTCAGCTTCACCAGGCCCGCTCCCGTGCTCTTCCTTGCCCCCAGGAACATCCCGTCCTGAAGGGACCTGATTAGGAAAACCACTCCCCGTCTAACCTGCTCCCTCCACTCCTCACTCTCTCCCTCAAGGTTAACGTTGAGGATGACTGACCTGAAGTTAAATCTGGCCCCCGGGGAAACGAAGTCAAAGTTGAAGAGATGTCCTGGAAATTGACCCCCGAAGACCCTGCTGATGGTCACACCCGTATAGGACTCAATCCTGTAATTTCCCTCCACGGTGGCGTCCATCACGTTCATCCTGGCCGAGAGGTCCTTGTGACCGAAGATTATGCATGGAATGCAGTACCTCTCCTCCTCCGGAGTCTTCACGCAACTGACCACTTCCTTCTCATCCACAGGGTAAACCTTCATGTACTTCTCCCCCAGGGAGGAGTAGAGGTTGTGAACGTTAGCCTCAAGCCAGGAGCGCAGGGCTCCCTTCAAACTGCTCCCGGGAATGTAGGGCTTTCCCCCTCTGGTGATGATGGGATTGTCCGAGGCGTCCCTGAAGGTTGCGGAGCCCCTTCCGCTACCTATCCTGAGGGGCGTCTCGTTCTCGAGGATGCCCCTTACCTCTGTTACCACCCTGATTCTGTCCAGATCGTAACACGGGGAGGTCTCCGACAATCAGTTCACCCGTTTAACGCCTTCCCTGGAATTGCCTTGGGGGCTGGCCTCCCTGTATCACGTGTTTAACTAGGGAGCTGAAGTCCCTGATGTTGGAGCAAGTCCTCTCGTCCTCAATGCTTTCGTAGGCCCACTTCACGTAGCCAAGGAAGTCAAGGATGATATCAACGGCGTTTGCAGGGCTGGCCCTCTTGATGTCCTCAATTGTCTCCAGAATTTTCCTCCCGGCGCCCTCGCCTATCAGCCCCCTGCCGATTTGCCTCATGATGAGAAGTTCCAGCTTCTCAGGATTCTTGAAGTTCTGCATCATGGTGAGCAGGGTATTGATCTGGGTCTTCTCAGTCCCCTCAAGCGAAAGGCAGGCAATCTCTGCAGCCCTGTCCAGAAGGAACTTATCGTCCACCTTGACCGTTGAAGTAGAAGACATGTTATCACTCATCTATTTCACCCTATTTAACCTTTTGGATGCGTGAAAAATGGCTGACTTACGCACTCTCATCTCACTCTCACCCTGATCCTCCCGAATCCATTTCTCCTGGACGTACCGATTCCAAGGGAAATTGCAGTGGATATCACTCTCCTGATCATGTCCATGTCCCCTCCCGCAATGGAGTACCTCAATTTCCCTGTGAGACCTGTTACCACTTTCCCGGCATACACCACCTGAACGTAATTCATATGGGAGGGTTCAGGCCACAGCCATTCCCTGAGCTTCTCAACCCACGTCTGGACGTCCTCCCTGGATAGCCCTGTGACGTCCATGAGATTCATGAAGAACACCGTACCCGGATCGTTAGTGAACACCTTCCTTTTACTCTTTAATCTTGGGCTGGTTAGAAGAGCGGGGGTCTCAACCGAAATTTCAAACTGTGAGAACTCCTAGGGAGACCTGCTTCACCTGCACATCCCTGATTCTCCAGTGGCAGTTGAACACATTCCTCTCCTCTAGGTTAAGGAGAGCCCTTGTCAGCGCTTCCTCCTTTCCACCGATCTCAAACTGGTACTCCTCTCCTGCCTCCACCTGTATGTACGACGGTGTGGTTGAATACCGGATGAGGTACTCGCCATTTCCTCTGAGGGGAGAGATTGAGATGTTACGCGGGTTACCAAGTCCAGGGAGATATTTAACCTGGGGCGCGCATCTATCTCCATGACCCAGACAGGAGGATGCCTCGCCTTCATTGCAGGGGATGTAACAGGTTATGAGGTCATAACCTACAACTTCCTTCCCACGTCCCAGAAGAAGGTCACCTTCTTCTCTGCCCATGCCCTGGACAGCTTCCTGAACCCCACCCGCGTGATCGCCCTCCTTCCCGACAGCCTCCTGGAGATCTCAGGGGTTAAGGAACCATCACCTGAAATGCTGAGCAGAGCGTACAGGAACCTTCTAACTCTCAGGGCAAGGGAACTCTCCGGCCCGGAACAACCCCTCCTGAAGGAGGTGGAGAAGTTCCTGGAAAAGATGGAGGTCATTCTCGTCCCCAACACTGGATATGGTTCCAGGATAGTGGTCAGGGAGAACGGGGAGAGGGAGAAGGCTAGAAGCGTCTACAACAGCCGGATCAAACCCAACTTCATCTTCAACGTCTTCTTCAGCAACCTCAAGCTCCTGGTGGAGCAGGGCTGTTCACCCCTCTACCTGGACGTGACCCACGGTACCAATGTCCTGACCTCCATAATGCTATCCGTTGGGGCAATGCTCGACGCCCGAATCTTCGCCTCTCCCCTCATGGGAAGGCCAGGAAAGGACGCGGAGGTGAACGTGATTGAGCTTACCTCGGTGGTTGAGGCCATGAAGAGCTCCATCCTGGTGCAGAAGTCCATATCCCTGGTGGATGAGAGGTATCTCTCGGATTTCTCAGGGGACCTCCGGTCTCTTAACGTGACCAGGGCTGAGAGGGAGGAGGAGAGGAAAGTGCTCTCCAGGGTGAAGGGTGCGGATCTGGGCTTTGCCAGGAACTTTCTGGCTGACCTGAGGATGGGACTGACAGTGAGCGCCCTCGTGGAGGACATGAAGGAGGTTGAGGAAAGGCTCAGGGAGATAGAGGAGGATGAGAGGTCCCTCTCCTCCTTCTACAGGGAGTGGTACCGTCATGTCTCCCTGAACGAGTTTGACCCCCTGATACTTTCAAGGTTCTCCTCCATCCTGAGATTGAGGGATCTCGTGAAAGAGCTCGAGACTGAGGAGGGAGGTCATCTGGGCAGTGCGGAGAGGCTGGTTCACCTTTACGCCAGGGTGAAGTACTACGACAAGGCGCTTTCCCTGGCCAGGGAGCTACCCGTTGCCCTCTGCATGAAGGTTAACGGTGGGGGCAAGTTCGACGTTCCTGAGCCTGAGGGATCCAGGGAAGGAGGGGAGAGGATGAGGAACACCTATACCTGTTGCAGGGAGATGCTCAACGATCTCATGTCCAGGGGACCCGAGTCCGTCGTTGTGAGGTACAGGAACTACCTCATGCACGCGGAGTTATCGGAGGATGAAAAGGTTGAGGTTAACGCTGATGGAGCGCTCATCAGGTCCGGAAATAAGATAGGGTTCTCCAACCTTGAGAAGATCTTCAAGGACAACACTTTCAGGAACGCGTTTGAAAGTCTCATGAGGAAGGCGGAGGGGCTGAGGAACTGCACCTCAGGCGAGGGTCCCTCAAGTGAGGAGGGGGTGAAATACGTGGTTATCACGGATGAGGAAACAAGGGAGTTCACCGGCGGAGAGGAACTGCACCGCTACCTGGAACAGCTCAGGTCCAGGAACAAGAGGTACAGGGTAGAGGCCAGGGGTATCCTGAAGATGTGACCCTTCCCCTGGATCCTTCATATTGGGTATCTGAGGAGTCTCTACATGGAATGCACGACGAGCCGAACCGGCCCTGAACTGGCGGAACACGGTTGGGACTGATCGCGTAGGTGTGAAGGTCCCGTGAGCCGGGGGCAATTAGATAGATTGGTATCTGGACTACTCTTGTCCCATCCTGGGGATCCTCTATGGTAAAACGTTGGGAGAAACTTTCATCCAGGGTTGACAGGAACACTTTACCTGACACTTCATGAGTGTCACCTTGAAGTCCTTGTGCTCCCCAGCAACTCAACGCCTGAAATCCCCTTTACGGGCCCTGATCTCTGGTTTCGACCGGGCACACACTCAATCCCCCGCCCTGCACTCCTCCACCAGCCGTCTGTACGCCTCAAACTTGCTGGGACCCCCAACCTCTCCTCTCTCCTTGAAGTCCCTCTCCCCTATGATGAGGCCGTCCGCCTCCCTGCAGAACTCCCTGAAGTTCTCAAGGGAAATTCCGCTTCCCACCATCACGGGGAGGCTCACGGAAGCCTTCACCTTCCTCAGGTCCTCCATGGAGGGCGGGAGCGAACTGCGCCTCCCCGACACGATCACCGCGTCAGCCCCACCCCTCTCTGCCATGTCCTGGGCCACCAGCTCCACAGGCAGGTTGTACAGGGGATATGCGTGCTTGACGTGAACGTCAGCAAATATCTTCACTCCGGAGTTGAGGTACCTCTTCCACCTGAGGAGCTCGGCAGCCCTTCCCTCCACCACTCCCTGATCCGTAACGTAGGCCCCAACGAGAACGTTGCACCTTATGAAGTGGGCCCCCGTAACGTGGGCGATGGAGAACGCGTCCACGCATCCGTTCCTCAGCACGTTGACCCCAACCTGAAGGTTGAAGTTCCTCCTCACCTCCCTCACCACCACGCTCATGGACGCGACCGTGATGGAGGGTATCTGATCCTTGAAGAAGGGGTAATCCCCTAGGTTCTCAACTATGACCCCGTCCACTCCGGCCCTCTCCAGCTTCTCGGCCTCTGACCTTGCATACTCAACCACCTCCTCCAGGGACAACGTGTTCCCGGGAGAGCCCGGTAATGGAGGGAGGTGGATCATACCCACGAGGAAGGGTCTTCCCTTCATCACGTCACCCTCAGGAACAGGAAGTAGAGGAGTGCGCCCACAAGGGAGCCGAAGAGGTCCTGCGGGAAGTAGGCGTAAAGAGGGGTCAGCGCGGGTATGCTGACCACGTTCAGCAGGGTTCCCACCGCTGTAGCCCCAAGGGAGTAGGGATTCACGTTATCCCTCACCTTCCTTGAGGGTGTGTAGAAGTCCCTCACCGTGATCTTCCCGCTCTCCATCTGTGGCCTCAGCCTCAGGTACCAGTCCAGCAGGACTATGAAGGTGTAGGGGAAGATGATGTCCCCAACGAAGTTGAGGAAGGCCGTGGCGTTCTGCAGTATTCCCAGGATGGCCGCAACTGCCCCGGCAATGCCTATCACCACGGTGGAAGTGGGCTGGGATATCTGTTCCACCCTCCTTGAACGGAAGGCAGGCTGTACCGCGGTGATGAAGTCAGCCACGGCAGGGTAGAGGTTCATGGCGTTGGTGTGCAGGATCGCCAGGGCTGCCCCCACCGAGGCAACTCCCGCAACCACGGCCAGGGCGCTGGTGACGGGGAAGGAAACGGCTGGCAGGTTCCAGTTTCCAGCGCTCTTCTGGGAGATGAATCCCAGGATCCCCATGAGGTAGACCGGTACCATGATCCCCAGCGGGGCTGAAAGGAAGTAACTGGCGCTCCTCCTCTCGTAGGGCCTGGCGAACCTGGTTGCGGTTGAGATCTTATACGTCCATGAGAGGAGGGAGAAGGCGAGGACCAGGCCAATGGAGGCTCCCCAGTCCACGCTAGATGAGGTCAGGAGATCGTGCAGGTTCACGGGGTAATACCTGAAGAGGAAATAGGTGAGGACAGCGTAGCAGGCAACCAGGACCACTGCAGTGTACCTGTAGAAGTACTCAAGGATCCTCGCCCCATACATCACCAGGATAACCTGTATCACCCCGAAGACCAGGTACCACAGGACCGGACTGCTGTGCAGGAGTGAGGCCACGATCAGTCCACCGGTGGAGTCGTTTAGGCCGAACCACCCAATGTTGACCACCGTGTAGAGGGCCGAGAACGCATTGGAGGTCAGGTAGCCGTAGGTCTTTCTTGACACCACCAGGGCAGGAACGGGGAACTGCCTCCCCATCTCCGAAAAGAGGCCCGCGGGGATAAGCCCAAGGAGGAGGGAGGCGGTGAACACCAGGACAAGGTTGACGAGGCCGAGGTTCTCCAGAAGGTAACCAATGAGAGGTGTTGTGGCTGAGGCGCTGGCCATAGCCCAGAAGATGAACACCTTGGAGGGGGTCATGTAACGGGAGCTATCGGGTATTGGTCTGACCCCTATGACCTCGAAACCTGTCCCGCTCATGTAAACTTCCTGTGACTCCTTCTTTCCTGACTCCTTTTTCTCCTCTGTCATGTTTAACAGGAAACAATGCGAGAGAGAATATTTAAGAGTTACCAAACTTTCGGTAATATCCATAATAAACTTCTTTTATGAAGATTGAGAAAAGGATCATCTTGATCAAGGTTGATGGTGGGACCGTGATGGAGGCTATTCCGGGAGCGAGATTTCTCCGGTGAGGTTTAGGGATCTTGAAATTCGGATCCGGTCATGTTACACCCCCAGCATCTGTGCCAGATCCTTTGGTGGGTAGTCGGTGGGTAGTCCCACCCGCGTAGAGAACGGAGTGGCGACGGTCCAAGCCCTGATGACATGAAAAATTATCAACAACAATGCATAATGCTCCGAAAATTTTTTATAAGTAAGGTTTTATTTTACCTCAAAATTTCTTCTTCAGATAATACCTTTTTTACGGTAAAACCGCCTAAAAATTTAAGGTTAAGTATAGAGGGTAACTGCAGGAACAAATCGGATCTCGAAAGGGCTGAAAACTTTACAATTTATTTGGTAAAGGGGAGAGGAGTGGTGCGGAGTTACTGATCAATGGCCTCCAGGTTTCTGCGAGATGTCAAATCGAAAGAGGGCCGAAGACGTCACTTAACTGATGCTCCATACACCACAATCAAGTATGTTAAACAGTGGATGAAATGAGGCCTATCCATTTTAAGGAGACTTTAACGCGAAATACACGAAGGCGAGCCAGGTCCCGAAATAAACACTACATTAATCTACATCACGTTCTACATCAGAAAAAGGGAGGAGTCACTTCAGTCCTCATCCTTGCCCTTGATCTTCACCACGTCCTCGTATACCAGCTTTATCCCCAGCTCCTCGGCCCTCTTCACTGCCTCATCCATGACCGAGATGGCCAGGAACATCCTCACCACGTTCTTGAGGTTAAGCACCTTCGTGATAACGTCGCATTTAAGGTTGAACCAATCCACGTCGTTGCTCTTGGCAAAGGATTTAACCTCTATGAGATAGGTCTTTCCGTTCTTGGCCAGTATGTCAATCTCGTACTGGGTGCCCTTGGGACCATAGTTTCCTTCCTCGTCCTTGAAGGTGAACCTGTTGATGTAGCGGTAGTCCAGACCCTCTCTCTGCGCCACCTCCTTCAGGAAGTCAGCTATCACCTTTTCGTAGAGCACTCCCCACCTTGAGCCCATGCTACCCAGAGCCTTGTTAAGGTACTGGTAGTCCTTCCTCAGCTCCGCGATGCTTTTCACCAGGTCCGCAACCGTCTGCTGGAGAACTTCCTGGTTCTTGGTTAGCTGATCCACCCTAGCTCCAAGTGCGTCGAGACGTTGAGATAGCTGAACCATGGTCTGCTGGAGAACTTCCTGGTTCTTGGTTAGCTGATCCACCCTAGCTCCAAGTGCGTCGAGACGTTGAGATAGCTGAACCATGGTCTGCTGGAGAACTTCCTGGTTCTTGGTTAGCTGATC
>NZ_JAKNCW010000008.1:0-74458 GCF_022064045.1 Metallosphaera javensis (ex Hofmann et al. 2022) | reverse complement strand
TAGAGTGGTGGAGGTGAACCCGCACCTCACATCCAGGTCTTGCCCCAGATGTGGATGGGTTTCCCGAACGGCTGGCAGGACCTTCAGGTGCGGGAGGTGTGGGTTCACCCTCGATAGGCAGTTCAACGCGTCGCTTAACATAATGAAGAGGTTTCTGCATAAGTTTAACCTCAGGATGTGGGGGTTTCCTCACCGCAAGGTGAGTGGGGTTATCCCCCTAATGGGAGTGAGAAGGATGAACGGTTCAATCCGCGACTTCGGTGAACTCCAAGGGTCGAGAATTGAATACAAAGTACATGAAATTCAATGAGACCCAAACCCCTCTCACAGGGGCTTTCTCAGCTTTATCACGATGTTGTATATCAACCCCCCAAATTGATACGCCCACAGGATCACGGATATATAGGCGAACATGTAACTAATCAGTGAAACGCCGGGAATCCCGCTAACCCTCGCAGTAAAGTACGTACCAAGGTCGTAAACAGCTATGGGGAACACCGCACTCCAGAACTGGAAGTCGTACTTCAGGAATGAGATATGTCCTCCCACATGTTTCCACACGAAGAGAAGGAAGAGTAGGGGCATCCACCAGGTTCCATACGCCCAGACCAGTATCCCCGATCCCAGAAGAAAATCCCTGAGTTCGAGGAGAACGGGATAGCCGGGACTTGAGTGAAGAAGGAGGAGGGAAGATGAGAGGGAAGCCAGGGCGGGAAATCCACCGTTGATCCAGTAAGCCGGAATCATATCCTCCGCCCCAACCCTGGTCAGGAATAGCCTGGACGCAATTAACACCGTAACCACCAGATAGGTTACCCATCCCACGAAATAGGTGATGAGACCGGCGAAGATCAACGGGGAAACCAGAGTGGAAAGGTCCACTGACAGGACTGAAAGGGTGAGGGTGGACACGGGCAATAACAGCCATAGACCGTTCACGTCCTGGATTCCACCCTTGTCACTCCTCACGGTGAGGGTGAAGAGGAAATAATACTGCAGGATTACCCAGAGGACCAGGCTCACACTCCAGAGGACCAGGGCGATGCCAGCCTCATGAAGTATTAACACCAGCTGATCCCCAACAACATCCGTCCCCGCCACCACCGTGAGATATCCCAGTCCCCTGCCAGGATCGTGCACGTCCTCCCTCATCTTTTCCCTGAACCTGAATACCCTGACCAGGTTGAAGGCAATCAACACAAGGTAAAGGAACAGGTTCAGGACGGTGAGCAACAGGGCAGGAGAGATGAGCCCGTACACCTTCAGAATGATGGATACTACTCCCGTGGCCATAACGGCACCGAAGTAGGAAGGTGAAAGAACGGAGATCTCAAAAAGTATCCTTTTGAGCATGGGATGTGTTTGAAAATCCAGGAAAAAGATTTACCCGGGATAGTAGGGAGTTCCGCTCAACTTCCTCCCCAGGGCCTTTTCAAGCGCCAGGAAAACTGCGGGCAGGGCTCCCGTGGTTCCAGCCTCACCCACTCCCCTGGCCTGGCTCAGAGTGTTAGAGGGGGTAGAGAAGGTCTCCGACACAACCCTGCGAACTGCCTCCACTGCGGTGGGAAATCCGTTGTCCGAGATGGATCCATACACTGGATTTCCGTTCTCGTCATAGGGAGCTGATTCCAGGAGAACCTGAGATGCCCCCTGAAGAACTCCCCCTATGATCTGTCCCTCAACCTCTGATGGGACTATGGCCCTCCCCACGTCATCTATGGCATGGTACTCCACTACCCTGGCGAAGCCCGTCTCCCTATCCAGGTCCAGGACTGCCATATGTATCCCGGGGGTGTAGAGGTCGGAGGTCCTGGTGAACACCTCTGCCTCAAAGACCTCGTTCGATGCCATTGCCTCCTTCACGGTGAGCCCTCTCTCCCTTATCTTCTGAAGAACTGCTCTGGAGGCCTCAATCACCGCAGATCCGCCAGCAGCGGCGCTCCTGCTTCCGAAACTTCCAATCCCTTCCTTGACCAGGGAGGTATTGTTAACCTCAACCCTTACCTGGCTGGGATCGAGACCCAGGACCTCACCGGCCAGAAGGGCGAAAGTTGTCCTGTGGGCCTGTCCGTGGGGTCCGCTACCCACCGCCACCAGGACTTCTCCCTTACCTATCCTCACCCTGGCTCCCTCTCCTGGCGATGCCCTCACCACCTCACTGAACGCCACGAAGGATATCGCCTTCTCCCTGTATTTCTCCTTGAGGGCGTAGTAGACCTGCTCCGCCCGGGTGAACATTTCCTTGTAAGCGGCCCTGTCAATCTTCACACCCAGCGGTGTGGTGAACTCTCCCTCAATGAAGTTCCTCTTCCTTATCTCCACGGAACTCAGGCCCAGCTTCTCAGCCAGGTCCTCAACAAGCGTCTCCGTTATCAGTGCAGCCTCAGGTCTTCCCGCCCCCCTGTATGGACCTGTAGGAGGTTTGTTTGTGTAGACACCCATGGCCCTCAATTTGGCGAACCTCATCCTATAGGGTCCGTTTGTCAGAGAGGCGATGAATGCGGGGGTGGTGGTGTTAATGGTGAAGGCGTAAGCTCCCAGATCCACGGCAATGGTTCCCTCCAGGCCCAGGATTGTGCCGTCCCTCCTGGCGTGAAGCTTCACCCTGGAGTAAACTCCCCTTCCCTGAGTGGGATTGGTGAGGTGTTCCCTCCTGGTCTCGATCCACTTTACCGGCCTTCTCAGTTTTATGGATGCCATGGCAGTGAGGACGTACTCTGGGTAAGCTGGCACCTTGTTTCCAAATCCTCCCCCAACGTTGGGAGGGGAGTAAACCACTATCCTCTCAGGTGAGATCCCCAGGGCCTCCTGCAGGTCTGCCCTCACCCTGAAGGCCGACTGGAAAGATCCTATCACGGTGAGCGTGTCCCCGTTGTAGTAGGAGATCACACCCTTGGGCTCCATGGGATGCTGGACTATCCTGTCCTGCCATAGTTCCCTCTCCACCGTGACCTCTGAGTTCACCAACTGGTCCAGGTCCCCTCCACTCAGGTCCAGGTCTATTGCCACGTTCCCTCCCTCATGAATCTTCACCTCCTCCCTGAGGGAGTCCTTCACCGAGAGGACCGGCGTCTCCTGTGTGTAATCAACCCCTATCTCCTCAGTCACGTCCTCAATCTCGTATCTGTCCTTCACCACGAAGGCAACCACGGGTTGTCCAACGAAGTTAACCCTCCCGTTGCTCACAATGGGCATCTTGACCAGGTTCTTGGTTCTGGGATCGGGCCTGACAGGCATATATGCGGAGACAGCATCCCAATCCAGGAAGAGCAGAACATTATCACTCCTGGAGATGTCGTTTACCTTTCCCCTCGCTATGGGAGATCTGACCACTCCTAGGTAGACTGTGTCAGGGAGCTCCACGTCATCCACGTATTTTCCGTGACCAGTGATCTCATCCAGATGTTCCCTTATCCTTATGGCCATAACGATTGCCTATAAACTGGACATAAAAAGCCTTTCTTGAACGTGTTTCATGTCCCATGGAGTGGCCTGCGAGGGCTACCTCACATTGTTGTGCAAGGAGTCTTTAACGTGAACTACATAACAAACCGAGCTAGTCAGTTCATCGGTGACCAATAGTAATTTGTTTTTGGCCTGTTTTGTTAGAACTTAATAAAGTTGGCCTGCTTTTCAGAAAAATCCACCACTTGACGCCGGGTTTATATGTTACTATGCCTTGTTACTTCATGATAGAGGTTAAGGTCACAAGGAACTACCAGATTACCATCCCTCAGGAAATTAGGACTAAATTGGACATAAACGTTGGCGATAAACTGATCCTGAGAATCGAGGGAGACAGGATAGTTGTGGAGAAGAAAAGGGGGAACATCGCCTCTCTTAACGTTTCCATAGGGAAAAGAATAACCGATGAAGACGTTAATAGAGCCGTAAGGGAGGCGGGGAAAGAGGTTGGAAGTGGTTAACACTAATTTCGTCATAGCTTCATTTTTAAGGACAACGAGTTTCATAAGGAGTCACGCAAGATAGGCCGATCAAAGGAAGTACTGGGATTCGTCATTTGAACTCTGGGGGATAAAAACGAAAAGGGTCTGCTTCAACTACGCCAAGAGATGCTTAAACAGCGACAGGGAGAAGGTTAATCTCCCTATTCTTAGGCTTACTCACAAAGTTCCTACATGGGTTTTAGGATACATGTAACCGTATATTCTCCCTCTTAGTTCATACTCCTGGAGGATCCTCATCCCTTGAACTCGGTGTCTTTTAAACCACTCATTGAATGTAGGAGATTTGTTAAGTATCATTTTCTCCTTGTTCTCTATGTCGTATGAGCGATAGTTCAGAACTACATTTTTAATGATTTTTAATATAGATGTAATAGTATCTATATCTCTATTATTTCCATAATTGATTGGTATTACTTAGACAATTCTGCTCAAATACAGTAAGCAAAGAAGCCTGATCATAATCCACAGCAAATATATTAAAAGCAAGATTGATATGCACAATTTTATTTAAATAAGTGTTAAAAATAGGTGCGCAGGTATTATCACTCCATCTTCTTCCGCCTTTATTTCGTCGATATCACGTACCACAGAAATAGTATAGTAATTAAGTGTTACTTCACTCTTACCTGCATTCTCCGTAGCTTCACTCACCCTCTTAATTACTTCACTCGCCTTCTTAATATCCCCTCTAGCCTCCTTAACAGAATTTGAAACTTGAACGAGGACTTTATTTCCCTCGAGTGTGAAAATGCAGTCTACGTCGATATCTCCATCATTATAAAATTCCAGTTTCGTGTTAAGTCTAGAAATATGGGAACATACTGTGTGTTCCAGCAGATGGCCCTCTGCTACGCTCAGCTTGGATTTGTCTTTCATGTCTATCATGTTGAAGTATATGGCCCAAAAGTACGCAGGATCATTAAGGAACAGTCTCATGATCTGAGTATTGCTGTTCGATTCCACTTCACTCATGGGTGTAGCCTCCACTAGGATGTGGGCCTTAATGAAGAATTGAATTAGTTTATGCACCAGGGTAGGATCGATCCTCTTATTAGAAAGAGCCAAATCTTTTTTGAGCTGTTGCTCTAATTTTGCCACGTCTATTACTGTGGCCATTTTGGCCATATTCCCATAGGTTACAGGAAACTTTTTCGTATAATCCTCACTTAGCCCGGCCAATGGTGCATCCTTATGTATACTATTAAGTATATCTAAAATAAGATTATATGTATTTTCAGGGGATAAATCATTTATTCTCTCCAATATTTGAGGAAATCCACCGTACTTAAGGTAGGTATCAAGTGCAGCCCTCAGATTATAAGACTTTCTCAGATAGTCATTAACATTTTCAATGATATCCCTATTATTTTTTAATATCTCCCACATGAACTCCAATCTTTTCTCCTTTTCTAAGCGCAGGAATTTGGCCTTTGTGCGTCCGAGGGTATTATCCTTGAACTGTGAAAACTTCAGTGGGAGAACTACCAGAGGGTTGGATAACCGAAGTTTACCGCTTTTGCAATATCCTGATCTCCCGCTAATAGTGGAAAACTTGTTGGAGATCAGAATACCAGCGCTGCCTGTCACTAATAAGAATAACCTCAACTCTTGGCTCTCCATATAATCCCACAGTTCCTTAACCAGTTGAGCCCAATCATCCCCCAGAGATGTTATCTCGTCGAGAAGGAAGATCACCCTTTTGTTATCCCTATTATGCACTCCAATTACAAGATCTTTCAGGGAGGAGCTGGTAAGGAAACGTCTGACCGTCGATTCCTCTAAATTGATATAGCAGGTTTGTTCCGGAAAACTTTGAAATACTTTTCTTAAGATAGTAGTTTTTCCTACTCTCCTCGGTCCAGTTAACACCAGTAGATCCCTGTTGCATTCACCCTTAGTGAAACTCTCTATAGACCTCTTGATTATCCTGAACCAGCGCTCGTGATAAAAATACATATTAATATTGCCAACATTCCGGCATTCGCGCAGTACTAGATCCAGAGGGTTCCCGGTCATCGCCATAGACCAGCCCTTCTCAGCGAAGCTTCAATAACCTCCAGTCTCCTTTCCAGTCTAGTCTGGAAGAGACTCAGCTCTCCAATTTTCTTCTTCAGTTCATCGATCTCCTCCCTCTCTTCCCTCTTCTCGTCCGAGAGGTAATCTAGGATAATCTTCTTCACAACCGCAGAGGGCTTGCCCCTCGCTTCTAGTTTCTTGTATGTTTCTTCGTCGACCCTGAAGGCGATGAGTCTCCCGGCCATATCGTTATCAACTGTTATCATAAGTTAACAGAACCATAAAAATTCTTTGAACCTGTCAAGGATCTACAGTGCGTCGACACTATAATGAAATCCCTACAAAAGGATGATTCTGTTATCAAAAGTTATCAACTGTTATCACTGAGTTAACATTTGTTATCAATTGTTAACAAGATCCAGTGGGATCAGTGACTGAGTTTCTAACTCTGGTTGAGATGCTTAGAATTACGATTTGGAAGAGATCACGGGTGCTATAGACCCTCGTTCCGTTACCCCAACATTTCAGATAGTACATTAGCTTGAATCTAGGGTACTCCTCTCTATTCTGGCGGGATCTCCCGGAACACCTCCCTTAGCTCTATCCCCTCTCTCCTTCTCAGCCTGCTGGCAACGGCGTAGATCAGCGCTCCGCTTCCCACTAGAGCCACCAGGTAACCCGTTCCTATTACGTTGATCCCAGAGCTGGACACCACTCCGAAGAAGGGATTGGTCACGGACTCATACGCCAGGAAGGCCATGAAGGCAGAGGACAGAGCCCCCAGTATCACGAGAGAGGACTTTCCCTCACTCCTTCCCACCTTAACTCCCGTCAACCCCACCAGGAAGAGGTAAATTGCTGCGAGGGGCGTATACGCGTAAAGTGACTCTGCACCGTTCACTGAGATGAGGGGGATCGCCAGGAAGATTAGCGTGAGGATCAGGTCCAGAACATGAGCAACGTAGGGGGAGGAGGCCCTGTTCAGTTTTGCGAAGGCGCTAGGGAATATCCTGTCAAAGGAGAAGGCGAAGATATATCTTGAGAACACCACCACACCGAAGGCCATGACGAAGAAGTTCCAGGAGATGAGACCGAGACCCAGGAGCCACTGAACCGGGAGAGGTGAGACTGCTATGGCTGCGGTCCAGAAGTTGTAGGTGAACGAGGGGTAGAGTGACGCGTTGAAGGTGTATCCGCCCACCAGGTCCATCACAAGGAAGGGAATCGTGATCATGGCTGTGGTGAGGAGACTGCCCAGCACCAGGTTGAGCTTTACGTTCCCCTTAGCCTCAGATGCCACCGCGGGCCCTGCGTAAAGCCAGATATACGCGTAGGAGGCAAAATAGGGTATCATGTAAACCGTGGATCCAAGGCTGAAGGACGGGCCACCGTAACTTGAGGGAGTCACTCCCTCTCTGGAGAGGAAGACCCCCACCAGCTGGTGAAAGTCCCCTGCGTTGAGCAGGATCATCACCACCCCCAGGGCCAGGGTCGCAGATGCGAACACCCCAAGCCAGGTGGTGAGGGAGTAGCCCCATCTGGGTTTCACTATGTTCACTGCGATGATCACTAGGAACGCCAGGGCCGAGAGTCCGTAGATGAGCAGTTCCTGCCCCAGCGTGAGAGTCCCGTAGGGGTTCACGAACACGTTATTGCTGAGGTACACCAGCGACCTCACGTTATCCAGCACCCCAATCTCAGAGAGCACGGCGTTTATTGCCGACACAGAGAAGAACGCTGAAAGCGCAAAGAAGGGAGGCATGTTGAAGGCTATGGCTATCCCCATGATACTGCCCAGCGTTCCGTTGAGTTTCCTGGACAGCCACACGTAATCCCCACCGGTCCTGGGCATCCTCGTCATTAGGGCCGTGTACAGGAGGACCAGGGGAAGGGAGATGAGGAAGGTGAGAAGGGAGGCCACCCACAGCCTTGCGCCGGGAACTATGTAGGGGGAGATCCCCTGGAAAACGGCCAGCCCCGCACCCATGTTTGCCACGTTCAGCATCACTAGGTCCTTAAGGGTGGCCTGTTTCACAAGTCCCGAGGACTGTCTGAGGAACTTGGACATGTTAACCCAGAAATCTAGAAAGGGATAACAAGATAAATCAATATTAACCTGTCAAAATATGCATAGAGAATGGGCGGGGAACGGCAAAAAATGCCAGACAGAATAACAAGGATGTTGCTACACGTGGAGGGGGAGGTCCCCAGGGTTAGAGAAAGAGTCAGGAGGCTCATGGGTGAGCACGGGCTGGAGGAGGCCACCAGGGATTACGACGCAATACTAGTGGTGGGGACGGACGGGGAGCTACTGAAACTGCTTCAGACCCTTGGCGTCCCTGGGGCGCCAATATTCCACGTAAGTCCCCCGGGTTACTCCACCTTCTACTCCTCCGTGGAATGGGAGGGTCTTAACGGGGCGCTGGAGAGGCTCTCCAGGGGAGAGTACCGCGCGGAACAGCTCACCAGGCTGAAGGTGTGCGTGGGCTCCAGTGACGTTTATGCCCTGAATGAGCTGGCACTCTTCCCCTCCAGAAGCGCCACCGTCATGGAGTACTCCTTGACAGTCAACGGGGAGCTCCTGTGGAACGATAAGGCGGACGGCATCATTGTGGCCACACCTGCGGGTTCAACGGCGTACGCATACTCCGCTGGAGGACCCATGGTTCTCAAGGGAACAAGGGTGTTCGTTGTGGTTCCGGTCAACTCCCTAAACCCCATGAGGAGGAGCCTCGTGATACCTGACGAGGCTAGACTGGAGATCAGGGACATCTCCAGCCAGGTGGGCGTGGAGGCGGTACTGGATGGCGTAACAAGGGTTCGGGTTAGTGACAGGGTGACCGTGGAGAAGGGGGATCCGGTCTTCCTTATCAGGTTCACTGAGAAGGTGGGCGAGAACATTGAGAGAAAGGTGAAACTGACACTTGAGAGCCAGGACATACCACCCAGTGCCAAGTTTGTGCTGAAGATGCTTCAGATTTACGGCGAGGCTACGCCTAGGGAACTGGTGGAGAAGACCGGTCTACCAGATAGGACCATCAGATATGCCTTGTCAATCCTCGTAAGGAAGGGTATTGTGAAAAGAATTGCGAATCCACGAAACATTCAGCAGAGAGTTTATAGGGTTGCCAAACCTTGATCAGTACTTTCCTTCGCGATGTACACGCGTGATTCGACGTATCGAGTTTGAAAAAGGAGTATGTGATTCGTGTTACTTCACCTGAGCCAGTGAAAAGATAAAACCTATCTAAACGAGATGAGAACTGGATGAAAAAGGTTTATCTCGAGTTTTCTCAGTTAACTTTACTAACTTCAATCTTTCCCTCCTTCATTCCCTGAGGATGTGAGGTTAACATGGAGATTCTGAATTCCAGATCCTCAATTTCTCTTCTAGTGTTCTCCCTCTTCACCAGAAGGTCGAGTAATCTCTGGCCCTTATCTGTCAGGCATTTCGTATTCCCTGTTGTTATAAACTCATTCTGCTCCAGGTCATGAAGATACTTGTTGAGGAGGTCATAGCTCAGGTTCGCCTTATACATGATCTCGGTTTTCTTACCTCCCATGGCACAGATTGACAAGATGTCAAGGTAAATCTCCAGTTTTCCGCGTCTTTTCGTTGTCATGAATAATAGCTATCTTGTAAGTATTTAAGAGGTCTCTAACGCGATGCATGAGGTATTTGACATGGAGGCCCTGCACTTGTCAAATTTCTCATACAAGTCCTCTTGTGATTTTGTAGATTAGAACAGGATTTCAAGCGAATAGTTACCGGTCAGGGCTAGATCATATTATCCTGCATCTAAGGAACCTTCAACGTGAGCCCTGTAAACTGGACTAAGCTCCCAGCCATCACTCACGACAGTGATCTCGGCTAAGGAACACAATCATTTTAGTCAGTCTAATCTGACTTATCTGAGTAATCAGACAAACTTTTATTTTACCGGGACCAGTTACACCTATGGAGAAAGTAATAAAGGTTGGGAAGAGAAACGCAATTTACCTGCCCAACGAGGTCGTGGAGA
Organism: Metallosphaera javensis (ex Hofmann et al. 2022); assembly: GCF_022064045.1. Taxonomy (NCBI): domain Archaea; kingdom Thermoproteati; phylum Thermoproteota; class Thermoprotei; order Sulfolobales; family Sulfolobaceae; genus Metallosphaera; species Metallosphaera javensis (ex Hofmann et al. 2022). Next base: position 64,452 of record NZ_JAKNCW010000008.1, on the reverse strand, counting down.
GCCTGGGAATAGGTGAGGGATCCAGCCTATTGCTCACGGTGAAGGATGGGAAAATAGAGATCCTACCACTGAGGAGGGCCAATAAGTACTGGGCCGAGATCTCAAGTCGAGAGGTAGAAGAGGTTGGAGAAGAGATTAGCAGAGATCTCGGAGTTACTGGTTGATACCTCATTTCTGCTTCCTTTCGTGGGTATAAGGGTGACAGATGCGAATCTAAATCTGGAGGGCAAGATTTTGCACTATCCCTCCCTCATGCTAACGGAGCTCTTCGCCGTGATAATGAAAGAGGCCAAGAAGAGGAGACTAGCCTCCATCCCCAGAGAGGCACTGGATGGGTTCCTGTACGTCGGATATGAAGTGAATCTGATTCAACCGGTGGAACAGGACCTGATAATGACCTATGAGGTGATAAGGAATGGATGGAATGACGTATTTGACGCTATCCTCTATGCAACTCACGTTAGGACCTCTCTACCCATCGTAACTGTTGATGAGAAATTCGTGAACTTCCTCTCCAGTAACGGGTTTAACGTGAACGGTATTCTCCTGGTTTCATAATGTCCGATGAACAGTCAGAGTGCGGTTCAGTTAAGTAGGGTTTTGCGATACGTAGGTAATGTGTGGAGTAACTGAGCAAAGACCTGCAGGTTTCTGCGAGATCTCAAATTGAAAGAGAGCCGAAGATGTCACTTAAAAGATGCTTCACACACTTTATGTCAGGACTCTCTATCCTAGGCCAGGGCAGGATTCGGAGCTCATCCAGGTAAAATCCTAAAAAGCACTGGGAGTGGATCTAAGGACCAGGCCTTCTATCATGATATCGTGGCTTAGCTAAACCGAATCCACATATCAACGAAGTACTGACTAAATTGTTGATTCCTAATCAAAAATTTTTAAAATTAAAAAAAGAAAAATAAAAATTGCCGTGTTACTCAGTTAGTTGATAACCGTAGAGGTTCAGGTAGTAGTCGAACGTTGTCGCCGCTGGTGCACCTGGGTTGTTCACCAACATTTCCACTATCAATATGTCATAACCTGGCTGTCCGCCGGTTAAGGTAACTCCGGAAGTGGCGTAGTGCTGATTTATGTTTTCCGTCGCTAATAATGTGAATGTAACGCCACCAAGAGAGATCTGTCCACTTTTGGCCTGGGTAGATGACTGAGTTACTGGGATAGTGTTGTTAACGAACAGAAGATTAGAGTTAAGGGTGGAAGTATTGGGATAAGCTAGTATTAAGAATCCGATGTTCTGATCTACACTAGATGGAGAGAAGTGTGCGTTCTCGATTGAGGCGTTCACCATTAATGTTCCATTTCCATTATACTGTACATCGACAACCTTCCATACATATATTGCAGTGTAAGCGTTACCCTCGTCGTTGACCAGATTTGTGGCAGGAGCGCTACCAGGACCTACCTCGGGAAGAGATACGGTCAGTTGGCCTGCGCTATTTACCGTTGCAAAGTTTTCAAGAGGCTGGATCTCGATTAACGCGTCATGACTATTGATATTCACGACGCTTCCACCAACGTCAGTACCAATACTGAAACCCACCAAAAACATCTGAGCGAACAGTACTGTAGCTAACGCGACTAACACGGATATTGCGGTTATGGTTTTTAGGTTCACGGTTTCACTGAAAACATATAAGTTTAGTTGGATATTTAAATTAAGTTCATCATGTTAAAATAAAATATATATCAAAATCTCCGTGGTATATATCTAACCCTTCATTTCGTATCTATTAGAATGGGGAAGTACTTTACCCATAGTTTGCTATGTGCCACGAGAAATCTCAGGCATTAAGTCCTTCATGTCGTGTTCATGATACCCATAATCCCGCCCATAAGTATTGACGCCATGACCGCGAAACAGATAACGAGCCTCGGTTTCCCAGTATACGTACTTTCCCATTATTCTTCTGTTACCGACCAGTACCCCAATGAGTATGGCGGGTAGTACTATGACTATGGGCGATACCGAAAACATAGTCAAGACAAAGTTGATAAATGGAACTATTGCTACCGATCACTGAAACAAGATGGCAAGGATTGATTCCACAATGCAAAGCTTCACGGTATTATTGTAATTATTCCTGTTTATAGTCTCTAGTACCCACAAATTTGAAAAATTATGATACTAAGATAACCGAAGATGAGGTTTTCATTGACATAAATGCAGAGACTTAGGGCTCTTTACAGTGGCCTGCTCAAGGAGATTTATCCATCCGTTTTACCGCCTTCATCACTGACGACATATGTTTGGTGGTGTCATACACGTAAATAACTAGGACAATGATAATTAAGATTAGAAGAACCACGTTTCCGTAAAGTACAACTTTGAACTGAAAGGACGACATTAGTCCGGAGAAGGGCCCAAGAACCGTCTCTATTACAGTTATAACGGAAAGAATCCTGATCGACCTCGTAATGAAAGTCGTAGAATTGATCCTGTTTGTGAGGTTACCTATCTCGTTGGCCTTATTCAACACCATTTCCAATTGTCTCTTGATGGGAATAAACCTGTTGACCACCTCAGTATAAATGTCGTTCCACTCCTTTCCTTGTAGGTTAGTTATATACACGAACAGATCCTCAAGCAGGTTGGTGGCTTCCCCTTGGGAGAACAGATCAGTCAGCGAAATTAAAAAGTCGAGAATACTTGCGTTTATCACCTTATTCTTCATGGACTTGATCATTCCATTGTAGTAATCAACTAGTTTCCATAACAGCACCAAACTTGTCGTGGACAGGGCGAGATTGATGATTTCCAGGAGTGTTAAGAACATATCATGCAGTAAATCAATGTGCGAAATTAATAAATTGAGACTGTGTAAAGCGAGGATTGTTACATATCTTTCTCGATTCGTGATCCATAAGGAGACATTCACCGGTGTAACGCATCGCTGAAAGTACTCAAGTACAGTTCATGTAGTGTGTGGATTTTCTGAAAACTAAGCCTTATCCATCGTGACACCATGGCTCAGCTAAGCCTTATCCTGACGTGATTCATTCAAATACTCCACACACTACAGTTTATGTGAAAATCCTCGCTTACCTACTAACTATATCACAAAGTATGTACTAGAGCCGAGTTAAATGAGAGGATTTTAAATATTTTTCAACGTGCAGTAGAACATGACATTAGTTAGCTTGAACTATGAGGTGAAACTTCCTTGAATCCTGCTGTTGATCTAGCGTGGGAGTACGCCAAACCTGTCCTAAGGCTACTTTTCAAGTTGTCTCTTGTCTTCCTCCTGATCTTCTCCGTAGCCGTCATTTCTGCAAATCTTGATGGCAGGCCGCTATTTGTTGCCTTTACCAGCGGGTACAGCATGTATCCGTACCTTAAGCCGGGTGAACTCGTGTTCATAGTACCTGAGCCATTTGCAGGGAAAGTAACCCCGGGCAACATAATTGTGTTTCATGATCCAGACTACGGAAAAATACCTGGGTATCCGCCTTACATCATTCATCAGGTGGTGAATTCAACAAGTAAGGGATTCATCACCAGGGGAATAAACGACGATTACGTGGATCAGATTTACATGCCTCCCGTGAACTCTTCGGAGATTTACGGGAAGCTCCTGGTCCTGAACGGAAACCCCGTGATAGTTCCAGGGATAGGTTCCATCGTCTATTTCCTCGAGAATAACTCCCTGGAAGGCGTGATAATCCTCACGCTTATAGGGATATCATTCCTGGTGCTGGATACGTCTACCAAGAGTCGTCAACGGAGGCAACTAAGGATCTCAACCAGAGGCATAATGCTGGGAATCGGTGTCGTGATCATCTCCTTTACAATCATTGCTTCGCTTGCCATGTCCTTCTCAGCCACATTTTCCTACTTCACCTCAAATACACCAGTGGAAATAGGAGGTGGCGCCCTAAACACGCCTTCAATAGATCTAGGCGTAATTATGCATAGTCATTCGTCCTCTTACGTGGTGAACGTAACCAACAGGCTCCTCATTCCCGAGTACGTTGAGGTCTCCTCTGTTAGGGGTTCAAGTTCCGCCTACTACAATATTACCCCCACCAATACAATACTTATGCCCTCTCAAACCCTTCACCTCAAGTTTACCGCAATAGGGAACGGATCTCAAGGACTCAAACTGGTTGTGGTGAAGGCGTTCGTAATTCCCACCCTTTTCCCCATTACTCCCCTGGCGCAGGGGCTAAAATACTATCCCCTGGAATTGCTATTAATCAGCTCAATCATTAGTACATTGCCATTTATAATGTTCATCTACATAGTGAGGCTGAAAAGTGATGATTGGTAAAATAGTTCTAACCATTTTCATGATTGCCGTAGCCTCCTTTCTAGTTCTCTCATCGTGGATGCCGGGTTTCGGAGTCTCCAATCGCGGCACCTTTGAAGTGGGACCAACCATGGCGTATGGTTCCATGACATATGAAGGAAATCAGACGTATGATCTATCGTTAAACGATGTGTACCTAGTCTCGTACACTAACCAGATTCAGGTGATCATTATATGTCCTCACGCGTCCATAGTGAACGTGAAAACGGATGGATCGTACACCATACAGAATGGAGAGTTAGTAATTCAGTATTTTAATCAAGTGCCCTGGGCTGAGGTAACGCTTAACTCCACCTCCACGCCCACCCCCACAGTGTCCATGCAGATGTTCATAGGACAGGGGAGTCTGGGAATAATAGGGGTTGATTCGCCATGAAAACCAGATTCATGAAAACCAGGACCATGATAGCACTAGCAATTTGTCTGCTATTTCTTTCAGTGTCCGGGACAATGATTTATTATGGGTACGCCTCCAATGTTCCCTATTACAGGACCTATGAAGTGCCAACGTACAGTTATCAGGCCCAGCTCAATCTGTGGAGTAACTTTCACATAAACGATTCGATTCTGTTTGATAACGTGACGTGTGTGAACAGTAGCACAATGTTCTCCAAACTGGTGGAAAGCATCACTTTGCATGCTGAAGTGAACGCCTCTGGAAGCTCTCCCACGTCGTACAATGGAACATACGTCGTTTATGAGTATCTCTCCACAAGCGACTGGACCAAGTACATAGGAAGCTTCCACGGACCCATCGCAAACTCTTCGGGACAATTGCTTTTCTTCAAGTATGCCCCTAACATAACCCAGTTCAATAACCTTACCCAGAAAATTAACCAGCAAGTTGGACTCAGTTTCACGAGGTTTACAATAAAATTGGTGGTTATTGCAAACCTAACTCTGCATAGCGGGAGTGACGTGGTTCCGGTTACACTTGAAAAGAGCATGGAGGTTTATTTCGGCTCCCTCAACTACACATTCTCCCAGGACCCAGGAGGTAATGTAACTCAGACGCTCTATCACCAGGATCTAGTCAGGGGTATGACAGGGTACAATAAAATGCTGTTCATATCAGGGGGAATATTTGCCATATTTGGAGGAGTATCCTTCGTTTATGGACCTAAGGCTGGAGAAACCATGAATCCAGAGGCCATGGCAGAGAGGACCCTGAGAAAGCTATCGGTGAGCGGGACCGCTCCTTCAACAAACTCCCGGGAAGTTAAGGTCGAGAGTGCCAGGGGATTACTGAAGCTCGCGAAAACGCTGTCCAGAACCCCAGTGAAATTTGATAAGGGCTACTACATCATCGATTCGGATACAACTTACGTATGGAATAAGAGCTAAAGTTATTGTTTTTATTTTTTAACTCTGATACTATTTGTTTAGTTCTAAAATATTCTCCGTACAAAGGGTGAAAAGGTTTGTTCAGATAAGGATAGATCCGGCAGTCAATCACGTTCATAACATGTTAACTTTTAAGTTTCAGGCAATCGTCTAATTTAACTATACGCTAAATCAATTTATCAACTCCTAGAAGAGTACCCTGATATTTTCTGTCTTCCATTATCGCGAAGCTCTAGAATTAGTCACCTGATAGGGATAGAAAACCCTGTGGGTCAGTGGGTACCACTATCATTTTCCTATCACTGATCATCATGGTGTCCTCAGACTTGCATAAACTCGTCTTACGGTATTGTGACTTCGTACTGAACTCCTTTAAACTTAAAATATGCTAACATGATGATACTATGTGGATAACCAAGAATTTATAACAAATGTATGATATAAAATTTTGACAACAAGTCAATGGAGATGTCAAAGTTGCTAGATACCACGTACAAATGATTTATATGTTAAAGGCTGTTAATTTATCTGGTTATCATGATAAGAAGAACTAGGCAAGAAATTGTTTTGAGTATGTTGGAGGGTTGCTCTGGAATTGGGACTAACAAGACCAACTTAATGTATAAATCCGGTCTGAATTACGATTCCTTTCTTAGGTACTTGAATCACTTGATGGATATTGGTCTCATTTCCTTAGTTGAAGGAAAGTACAGGTTGACGGGAGAGGGGATGAAAACACTGGACAAGCTGAGGAAATTCAAGGAGCTCAAAAAGAGCATGCAGAAGATGATGGAGGATATCTCGGACGTGTGAGGTTTATATAGGTAAAAGATTTATTTAAAATATTTTTCCTTGTACTATAAAATGATAAAAATATCTTAGAACTGTAGATCAGAAGTTAAAAAATATAATCAATAACGCGAAATCTATAATTATGATATCTAATTATCTCGTGATCATGATGACGGCAATCTAAAAACTTTCTATCAATATATGTTGATGTTCGTTATTTTACTGAACTCTACTGATAACATAAAGTAGTCGCGAAACCAGACTAGTAACGCCTTTTCCCTATCAAAGTCAATGAAGCCGTAGGGATGAACTATCCTGGAAAGGTTACTGTAGATCCTTTCAAGGTTCCTGGGATCATAACCGGATAAGTGGCACGCAAGTCCTATCAGCGCGCTCACCTTGGGCATTGCGAGAGTCAGGGCTACAGCGGGGGCACCGCACTTGCATCTTATCCTTCCCTTCACCCCGAGATCATGAAGGTCTCTGGAATACTGGGGAAAGGTCAGATGTCTCTTGCACACGGGTTTGCCCGCAAGGAATATCCTTTCCCCCGTTAATGTCCCCTTTACGCCCAGCTTTTTCTTTCTGGAGAGCGCCTCTCCTAGGCTTGTAATGATGAACCCTGCGTCAACCAGCCTGTGCCAGGTTCTGGTCCTCACTAGATCCAGGTAGAGATCGCTAGTTCTCTCCACGAACTTTGAGAGACAGAACCTCTCCAGGATAAACCTGTTGCTCTCCTCAGCGGAATGGAGGTTACCTCTCAGGGCACTTCGATAGCCCTCCATGACAGCGCGTTTGATCTCCTCCCCAAAAATCAGGTCATGGTAAATGGCCATGGATCTCCGCACATAATCCCTCACAAGTTTTCGCAGGCCAGACCATCCGGAGGGAACCTGATCGATGATGTCCAGCGTGTTTCTCCTTGTCCTGAAGAGGTTATCGGATATGAAGAGAAGGACCTCCTCGCAGGACCTTGACCTGCACCTCCGTATCCTCTGTTCTATCCACTCCATTTTGCTCCCTCAACCAGTACGGATGACGCAGTTATCACAGGTTTTTCTCCCTTCAGCCTATGAAGGTAAGGAAGGGTGGAGAGAATGGTGCATGCCACGTATATCATCTCAGCCTCAGGATTCTCGTGACCTATCTTCACAGCTCCCTCCACGAGGTGGGGAGGAGTGCTGGATATGGCCTCTCCACCAGTTCTTCCAAGGGCAACTGAACCCACAACCCTGGTATTGAACCCTCTCAACCACTTCACCTCATAATCATGCCTGTATTGATTGTATGGACTTACTAGGAAGATGCTCTTTCCACTCACCTGTTTAACTATTTCCTCGGTGGCGATGAGCACGGGTTTTGAGAAGAACCTGTGAAGCAGTTTCCATCCATGCGGAGAGAAGACACCGTAAGATCTTGCGTAAAGTATCAGATCTCCCTTCTCCACTTCACCCTTGATCTCGGAAAGCTCTCGGAACATCCTCTCCCTTTCCTTGTGAGTCTCCCCGTGGCCCGGGTAAAACTTCATGTAGAAAGCCCTCACGTCCATCAACGCGGAGAGATCCCTTTCAAGTGTTTTATTTTCCTCAGAAAGAATGAGAGAAATTCTCATTTTTCATTTAGAAATGATAATCTTTTTTTACTTAATAAGTTTATGGTAAAGCCCCGTGGAAACGCTGATCTCAACACAACCTTGAAGCTGTGTTAGGACAATAACGTTAAACGTTAGAGGGAGGTATTATCCTCATGAGAGTGGTAGTGACAGGAGCTGGTGGTCTTCTGGGAAAGAGGATAGTTCAGGCGTTCAAGAACGAGGAGGTGATAGGGGTATACAACAGGAGCGAGCCGGAAACCTCTAGACATCTTATCATGGATTTAAGCGCCCTCAACATGAAGCCTATTGAGGACCTGTCACCTGACGTGATAATTCACGCTGCAGCTCTCACTGACGTGGATAGATGCGAAAGGGAACCCCAGCTGGCCAGGCTAATGAACGTTGAGGTAACCAGGGAAATTGCTAAGGTTGCAGGGAAGAGTAACGCCCTTCTGGTTTACATCTCCACAGATTATGTATTTGATGGAAACCGGGGAAATTATAGCGAGGAGGATGAACCCAACCCAGTGAACGTGTATGGTCTGACAAAGCTAGAGGGGGAGAAGGTGGCGAGGGAGGTGGACAGCCTGGTGGTCAGGACCAGTACCCCTTACGGTAGCAATCCAGCCAGCGGGAAGGATAACTTCGCCCTCTGGTTATTGAAGAAGTTGAGGGCCGGGGAGCCGGTAAATGTTCTGGTAGATCAGATTACCTCTCCCACCCTCAACACTAATTTCGCCCTCATGCTGAAGGAAAGCGTGGAGAAGGGGGTTAGGGGTGTGTTACACCTTGCCGGTAAGTCTCAGATCAGCAGGTACAACTTCTCGCTGAGTCTGGCCAGAACATTCGGTCTTGATGAGAGGCTGGTGAGACCTGCTTACTCCAGGGATATGAAATGGCTCGCGAGGAGACCCCTGAACTCATCCCTGAATGTTGACAGGGCCATGTTGCTGGGTCATAAACCAATGACTGCTGAGGAAGGGCTCATGGAGTTGAGGAGGGAACTTGAAGGTGAGGCAAGGTAACGGGAAACATCTAGTTGGGGGCTACCCCGTTGTTTAGAAGACTTTGTGGTGTGTGGAGTATTTAAATGAATCACGTCAGGATAAGGCTTAGCTGAGCCGTGGTGTCACGATGGATAAGGCTTAGTTTTCAGAAAATCCACACACTAGAGCCTTTGACGTGAAATACACAACAAACCGAGCTAGGCCCTCTGGTTGAACGACTCCAGGAGGGACTTAATCACCTCGCTCTCTGTCCAGAACCCTGTCAGCACTTCCCTTTTCTCCCTCATGAAGTCCTGAAGCTCCGGATGATCCCTCACTACCCTGTCCATTATCTCCTCCACGGTCAATGACCTGTCCTTGACGTACTCTGTCACCATCTCTGACACGGCCAGGGCCAGCATCTTCCTGTCCACCCTGAGTTTCAGCTTCTTGGCTTCATCCTCCAGAAGGTTTGTGAAGGGTTTGTACTTGAAGGTTAACATATTGAAGTTTCTTCCCACTCTCATTTCCTTGAGCTCCCCGTTGTCGAAGACCTTTATCACCACCCCTTCCTTGCTCCTCAACCAGCTCATCACTCTCTCCGCATCAATATCCTGAGGGGTCCTCACTCTCATGTACTCCACAGCGTGAGGTAGGGTTATCTCGGGAGGTTCCAGGTATCTTCCCTCCCTCAGCACGTCAAAAACACTGAAGTTCAGGGGTTCCCTCTCCACGTTAAAAGGGGTATACTCTCTTCCGAAAATCTCCATCTTGACAACAACCTTCTCTTCCCTCATCAATTCCATCAGCTTCAGCAGGTCGCCCTTAAACCTGGCGTAGACCCCCAGCAGGAGCCCAAGGTCCTGTTTATCCACTTCCGTCCCGTTCTTATGCTTCATGTGGATTCTATCATCAACCCTCATGACTATCTGCGTTCCGTCATGTTTCGGCTCCAGGTACGTGGGAAACCTCAGGAAAGCCTGAATTTCTTTCAGTGAATCCAGATTTTCAGTATTGTACTGGATCTCGCTCCTGGACAGTTCCCCGTCATAGTCCCCGAAGATATCTTGAAACTCCTCCAGAACCTCCTCTCCCGGAGTCAGACCCAGTCTTTTCTTGCAGTATTGTAGAAGTTCCGATTTCATGTTGGGATTGTTCTGGAAAAGGTTCACATGATAGGTGATCTCCTCCATATAAAAGGATATGTGGAGGTGTCGATTTAGAACCCTTCAAGGACCATCTTCCCGGAATGGGTTTGTCGGATTCATGCAATCAGGTCAAAACTAGACCTTGAGAAGATCATATCTTTCTCTTAATTCGTTCAAGTCTGATCTCCTCGTTGAGTTTCTCCAGGAATCCATTGATCCATCTGTCCCTGGACATTAGGGAGAATGTGCGTTCGAACACTCCCTCATACTCAAATTTAAGGATCAACGTGTCACCGTTCTGAGTAAACACAAGTTTTCCCGTCCCTATTCCTCCGCTTTTTATCTGAAAGACATATCTTATGTCCACTCCCTTGAAGACAGTTCCGGACATCTCGAAGTCCCTCATGGCGTACCTTCCCTTGCCCACAAACTCCGAGCCATTAACAGTCAGCTCCTTCACCACGGGAAACATCCTAGGGATCACGAATCTAGGATCTGAGAGAATGGTACTTGTGGCATCCCATCCGTGTTCCAGCTTTACGCTTTTCGTTATCTCCATGAGAGAAGTTAATGCTCAACGCATAAAAGCGTTTTTACAGTGTTATTTAACGTAACGCATTTCACTCAGTGAAAGAAATCATGATCACTGCTTTCATAAATTCAATATTTTAAAATGTGAAAAATCAACTATTTTAAATCGTGACACACAACATGTAAAGAAACTTTAATAAATAAAGATTAACCTTCTAACTATATGGTTCAGTACAAGTGGATTGCTTTATCCAACACCAGTCTTGGCGTCTTCATGGGCTTCATGAACGCCAATATTGTGTTGATCTCCCTACCAGCAATATTCCGAGGAATAGGAATAAACCCCTTTAACTCATTTCAGTATCTATTGTGGATTTTATTTGGGTACAGCATAGTTTCTGCCATCCTCGTGGTGAATCTGGGCAGGATATCGGACATCTTCGGGAGGGTGAGGATGTACAACCTGGGTTTCCTCATCTTCACCATAGCTTCAGTTCTCCTTTACCTGACGCCTGGACAGGGAGATGTGGCTGCACTCCAGCTGGTGCTGTACAGGGTAATGCAGGCAGTGGGAGGAGCACTCCTGATGGCAAATAGTGCCGCCATCCTTTCCGAGGCGTTTCCACCCAAGGAGAGGGGATTCGCACTGGGACTTAACGGGGTCATAGGAATCTTTGGTGGAGTGGCCGGGATAATCATAGGCGGTATATTGGCCTCAGTGTACTGGAGAGATGTTTTCCTGGTGAATGTCCCTATAGGTATCCTTGGAACTATCTGGTCCATGAGGTCACTGAAGCAGTTGAGTAAGCCGGAGAGGAATCAGAAGATAGATATTCCAGGCAACGTGTTATTTGCAGTGTCCTTAATACTCATTCTGGTGGGAATAACTTACGGTATTCTCCCCTACGGGAATCAGGTAACTGGATGGTCAAATCCATATGTGATCTCTGCGATAGTGGGAGGCCTGGCCTTATTGGGCGTCTTCCTCTTCGTGGAAACCAAGGTTCCTGATCCCATGTTCAGGCTGGAACTCTTTAAGATAAGGGCCTTCTCCATGGCATCAGCTGCTATAATACTGGCCCAACTGGCTTTCGGTGGCCTTCAGCTGATGCTGGTTCTGCTTTTACAGGCCATATGGTTACCATTACACGGCTACAGTTACGAGGTCACCCCGTTCTGGGCTGGGATATATCTGCTTCCCCTACTTGCGGGATTCGGAATAATGGGTTCCGTAGCCGGGAGACTATCGGATCGGTATGGGGCTAGGACTCTTGCAACCCTGGGGCTGGTGATACTAGGGGTAGGCCTTCTGGCCTTGACCACTTTGCCATATAATTTCAATTATCCGGAATTTGCCACCATCATTTTCATGATGGGCTTGGGGAATGGACTCTTTGTATCTCCCAACACTGCTTCCCTGATGAATGCGTCTCCTCCACGTCACAGGGGATCAGCGTCTGGCATAAGGGCCATGTTAACCAACACCGGAAGCACGTTGAGCATTGGAGTGTTTTTCACCATTGTCATTGAAGTGCTTTACGTGATCCTGCCCACAACCCTCTCCACGGCGTTAACATCCGCTGGCGCCCCGCAGTTGATTCCCTACATGACTAGGATACCTCCCACCGCAGCCATATTTGCAGCGTTTCTGGGATACAACCCGGTATCAGCCATACTCTCCCAGCTTCCTGCCTCTGTGGCCAGCTCAATTACCAGCTCCGTGATCTCCACCATAACTGCAAATACCTGGTTCTCCAACGTGATTGCTCCCGCCTTCATGAAGGCACTTAAGATCGCTTTCTTCACCGCATCTGGGCTGTCATTTGCGGCTGCCATAGCTTCAGCTCTCAGGGGTAAAACCGTGATCTATGAAGAGAGAGTAGTGGAGACGACCAAGGGTCAAAGCAAATGATTTCTTTTTAATCAAAATCTGTGAAGCTCCATGGATAGGAGGATAGTTCTTCTAGCCCTGACCATTGTTATATCCACCCTGTTAATAAGGGCCTCGAGTAACGTGATCTCAACTACCCTTCCGATCCTCGCCAGGTATTCACTGGGTTTCTCCAGTTTAGGTGTGGGCGCATTGAGCGCCGTGTTCACCGTGACCACCTTCGTGGGGAGTGCCTTTCTCGTTAGATATTCCAGCAGGCCTGTTCTCCTCTCCAGCATCCTCCTGTACTCCCTGTCCCTGGCATTGCTATCAAAGGTCTCCTCCTCATCTGTCTGGATCGTAACTGGTACCTCTGGGGGCGCACTGGGTCTCATCATGCCCAACCTGATAACCATTTCAGGAAAAGAAGAGGAGAGGAGGACGAGGGAAAGGTTATTGAACGTATATGCTCTATCCCTCAGCATAGGTTTGGTGGTGGGACCACTTCTTGAGGCCAAATTGCTTCCTGTCCTGGGAGTTCGTGGGGTCTTCCTTGGGTTTGCCCTGGCGCCACTGGTTGCCCTACCCCTCCTGAGCGAAGCACGGATCTCCCCCAGTTCGAGCAGGACCAGGATCGTGGGAAATCCAGCGCTTACGGTGGCAATCCTCAACATAGCCAGCTACGAACTCATCTTCTCCTTTCTTCTCACTTTCGGTGGGATCTACATGAAGGAGAGATTTGGTTCAACCCTTTCTGAGGTGGAGGTAGGGTTTTCCCTTTTCTTTCTTGCCTCTCTTCTAACCAGACTGATCATGTCCATATACCCTGTGGAGAGGGTGAAGAGAGGGGTAACCCTGTCCCTCTGTCTCACGGTGACAGGTATAGTGATCATGATCCTTTCAAGGTCCCTGGTTGAGTTTCTGGTCACCTTGGCGATACTCGGGGTACCGCACGGTATAACCATGCCTCTCTCCACCGTGGCCATAACGAGGAGAGTTCCACCTGAAATGAGGGGCATAGCCAACGGTATTTTCTTCGCGTCGTTAACCATGATGGGCTCTGCCACCTCATTTGTGTCCGGTATAGGGATAACATTTCTGGGCTTTCGGGGAGTCCTGCTCGCGATTCTGGCTCTCGTGATGGCCATTGGGGTAATCTTGATGAGGAAGGTGGGAATAGTGGATGAATAAGATGGTTGTAAGCATTCGGAAAACCTCGCCCTTCAGGGCGGATAGCTTACCCACATCATATGTTCAGAGTCAAGGAGACGTTAAAATGAAATACACGCAAACTAGGCAAGCTTTAAAAAAGGAAAGGGAGTTCAAAAAGACTAGTAGGAGTCTGCAAAGTTCATGAGGGAGATCGTGTTTGCAACTTCCCTTAAGGATACCACACCTATGGGTTGGTCCTTATCCTTCACGAGGAGATGGCGAATCTTCTTTTCTCCCATCAGCTCCAGTGCCTCAAGAAGGGGTAAATCCCTTTCCACAGAGATAACTGGACCATTCCCTATTCTCCCCGCAGGGGTGGAGTAGTCGAGCCCGTCCGCCACTGCCCTCGTTATATCCCTCTCAGTCACTATGGCCACAATCTCTCCCTTTTCGTTGGTGAGTATAACCGAACTTACGTCATTCTCCTTCATAACTTTCGCGACCTCTCTCATGGAGGAGGAAACAGGAAGTGAAACTAACTTTTTTACAACTAATTGTCCAACATTCATTATCATATATTATAACACCTACTAGTTAAAAAACTTTGACTTAACCATACCTGAGGGACATCCCGAGACCATATCTGGGATAACTCCAGGCGATGTTGTGGAAGGGACAGGCAATCCTGCATCCACCGCACTCAACGCAGTTCTCGTACGACAGCACCAGTCTGTGTCCATCCCAACTATAGACGTTCGCGGGGCACACCGCTATACACGGTTGTGGCATTCCGTACTCCTGTTCGCACTTGAGGCATTGCGCCGGATCCCTTATCTTTAGATGAGGTTCTTCATCCCTCTTGTATCTCAAGGTGTAAAGTTTCTCCTCAACTCTCATGATAGAGCACCCATGAGAAGTAACGCGTGTTTGAACAGTTTCCATGAGTTCTTCTTCACGGCATCGAGGGAGAGATCTCCGGTGATCCAGGACGAGGAGAGCTCCGTGGCCATGGAGATGTAAGACTTCATGTTTTCCTCCCTCAACAATTCCTTTACCAGGGGTCTCATCTTGACAGACTGGGACACAACCCTGTCCTCGAGGAGAGCCCTCTCGTAACCCTGACATTCTCCCCTCACTGCGTACTCCCCCGCAAGGGCCCCTGAGATTACCGCGGGACCTATTCCGTTGAAGGTGACGGGGTTAACCAGACCCAGGGCATCCCCAGCCAGATACACGTTACCTGAACATGGCTTCCACGCCGGAAAACCGTTCTCAGGGATGATCTTGGCGGAGTACTCCCTCAGTGAGAAACCCTTCACTAGCTCTTGGATACCGAGCGTTCTTTTGACCTCCTCAAGAACGTCCTGTGGTCTAATCCTGTGGGAGATGAGTGAGGTCATGTGCACTCCCACGCCAAAGGCTATGGAATCCTTGTAGGTGTACAGGAATCCAGCTCCAGGGACGGGGTCCTGGAACAGGTATCTCACTGCCAGCCCCTCCTGATCGGTGGATAGGCCCAGCCTCCTGTTCACCTCATCCTTGTTGAGAGAGTACACCTCCTTCACCGTTTGAACGGTCTCCTCTGGAGTAAGGTCTCTCCTCAACCCTACTCCCATGGACACCAGGGCATTGGCACCCTCTGCGAGGATTATCACCTTTCCCTGTACCTCTCCTCTGTCAGTTACCACTCCCTCGGGCTTAAGTTTCAGGACGCTGGTCTTGGTCAGGACAAGCGCGCCAGCACTCTCCGCCTGGGAGGCCATCCACCTGTCCAGCTTCAGCCTTCCCACGTTTATCAGCCTCTCCCTGGGCTTTATCTCCAGTGAAACTTCCCCGCTATTCCCCAGCGTCAGCCTCACCCTCTTCACTTCCCTCTCCACGGGGATGTTCTTCACGTCAAATACCTTCAGCTCATCTACCCTGACCATTGCTCCCGATACGTTCTTGGCCCCTGGCTCTGGCCCTCTCTCAAGTACAAGGGTCTTTACCCCCATGCTGGCTGCCTTGAGGGCAGCAGCACTTCCTGCAGGTCCTGCACCAACTACGATAACGTCGTACATCTTCATAACCTCCTTATCAGTTCTGGCACTACCTCAAAGAGGTCCCCAATCAGACCATAGTCGGCATTGCCGAAGATCTGTGCCTCAGGATCGTTGTTTATGGCAATGACCTTCCTAGCTCCAGAGATGCCCACCAGGTGCTGGACTGCCCCGGAAATTCCCACAGCGATGTAGAGCTTCGGTCTTATGGTTGTCCCGGTCTGTCCCACCTGCCTGTCCTTGGGATACCATCCTGAATCAGCGAGAGGTTTCGTGACCCCCACCACTCCACCTAGTTTGGAGGCCAGCTCTTCAATCATCTTGATATTGGAGGGATCCCTTATTCCTCTCCCCACACCCACAACCACCTCAGCCTCTGCCAGCACGTTCCTCTTTTCCAGGGCCTTCCTGTCCAGAACCTTGAACCTTGTGAAGAGATCCTCGATTTCTTCCCTTATCACCTCTCCCTTTCCTTCCAATCGAATCGGCCTGAACACCCCTGGCCTCACGGTCACCATCACGGGCCTGGAATTGGGACAGATGATCGTGGACATCTCCTTTCCTCCAAAGTCCGGCCTGGTGGAGTTGAGTACTCCCTTGTCATCAACCTCAAAGCTGGTGCAGTCAGCTATCAGCCCCGTATTCACCGTGATCGCTGTGGTTGATGCGAGCTCTCTGGAGTTCCTGGTCCCAGGGAACAGGACTGCCTCGGGCTTGTATTTCTGAATAACCTTGGAAAGGGCCATTGTGAACACGTCATTATCGTAATAGTTGTAACCCCTGGTTACCGCGTGATACACCTTATCTGCACCGTGCTTGAAGGAGAGCTCCACCAGGGAGTCAACACTGTCTCCCACGATAACTGCTCCCAGCTTAGTGGACATGAGGTCAGCGATCCTCCTGGCCTCTGCCATGATCTCAAAGGACGCCAGGTTTGGAGTTCCACTCACGTGATCCACGTAAACCCATACCTCTCCCTGAACCTTCACCTTGGGTTGGGGTTTCACGTACTGCGCGGTGCTGGAGGAATCCTCCTTGAGCGATTCCCTTATCTTTTCCGCAAGCCAGTCTATGGCTCCCGGTTCACTCGCCTTCCTGATCTCCGGGTTCCTCGTCCTGGGTGGAGGATGAACCTTTATCACCTTCGTTGGGGAACCCGCAAGCCCAATCTTGTTCGGTTCCGCCCCAATATCATCCTTGGAGAACTTGACTATTTTGGCTGACTTCGCCCTGATCAGGGAGTTGATGTCTGGTTCCCTTGGTTTATTGGCTGTATCCATTATTGTGAGAACTGCCGGGATTGGAGACTCCATGGTAACCTCCTCCACCTCCGTTGACTTTACCGCAACAACATGTCTTTCATTCACCTCCTTCACCTCCTTCACGTACCCGATCACCGGTATCCCCAGCCACTTTGCGGTCTGGGGACCCACCTGTTCCGTCTCCCCGTCCACTGCCCTCCTTCCAAAGAGATATAGGTCTGCCCCACCCAGCTTCTGAATTGCCTTGAACAGCGTGTAAGAGGTGGCCCAGGTATCTGCTCCGGCCATTGTCCTATCGGTGATGAGATAGGCGTCATCCGCACCCATGGCCAGGGCATCACGAAGCGCCTGCTCGCCCTGAGGTGGACCCATGGTTATCACCGTGACCTTACCACCATATTTCTCCTTGAGCCTCACAGCCTCCTCTATGGCATGAAGGTCCGGGGGATTAACCACGGCAGGAACCCCTTCCCTAACCAGCGTGTTTGTAACCGGATCAACTCTCAGATCGTCAGCATCGGGGACCTGTTTAATGGAGACGATAATTCTTACCATTCTTTTTCATCATTAATTACGAAATCCGCGTATATAAATTCACCATCAATTGTAATGAACATGATGATAGATGTTTTAACATGAATTGTTGTATAAAATAACGGGTCTTGAGTGGTCAACCCAGTATTTCACGGCAGGTTTCATCCAGCAGGTCCTTCCATTCTCCCACAGCTACCTCTTTGCAGAAAGCAGTTAGTCGTCTCACGTCCTCAAGGTTCACGTAATCCAGGAGCTTAGGCAGAGTGACGTACCATGTCAGCCTTCTCACGTTGAGATCCTCATCCTTGAGTAGTTCAAGTAAACAGGGGATGTCGTGGAGAACAGCCTCCCTGTTAACCTGCGTGAGACCTGGAATCAAATTCCATACTCTGTACCGTGTTCCGTGGTCCGGAAAGCAGAGGAGTGATTCCAAGCCGAGCCTTCCCTGGCTGATAAGTTTCTCGGCAGCGATCCAAGCCTCATGCTTGATGTCCTTATCTCCACTTTGCAGGTATTTGAGCAATTCCTCCTTTCCTATCTTGAGTTCCCTTATTTTGGAAAGGATCCTTTCCTTGTCTGAGGACACCATGTAGATCCAAATGTGAAATTAAAAAGTTCTGGGTTACAAGCAGGGGTATAGGTGGATAAGGATATAGGCGAATTTAGCTAACTAGATATCTAGATGATGAAAAAGACCCTTGTCCGTCTGGACGAAAATATTTACAGGGAATTAGTGAAGCTGTCCATCAAGGAATACGGAAATACAAGGCATATATCTGACGTGTTAAACGAGTTGTTGAGAAGACAGCTAGGTCATGGAAAGAAGAGGGTTAAAATGAAAGTATCTGTGAGAGTTGAGGGGGCAGAGAACCTCTCTCCAGAGGAGGTAGATAGGCTTGCAGAGGATGCATACGGCGGTAGTTGACACGAATGTTTTGGTTTACGACTTTGTGGAAAATTCCCCCTTTCACAGGACGGTAAGGGAAAAGATAGTAACTTGATGCTATTTCCAAATATACCTGAAGAGTTTATCTCTTTGAGAGTTAAGGGGGCGAAAGGCCCTCATCGCGAGGGATGGACAGCCCCGAAGAAAGGTTTTAAATGATAATATATACATCAACTGTGGCCCGGTAAACACCATCATACGGTAATAGCTGTGGGATGACCGCCTAGGGATGGAACCGAAATCAAGCCTGCGGAGTCCAATACCACCTTAACCCTCCCATACGGGGCGTCAAGGATGGGTTCCATTCGACGCTATGAATGGAGGGTGATCGAGCATGATCAATGAACTGGGAAGTCCCATCATGCGGGCGGGACAGTTCACCTTTAGCATGCTAATTGCTTCACATTGCAAAATTGTGGTAAGAAAAATCTAACTTAAAATACTAGTTTTCCGATAGTGTACCTAGGTGTTCCATAGTGTCCGTTCCTATCACAGTAAAAGTAAAGAAAGAGATTGCTGAATTAGCCGATGAGATGGTAAGATATGGAATGGCTAAAAGTAGATCTAACGCAATTAATATAATGATAGAGCTTGGAATTCAGAAAGTTAAACAGGAATTGGATTTTTGGAAGAAAATCTCTGAGGGTGTTGAGGAACTCAAGAAAAATAACTATAGAATACAACACGGTGGTTTGTCCAAGATCTTAGAAGAGGGACGTCAATGATTTATTTAGATAGTAGCTTTATTATCTCATTTATGGATGAAAAGGACAGTAACCATGAACTGGCCATTAAGTTAGATGAAAATATTGAAGATGATAATAAGGTTGTATCAGGATTGGTTCTACTTGAACTAGCATCTGTCTATACTAGAGCTGGATTTGATAAACCTATTGAACTAGCTTTCTATTTTTATAGATAAAGTAGGCTCTAAGTTGATAGAACCAGATTTGAACATTGCTTTTAAAGAAGCTTTAAAATACTATACATTAAAGTTAAGGACTTTAGATCTACTACACTTAGTTCTAAGTAAAATAATTGGAGCTACAAAATTTGTAACTTTTGATAAAGATATATTTTCTAAAAGGGATAAGATACATAGTATCTTAGGTATTAAAGTAATATCAGTGAGTTAGTTGCATAGTATACATTTTACGTTACTGTTTCCAGTAAGATCTTTGTACAATAGGAGTCTTTGGCTAAGTATCTTTGCATGAAAACTAGTCGAAAGATTTTCAGTGATTACTATCGTTATTACTATCGTTTATTGTTTTTCGTGTTTTTAGGAGGGAAGTCCTAAGTGGTGATGGAGGTTATGTTTCAGGCAAAGGGAGAGGTGAGTCGAAAGAATTTCAGGCTCTTTCTTAGTTTTCATGAACGAGGTTATCGATGAATTTATATCTAAATATATTAAAATTATGGAATCGTTTTTTATAATTTAGATTTATCTTCAAGGGGATGATTTTGTGTCTGCCGTGAAGGACGGCGTAGCTCGCTTGATCAGCAGACGCTTTTGGATATGGGATACCTGCCCAGTATGGGAATCACGTGTCCCTTGATCATGTGTTCCACTAGTTCAGAGAAATTGAAACCTGAAGCTCTCAGCCAGATACTGGACCCATCTGAGGTATTAATCATGATCTTAACCTTTGTCCCGTCATTCACTCTGCTAGCTGAGATATCAATTTCAAACTTCGTCTGGTGATCAAGCAGTTCACCCTTGTAGGAGATACCCAAAGGCGAGTATATAGGTCCTTCAAGGAATCCTTCCCTGGTTTTCACCCCATTTCCAACCCTTATCCAGGCCTTTCCCGAACCAAAGAGGTAAGCTACGTGAAATTTCGTGTAGTTGGGGGAAGTTGCCTGGGACGGCATGACGAAATTCTGGGAGGATTCGTCATATAGCTCAAGGATGGCCACATGTCCCAAACTTCCCACGAAAAAGAAGGGATTGGTTAATCTGGACAGGACTACTTCCCTGGGATGATCAACCGTGAATTCAATATTTTCGATCAAGGGACTCTATTATTTATAATTGTCATGGTATAAAAACTTTCCTATATATTTTCTATTTCTAATTATAATTATTTTTATAAGATTCAGGGACCGATTGGTATGTTACGAGCAGATTCAAATTCGTATTGTAGAATTAACATGAGTATAGCAGGAAATCTCCGAGATTTGAAGATCTCCTGCCTCTCCTATTTAGCATTACAGGTTGGTACTGAAGCGTCGAAGCGTGAGTTCTCAAAGCATTACGTGGGCCTTTCTCACACACCTTCTCAGGGTTCGATCAAGGCTGTTAAGCTTACGGGTCAGGAAACTCTTTCCTCGTGGAGAGGGCAGACGAACCTGTGTACCTCAGTAAGGTTATGGGGTGTGGCGAGACCTGGGAAGAAAGGAACGGGCACCTCCTCATTGATGATTCGGAGATGAACCACATTTCCTCATGATGCTGATGTTTGGATATCTTTAGATCATATATGAACAACTGTTCAAGTGTAGAAATATTTATTAGTGATGACGAGGATATATCTCTATGAAGCTAAATCTTAGAATTAATCCCGAGGCATCAACGGGAGACAAATGCGAGACCTGTGGTAAGCCACTCACCCCTGAAAACCTGTATACAAGGAGGATAGGCGGTCAGGTTCATTACTTCTGCTGTTCCCATTGCGCGGATGCCTTTGAGAAGAACCAGCACTGCTGTTAGTGAAGAGAGATGTATAAGCTCGCCATCATTGGCTATGGGGCATCCGGATTTGCAGGCATGATTAAGGCAAACGAACTGGGGGTAAAACCGGTTCTCATAGGGAAGGGAGAAGTGGGAGGTACCTGCGTTAATGTGGGTTGCGTTCCTTCCAAGAGAATGTTACACGTCGGAGAGATC
This sequence comes from Metallosphaera javensis (ex Hofmann et al. 2022), assembly GCF_022064045.1. Taxonomy (NCBI): domain Archaea; kingdom Thermoproteati; phylum Thermoproteota; class Thermoprotei; order Sulfolobales; family Sulfolobaceae; genus Metallosphaera; species Metallosphaera javensis (ex Hofmann et al. 2022). The sequence goes on along the minus strand of NZ_JAKNCW010000008.1, from coordinate 43,042 downwards.
TATAAGGTGGCGAGAGAAGTCACCGGAAGCGAAGTCTACCCGGAATTCACAGCCTTTCGGGAGAAGGACCTCCTGGTTCAGGAGATGAGGAAGACCAAGTACGAGGATCTTCTCTCCTATTATGACGTGGAACTGATTCAGGGAGAAGCCAGGTTCGTGTCACCCCACGCTGTGAAGGTTAACGGTAAAGTTATTGAGGCGGAGAAATTCCTGATCGCAACGGGTTCATCTCCACTGGTACCGGATATCCCAGGGATAAGGGAGGTTGGGTTCTGGACCAACAGGGAGGCCTTGTCCCCGGACAGGAAAATTGACTCCCTGGTCGTAATAGGGGGTAGGGCCCTGGCCCTTGAGTTCGCCCAAATGTATAGGAGGATGAACGTGGATGTGGCAATTCTTCAGAGAAGTTCCATGCTTATCCCTGACTGGGAACCGGAGGCCTCGATTGAGGCCAGAAGGATCATGGAGAGGGAGGGGATATCCGTGGTTACGGGGGTCAGGGTTAAGGAAGTGAGGAGAGGTGCAGGGAAGGTGGTGGTCACAGACAAGGGTGAGGTGGAGGCAGATGAGATACTCCTCGCCACAGGGAGGAAACCCAACGTTGAACTGGGACTCGAAAATGCTGGTATTTCCCTGAATGAAAGGGGAGGAATCAGGGTGAATCAGGAGCTCAGGACGGATAATCCTAACGTTTATGCGGCGGGCGACGTGCTTGGAGGTAAGATGCTGGAGGCTCTCGCTGGCAGGCAGGGTTCGGTCGCTGTCGAGAACGCACTGACGGGCTCTCATAAGACAATTGACGAGAATGCCGTTCCTCAGGTCATCTTCACCCAGCCCAACCTCGCCAGGGTCGGTCTCACTGAGGTTGAGGCCAGAACAAGGGAGGGTAAGGTGGAGTCGAGGGTTCTACCCATGAGTTCAGTGGCCAAGGCGGAGATACTGGACGCCAGGGACGGATTCGTTAAGATGGTTACCCTGAACGGGAAAGTGGTGGGAGTTCACGCTGTGGGGGAGAACGTGGCGGAGATGATTGGTGAGGCCTCGCTGGCGATCAGACTCGGGGCGAGCGTGGACGATCTTGTGGAGACAGTCCACGTATTTCCCACGATTGCGGAGTCCCTCAGGTTAGTGGCATTGGCGTTCCGCTCCGATGTGAGCAGGTTGAGTTGTTGCGTGTGAACTGAGGACCTAGGTTCTTGATTTTCCCACCTTCATGGATCTCAGAACCTGAACGGCCTTCAGTGCGCTTCTTTCCTTATCCCTTATCTCCAGCATGATGTCAGCGTCTCCCACCCTGGATATCTCCTGAACGTATCTTCTGAAGTCGTCCTCATCCAGGGTACTGGCGTGAACCCCCGCTTCCTCACCGGGCTCCTGAGAGCTGTAATCGGTCATTGGAGTTCCCCTCCACGTTTCTCGGGCCAGGGAGAAGGCCTCAGATAGTCCCTCTCCACTGCTGTTAACCTGATGATGAAGGTTGTCGAATATCACGGGTATTCCCAGCTCCCTGTTAAGCACAAGGCAATCGCGAAGGGTATATATCCTATCATCATTCTCCACCGCGATCCTCCTGGCAACCCTCTCCGGCAGAAGGGAGAAACCCCTCACGAACCTCGCCAATCCCCTCTCTTTCCCTCCGCTACCGCTCCCAACGTGAATCTGTATGACTCCCTCAACGCCCATCAGGTCAAGCAGATCCGCGTGATACTCCAGCTCCCTCACGCTAGCCTCAACCACCTCCCTTTTCTCGGAATTAATAACCGTGAACTGTCCAGGATGCATTGATATCCTCAGGTAGTGGTCCCTGATGAAGGAACCGACCTCCTTGAGCAAGCCCCTAAGTTCCTCTCTCCAGTTCGCGGTGTTCATGGGATGGGAGGCGAAGGGAACGGTGTTGGAGCTAATCCTAAAGAAGAGAATATCATTGCTCACGTTCCATTTCAGAATTCTCTTGAGGCAGTTCAGGTTTGAGGACGCGGTCTCAATCACCTTCTCCTCTGTAAGATTCTTCAACCTGAAGGTTGCGTCAGCCTTACACCCCATGGAGTAGTTGGTGGAAACGTAACCTATCTTCACGGGATCCCGTGCAATTGAAGGGTTAAATTTTAGCTTTAGGGGAAATGTAACGCTGATTCCGTGGGAAACGCGTCGCTGGGTTGACGTGAGTTCTATCCCGGACAGTTAGTCGCTCAAGTCAAGAGATTTAATCCTTGCTTCACAATGTATTTTCATGTTCGTTCATGACCTCTTGGATCTTTTGAGATTCGAACATGCGGTAATTCGCCTCAGGTTCTCCATAGCCCAGGAAATTTTGGATCAGAACCCTCAACAGGGGCTATCCCTTCTCTGGGAGACTCACTCCTTTGTGGTGGGATGGCATGCCAGGATAGAGGACAAGTACGTCTTTCCCCTTCTGGGAGACAAGGCCAAACCCTTCAGCAATGATCATCTCCTCATAGATAAATACGGCACAAGTGCCATTTCCCAGGGAAGGAAGGACTGGATTCAGAAGTATGTGAAGATCGTTCTGGATCACAACCTCAACGAGGAGGAGAAGCTCTTCGTAGAGCCCTTGAACCTCTCAGGTTTATGGAACGAAATTCTTGAAGAGATAAAAAGATATTCGGATTATACTAAAATTACAGGAATGAGAGAGTGAAGATAATGTCCTGAAATTAGCTAGATGTTCTCTTCAACTCTTTTTGATGGAACTCATGTTGTCTAATATATCCTTTTTTATCTGGGTAGAACGAGATAACATATGTCATACTTACGGAACTATCTGAAGGCACTTATTCAGATTGGCAACGACCTGGGCACTGAGGTTATTGCGACCAAGATCCAAAAAATCTTCTTTCTTCTCCAGGAGGAGGGTGGAAAAAATCTGGGCCTGATGTTCGAACCTTGGTTGTTCGGTCCTTACTCCAGGGAATTGAATAATGCGTTAATAGATCTGGTTGAGACAGGCGAAGTGGAAGAACTCAGGAAGCCTGTAGTTGATCCTTTCACCGGTGACGTAGTGGGATACAAAAGAAGCTACGTTTTGAAAGAGAGGAGGGACTTGAAAGAAGTGGAGCCTGAAGTCAAAGAATTCTTCAAAAAGTGGATTGTTAAAAGCAGGAAAGATATACTAGTATATGTGTATAGCAATTATCCTAAATACAGTGACTACTCCATCATAAAAAAAGAATTCATGAGCTGATAAATGGATAAAAATGACAAAATACAAATCTCTCTTTCGGAGCTATGTTAAGGATGCTCATGGAGATATTAAAACAATACTGAAGCTTTATGACGATATTCAGAGAGAAGTTGATCCTACAGCGAAAGAGGGGTACGAAAATAACAAGATATTTCTTATGGGAGCGGCTACCGAGAAGCTAAGTAAGGCTTTACACGCAATTTACCAAATTGCACTGATCATACCCATATTTAGAAGAGGCTGCCGGAGATACACCCAGATACAGTTACGAAAGAACCCCAGAAGAAGAGGAATACCTTTTAGAGGTAAAGGAACATCAAAAGGAGATAATCCAAATTATCAAGGCGATGGATATTTTTCTCACTTATTTGTCGGAGAATCCGGAGTTCGAGGATAACCTTGACGAACTGGTAGAAAGATTGATTGAGAACAAAACTCTCTAGGATGAAGATTCGGAAAACCTCGCCCTTCAGGGCAGGGTAGCTCACCACTCTTGTCCCTGTGGATAGCTTCTCTGAAACATGCATATTTTCGGTTTTGCTTAACTATTTCAAATATTGCGGTATTCGTCCTGATTTAGAGACCTTAAGCCCAGCTTCTCGTAAGCGCCACATTTCAACAAAAACTTAATCCACGGGTAGTTGGGAGATTTCCAAAGCTAGAACATATGCCCTGGAATTACTCCATGTTCCAAAGAACAATGCGTCAGGTTGAAGAGCCTGACTGAGGCGAGAGTGATAGATGTTGTCTGCTCAAATCCGGGCCGAACAACTTAAGCAGGGAGAAAAGCCTTCTCATGATCCTCGTAGGCACTACTTCCTGGATGCGCAGACTAAAATAATACGCACAAGGACCACAGTAGCATCACGATCAGAAGGGTAGAAAGTGGGGAAGGCCAAGCGTCCACTCACCGGTATCAACATTAACCCTCAATTGCACATATTTGCGGTTTTCCCATTTATTTAAAGTATTAATTAACATAAATCGTGGATAACATAGCTAGAAATTATAAACAAAATATAAATAAATATGCTATATTTAAAGGTTTGAAAATCGAGGATGAATTGGTGATTGAAATGGTATTCATAGATGATTTAGCCCTGATGTTATTCACCTTACCCCTTGTGTCCGTTCTCATATCTTACACCACTATACAGGCCTACCTTGGCTTCAGAAAGGAGGGATACAGTGCCATAAAGAGGAGCTTAGACGATTCCATTATACCTGCAGGTATCTTGGGCGTGGTCATTACCATTATGGCTCTCTGGGGAGAGTTCACCTGGACCTTACCCGGTAGCTACAACATCCTGTTCTACGATGTTTACCTCCTGCTGGGTATCGTCATTCTTTCCTATTCCATTGCAGTTTACATGGAGAAGAGACTTCAGACCACGGGAATATTCGCCCTCTTCGCCGGGTTGATTACCATATACTACGGCGTTGTGGGTTACAGGTTGGGCTTAACTCAGGAACCTTTGGCCCTGCTAGGGCTTTACACGGCCTACGGCATTGCAGGAATACTGGGTTACCCTGTTACAGTGGCACTAGATAGATGGAGAGCTCAATCGGGAACAAACAAGGCGTCCATTGGCGCGTGGATGGTGGTTTTCGTGCTATTCTGGCTGGCAGTGATCGTTGCAGGTATACTGGGCGCGATAATAGGAATAGAGACTATCCCGGCCCACCTGGCTCACGCCCCGTGAAAAGGAATCTTTTTATCGTTCTCTTTTTTCCGCAACTACGAAATAAAACAGGTTTAAGGCCATTTCCCTGTAGACCTTGATATCCAACAACCTGGAGAAGAGGGTTTTGTAATACAGGTTCGTGGATAGCCTCCTGAATATGTAGTATATGTACCTGTAATCCTGGGGTTTAGCCCCGCCAAGCATGGCAATGTAGGGCATCAGGTAGTGCAGGTAAAACCCCACGTAGGCCCTCTTCCAGGGACTGTCTGGTTTACCCATGGCAATGAAGGCTATCAGGTGCCTGGAGACCCTATCCATCTCCCTGATCACCAGCTCCACGTCGTCTGATGCGTGAAGGGCAAAACTACTCATGACCATGTCGAAGGAGTTATCCCTGAATGGCAGTGAGTCAAAGGAACCCTGTACCCTATCTCCCTCAATTACTGCTCCTTTTAACATGTTCTCAGAGTAATCCATCATCACAGTGTAAGCGTTGGAGAACTTTCTGAAAACGTAAGTGAGTTCCCCTTTTCCTGAGGCCACATCCAGGACTAACAAGGGATTGGGGCAGAACTTCAGTGCCGTCTTGACCAGGTCAGCCCTCCATCTCACGTCCTGATTGAAGGAAATGAACCTGTTAGCCCTGTCGTAACTTGAGGGTATGTCCTCGTAAACCCTCTTCAGCTCTTCATCTGTGGCCTTAACCTCTTGCATTCTGAAAAACCCCGGGAGTTCAATTGTGATCCGTAAACCTGAAGACCTTCCCAACTCCCATGTCCAGGAAGACCTTCTGGTTCTGGGCTAACGCCTTGATCACGTTTCCGCTACAGTGTGCCGGTCCCACCTTTCTGGCCTGTCTCACGAGACTTGAGAACACCTCCTCCACATGATCCCGGGGAGAGGAGAGAAGATGGAATCCTCCCAGCACAGCCTCTATTTCCCCTGGCTTGACCTTCTCCTTCATGTCTGACAGTATGTTCAGGATTCCTGCGTGACCGCAACCCGTGAGCACAACTGCTCCCCTGTCACCGCTCACGTATAGGGATGCGTCGTCCTCCATGTTATCCGGTACAACGGAGTTCAGGGCCTTGTAGAGACCTCCTGTATACTGGGGGAAGCCAAACCTCTTCACCTCCCCACTGAAGTGAAGCCCCTCCACCACCTCCAGTGGATCCCTTGTAAGGACCAGGGAGAACTCCCTCTCCATCTCCTCCCTGGAGAGGGGGATGGAAATGTCCTGAATCCTTCCGGACCAGTTGAGGAGCTTTCGCTCAAACACGCCAGGGTGAGCTATCACCATCTTTCCCCTCAGTTTCCTCAGGAGCTTTGGGTTGCCGAGGCCACCCGTGTGGTCCCTGTGACCGTGGCTGAGGACAATATAGTCAACCTGCGTCAGGTCGATTCCCAGGAGGGAGGAATTGTGTAGCAGGGGAACACCCGAGTTACCCACGTCGAACAGCACCTTAACGCCTTCGTATTCCACGAGGGCTGAGAATCCCCACTCTCCGAGGAGGGGAGGTATGACCGTGGATGAGAAGTTATCGCTCAGGACTGTGATCTTGAGGTCCATACACTATTTCCTTCGATGAGGTAATTAGCTTTCTTTAACCGGGGAGTTAAAGACGTCGCAAGGAAGCGTCTAATGTTGCTGGTTAAGCTGATCGGGAAGCAATACTTAGTAAGAAGTAACCTGATCTCCCAATCAGGGCCCAGCTCGGTTTGTTGTGTATTTCACGCTAAAGGCTCCTTAAATACACAATCTGGAGTGGCCCCCAATCCATCTCCCGCTGTCAACAAGCTCTTAAACTAGGTGAGTAACCTTCATGTCATACTGTGGTGACGATTTTCTCCACGACCTTGTTCCAGTAACCGGGGACAAGTAAGAACGGTAAGGAAATTATGCTCTCGAACACTGCAACTCCAAGTATAACTCCCGGAATGGGAAGGAACGCCACCAGAACTATCCCCACCAGTGGAATCACCGTCAACATCCCCACCAGGTAACGGGAAGGGCTGAAGGTCATGGGATTCTGAAAGTTGATCTGATAGAACCTGGCGTATAGGGAAATTATCATGATTGAGCTCAAGGGGAGGTCCACCACCATTGCCACAGCTATTCCTATCTTTCCCAGCACAAGGAAGGAAAGGGCTATGGGCAACAGCATCAACAGGATTGATACCGCCTTGCTCAACACGTAATACCTGGCGAACTGGATGGGACTCATCACGTTCATGTCAAGCCACACTGGTTCGGATATGAAGGCTGAGTTGGAGTATGACACCGTGAATATCCAGGTCCCGAGTAGAACGTAAAAGCCCAGCGCAAACCCCCTGAAACCCAGGAGATTTAACACGTAAATCACCACCCCAATCCCTGTGGTCACGGAGAGTATCTTCCACCATTCAATTCTCCTCGAGACGAAGGTGTAACTCCCCATGAGGTTCATTCTTCCTCCTATCTCAAAGATCTTCAGGTTCCTGCTGAGCATGAGAAGGAAGGGACTCCTGGAGTTGAAGGTGATCTCCCTCTTAACCTCCTGCTTCCCTGGAGGAGTGTAGGAGAGGGTGGAGAACGTGGTGTAGTTGAACCTTCTCAGGGCCAGTGCAAGGAGCACCACGGAAAACGCCGGAAGGATCAGGTAGCCGTATTTGTAACCGGCGAACATGGAGAGGGGACTGAAGGGGAACCTCAGCAGGGCTGAAAGGAACCAGGCCACCATAACCACGCTCACCAGGGCCTTCCTCCTGTTGTCCAAGTTGTAGAGAGTCCCGGACATGGATGAGATCGCGAGGGCGAGGAAGGGGGGTATGACGAGGCCAGCCAGTCCCAGGGCATAAACAAACCATGCCACAAACACGGCTGAAAAGAGAAGACTCACCACGAAGTATCCAAGGATAAATGAGGCTATCAATTCCCTGTCGTCCACGGGAAGCATGACCAGGAAGTCGGAGTCCGACTTGGTTACGAGGTTGAACCTGGAGTTGAAGGGCGAGATTCCCACAAGGAAGGTGATGTAGAGAATGGAAAGGAGGGAGAACTCTGGAGATATTGCAGGTGAGAAACTCCTCCCGGGAAGGCTCATCCCCACGAGAACCGTGTCCAGTAGAACGATCATCAGGATTGTACTCTTGGGGAAACGGGATAGTATGATGACCTTCAACAGTTTAGTGATCATCGGTCATCATCCTCGACACCACGCTCTCTATGGGTTCGTCCTCCCTCCCCAGGGCCCTGAGCTCCTGGATACTCCCGGCCCAGATTACCCTACCCCTGGAGATCATGACCACGTGGTCCGTGAGCCTGGAGGCAATGGACATGATGTGAGTGGAGACCAGGAAGGTTGAGTTCATTCCCCTCAGGATATTGATTATTCTCTCCTGCGTTGGAATGTCCAGATAGTTCAGGGGTTCGTCCAGGAGCACTATCTCAGGATCGTGAAGCAGGACAAGGGCAAGGGAGAGCTTCTGCTGGTTCCCCCTGGAGAGCTTCCCGGCCTGTATCCTCTCGTACTCCCTCAACCCGAACAGGTCAATCATCTCCTCAGCCTTTTCCCTGGGGTTCTCAATTCCCCTCAGGGACGCGAAGTACTCAAGGTTCTCCCTCACGGTCAGGATCCTGTAGGGCACGGGATCCTCGGGCAGGTAAGCCAGGATCCTCTTGACCTCCTTGCTCCCTGGGGTCATCCCCTTGATGAGGGCCTCCCCACTGTCCGGTCTTATCAGTCCAGCGAGGATCTTCATGGTCGTGGATTTACCGGCTCCATTGGGACCCAGGAGGGAGTACCTGCCACCACACGGTATTGAGAAGGAGAGGCCATTCAACGCGTATGTGGTCCCAAACCTCTTCACAACGTTGGTCAGCGTGATGCAGTCCATTACCATTCAATGAACCCAAAAAATTAAATGGTTTTGTAAATACCTAATCGTAAAGTCGTCTAAGGAAAGGTAAAGTAAGGGTAAAGAGGTTAACTTACCGGCTTGGAAAGCATTGTCTACAACGTAAGATTTTCTCGCTTCCTGTCAGCGTTAACTTGAATTTCAATAGCTTATTTGAGTCCATAAAGAAAGTTCTGTGTACATCTTTAGAAGGATATAGCTTCAGATCACCTAACTTATTCAAACTCGTCAAAATTGAGCAATGATTATAGGCAAAATTAATATAGAATAACTTACTCTTACTATTCATGAGATACTTAAAGGGTATAATTCTAATGACCTTCCTACTGCTTCCAGCACTCATAACTACTGGGGAAATTGGTAATTACTTTCACTCCAATAGTGAAATAGGTTTAGTTGGTAATACGCAGAATCTTCAGCCTGGATTTTATACCTCTGAACCGGCCCCTATGGGAATTGCAGATTACGGGGTTGGACCCAATGGGGACTATTCCTATCACACCACACAATTTTTAGGACAGGTTTACATAAACAGCCTACAGGCTCTTAATCCGGTGGGATCTACCAGCGTTACTTTCCAGCTTAATGTAGTGCTTAACTATAAATATAACGGGGTAAGTTACGCCCTGTGGGTACAGGACGTCGCGCGGTTTAATACGATAAATAATAATATTTATTTTATAGATAATATCTGGAATTATAGTGCGCCATTTGGTAACGTTACATCACTTCAAGGAAATGGGCAGTATGGTAACTTCACTGGAAATGGGTACCCATCGCGAGTTTACTATTATGATCGCTCTTATGATCAAGGATCTTTCGTTACCCTATCACTTCCTGCGTCATTCGATCTTCTCGTGAACGTCACTACCAATAATCTTGGCCAACCGGTTATTTATTTCTGGTATAATGACGGTTACGGGTGGGTAAACTATGATACGGTCACCGTCACCAATGTCCGTGGTGCTTCTAACGTATATTTCGAAGTAAACGGAAGTGCCCTCACAGGAAGTGGTAACTACTATGATGCTGAACTTGATCTAGCCGGACCTGGGGGAGGGTCAACAACCTACATTGATCAGGCTAACGTCGATTTACTCTTATTTTACTGGAACGGGCATAATTTCCAGGAGGTGATAAATGCCTATAATTACGGTTCGGATACAGCGGAAACGTCATCCAACCTGCAAGTCCTTTATTATTATTATCTATTTTCTGGCCTCCCAACAGCGTATATAACTACTGGACCTGGCACTCTGGGACCGTTGTGGAATACATCCGACATTACCTGTTTGACCGTAAATACGGGACTAAACCAGGGATATGTTCGAATATATAATGATGATTATTCCTATCAATACGCCCAAAGGTATGGAAATCTCTATCCATTCCAGGGAGGATCGGCCACATTCACGCTAGAGCCTTACGTTAACTATTCGGTCCTTGTCTATAACACCAACGACCAGCTGGTGGGAGAGGCTAACGTGATGGCTCTGCCTGGTTCCGTAACCACCAGTGTCACTCAGTTTAATGTAATAGTACCTCCAACCGTAGATATGTCGCTAGGACAGACAACCAACGTACCGGTTCAAATTCAGGCCTACGGGTACGTTACTCTTCAGGTCTCAAGTCCATCTCAGACCAGAACATACACCTTACATGTGAACGGTCAGACCACGTTCAACATTCCCGTTGAGGCAACCACGTCAGGCTCCTATCAACTGGAGGTTAATGCTACATTATTTCCCGGATTTTCAGTCGTGAAATATGTAACGATTAACATTGCACAGCCTCAAGTTTACTCTGTGACGGGGTCCTACTCCGTCAATGGTCAAACGCCTCCCTCTACACCCATGATAACTTTCACCTTCCCTAATGGTACTAAGGTTACCGAGCCTCTCAATAACCTGAACATTAAGGTGCCATCTGGCACTACCTATTCAGCCTCCAACATAACCGAAGGAGGCTATCGATGGATTGCCGTCAATGGTCAGGGGGAGATATCGGGCTCAACTAAGCTATCAATCACCTACTATGAACAGGTTCAGATAAGCTTCCAGTATCAGGGGCCCGAGGTTCCCACAGTGAGCTATTATTATCTGGGGAATCTGAGAACTGCAAAGTTACCCACTACCCTGTGGGTAGATTATGGCACCAACTATGAATTTCCTCAAATTCTTTCCAGCAATGGAGGGGAACGAGTAATTACATATAACTATCAGGGATCAGCCACCTCTCCTAACACTGTCACCGTGACCTATTATCAACAGTATTATGTTGATGTCTCTTCAACCATTCCAGTTTACGCCATGGTTAATGGTCGCAACGAGACCTTGAGTTCAGGCTGGTATAATCAATCAACCGCCATAGACATAGAGAACATTCCATACTATGTGGCCACAGGGGAAAGGGAGGTGATTGGCCATGTAACACCTTCAACCTCTCTCACCGTTAACTCCCCTCTTAATGTTACCATTACTCCGGAGGTACAATACTACGTTCAGGTATCGTCTCCCATACCCGTGTACGCTCAAATAGGATATGAAAATTCAACTCTTCAATCGGGCTGGTACAATCAAGGAACGTTGATACAGGTGGAAAACATTACCTATTATCCGTCTCCCAACGAACGGTATGTGATAACATCAATAACTCCTTCAAATGTAACAGTGAACCAACCGGAAACTATCACAATATCAACCGTTATTCAGTATCGACTTATCCTGAACTCTCCAATCCCCACATATGCATTGGTTAATGGTCGCAACGAGACCTTGAGTTCAGGCTGGTACGACGCCGGTACAATCATAAACGTGGAAAATGTGACGTATTACGTTAACCCCACGACAAGAGAACTTGTTACCGGAATCTCTCCTGCAACTCTGACCATGAATGGTCCTGCAACCATATCGGTTAAAACAACTAAACAGTATTTAATTCAGATTAACTCCCAATATCCTGTGACCATAAACGGAGTTCAGACCAACAGCGAATGGGTAAATGCCGGATCCACTGTCACATTGAATGCTAATTTACCATTCTACTTAACTGGAAGTTTCACCGGAACAGACGTAGTGGGACTGGGCGGGAGCATCATGGTAGATCAACCAGTTCAAGAGACTTTGCAGACCTCGATAAGTTCCGTGTTTCTAGGGATTGTTATTGTCGCAATTGCGGTAGCAGGTGCAGTATTAGTGATATTGAGAAGAAGATAGTCAATATATTCAAGGTTTCACCAAGAGGATTATTAAGCTGATAAAAATTCACTAATTTCACTTTTTTATAGGATTTGGTTTCTGGATTGTGCTCAATTACATTCATGAGAAAATATTTTAGAAACATTAAAAAAACTGTAGTATATTCGGTGAGCCACATTCAGGTTTCCCCATTGGAAATATACTCTAGTCTCTCTATTTCTTATAATTCAACGAAGGATTAGTTAGGGGAGATCATCCTGATTGTGTCCCTCTCTTCTCATCATCGAGAACTTCACGCTTGTCCTTCTGAGCCTCTTGGTGCTTCTCCACTCTCAACCACAACCAGGACCTGTCAAGAGTCTTCACCTAGCATGTCTCCTCCTTTTCACGCTCTTACCTAGCTCGTGTCTCGCGCTAATCTCGTTCGCGTCCTTCAAATACAGTTCCTCTATCAACAGGTTTGTGATTCTGTGCTTAAGAAATACGGAGAAGAACGTGATGCGTGTAGAGTCCTTGGGGGATTGATACGATAATTCTTTGGTTAGATTACGCATGCTATGGTATCGCGTTCACCTTAAACCACTACAGAATTAATAGATTGAGTTTGATCAACCTCACGTATATTAATTAAATTATAAGGAAAGCCCGAATGGCCTATTCTCTCACATCTTATGTGAAACTTTTATATGGTGTACCTACGTATTATACGCGTAATATGTCAATTACTCTTACAATAAAGGTGAGGAGAGAGGTGGCCAATCTAATTAATAAGCTTCTGGAACTGGGCATTGCCAAAACTAAAAACGAGGCTGTTAATCTCCTCATAGAGTATGGCAAGGCGGAAATTGAAAGAAAGTTGAGGGAGGAAGAGGAGGTTAGGAAGCTAGTTGATAAGTGGTTAAGGGAGGGTTTTCCATACGAGGGATTGGATACCTCAGATTTAAGGGAAGAGAGAGCATGAATTACGTGGATACTAATGTTATTCTTTCTTTTGTTGAAAAAGATAATACATGATAAAGCAAGAAAAATTTTAGAACTTGATAATTTAATAACGGGAGAAATCACTTTCAATTCCTGTACTAAACTTTCTTGAAAAAATCTCACTCCGTTAAAATCCGTAAAGCGCCACCCCTATTCAACAGGATTACAATAGGATCACCCTGATCGTGACCCTCTCCGTCAAACATAGCAACTTCATGCTCATCTTGTAAGTCTCACCCTTCTCTCTCAACTGCAACCGGGAACACTCGGAAGCCTCCACCCTAGCTATCTCTTCCCTATCCTAGAGTGTCTGAAGTTACCTCGCTAGCTTCCATCAACGTCAGGGCTTCAACAGGTTCACGAATTGGTAGCCTGAAAACACAGGACGCAGTGTATATCCGCCTTTATGGAGTTAATGAACTGTGCACTATATTCTGAATGCGATATCACGTTCCCTTAAACCGTTATCGAAAATCATGGATTAGTTTTGTTTTTGATCATATCGTGTATATTAACTAATTACTATTCACAAATGAGAACTGAATATCCCTAAGATCGATCTAGTGTAAGTCTGAGAGTGTGTTCAACATATAGAAACATTAAAATAGTGGAACAAATTGTATCATACAATGTTTAAGTTTAAAGCGATGATCCTCCTGGTTATCCTGTTCCTTCCATCATTTTTTGTTGCTCCAGTTCAGCAGTCTCCCATCTTTTTCCCTCCAGTTCACGGTAAACCTCAGCCACGCGGAGAGTACGTGAATCCTTTCCTTTACTACACTTCGCCTCCAGCTCCCTCCGGGATCGCATCCTTTGGCCTCTACAACTACTCAGGTAAGGTGACACCATACGTCATAGAGACCTCCAAGGTACTGGGTTACGCCAACATAACCAGTCTGCTGGCTTACTACAAGCAGGCCAGGAAATACGGGGTCAATCCCTACTCAGCCACCCTGCAGATGAACGTGGTACTGCAGGTTAACACGACTCAGGGAACCTTTGCGTACTGGCTTCAGGATGTTGGTAGTTTCCAGACCAATAATGATCAGGTTACCTTCATTGATAACATCTGGAACCTCACTGGGAACCCCTCCACCCTGTCCTCCTCCGCTGTATCTGGAAACGGAAAGGTTGCTTCAGCGGGAAGCGGTAACACGTTCTACTACGACGTTGGGCCAACCTTTGCCTACTCCTTCCCGTTCTCCTATGTGTACGTTGTAAACACTTCGTACACAAGTAACTCGGTCACCATATGGTTCGGGTACCAGATCTTGCAGGGAAGTCAGGTCACCCCTGTTCAGTACTATGACAAGGTTACCATATCCCAGCCCGGGATAAAGTCGGCCCAAATTACCGTTAACGGTAACGTGTACACCCCAGACGGGCTCTACTACGATGCGGAACTGGTGTGGGGAGGTGGCGGAAATGGTGCGCCAACTCAGTTCACACATCTCAACTCCACCCTTGGACTGTACTACCTGTCCAGCACGGGTAGCGTGACTCCAATACCCTCGCTGTACACCTTCGGTTCTAATACTGCGGAGAGTGCCTACAACGTTCACGATACTCTGTTGAACGGCGTGCCAGACAGTTACGTGGGAACGGAGGAGCTCACACTCCTCACCAACAACTTCACAGCGATCCTCATCTAGACTATTCAAAAGTTTTTATCCTGATTTTCGAGTAATTTTTATGCCAAAACTCCTTTTCGTGGTGATGAGTGATCCCTCGAGCCTCTCTGAGTCAATTAAGGCAGCCCACGCATTTCACTACGCCGTTGAGCTGAGTCAGAGGGGGAATGAGGTTCTGGTCTATCTGGACGGACTAGGAACGAAAATACCCATCGCGGAGAGCCCATACAGGGGATTAAGACCTGCATTCGAAGAGGTGGTGAAGAGGGGTCTCCTTCTAGGGGCTTGCGGGTATTGCGCTTCTCCTCCGCACCTGAATATAAGGGATAAGCTCAAGGTCAAGCTGTTGGGGGACGAGCACGATCATTACGCCTTTCAGGACCTGGTGGAGAAGGGATTCCAGCTGGTAATTACATGAAACGAGAGGGTCAGTTAAAGTTAGCTCATGAGCTCAGGCTGACTCATGGAGTCCTGACTTGACAAACCAGTTGGAGGTATCCTATGTTGTGCATTTGAGAGCCTTAAACGCGAGATACACAAACTGAGCTAGGCCCCCAATTCGCGTGGAACAGGTTACCCTATCACTGACTGGAAGGGAGTCGAACCCTTATTACTTTGTACCCCACAAGTTACTTGGGAGGGGGTAAGTTTAGCCCTATTTGATCCTAGACCAAAAAGATCATTGAAAGAAGTTTTTGACAGGGAAAAGGAGATTGAGCAGTTAAAGGGATCTCTCGATTCCCCATTGATCCTTCTCCAGGGTCTCAGGAGGATGGGGAAAACTACTCTCATCCTCTCGCTCCTAAACAGTCTGAGAAAAAGATACATATTCCTTGACGCCAGGTCCTTCGAGTCCAGGGAATACATTGCATATAAGGATTTCCTCTCCGTTGTGGAGAGGGAGATTAACGGGAAAATCAAAAGATTTCAGGGGTTGGAGAAATTCCTCTCAAGGGTGAGAGGGGTCACCGTGACCGGGTTCTCCATCTCCCTATCCTGGGATGGGGAAAACAGGGTAAACTTCTTGGATCTGCTGGAGAGGATCAATGAGTGGGGTGAGGAGAGAGGAGAACAGGTCTTTGTGATCATCGACGAGGCTCAGGAACTGATCAAGCTGAGGGGTTACAATCTCCTTCCCTCCCTCGCCTACTCCTATGACCATCTGAGCAATCTGCATCTCGTGGTTACCGGGTCGCAGGTAAGGGCATTCTCTGGGTTCCTGAAACTGGAGAATGAGGAGTCCCCACTGTACGGGAGGGCATACGTCAAGGTAGAGCTAGGGTCCTTCGACAGGGATACCTCAGTTCAGTTTCTGAGGAAAGGATTTCAAGAGCACGGAATAGAGTTCAGCGGTGGGGAAGAGGTATATGAGGAGCTGGGAGGTAACCCGGGCTGGCTAACCTTTTACGGTTACATCGCGGTAAAGAGGGGATTTGACGGAGCACTGGAGGAGACCAAGAAGGTGGCCAGGAGACTCCTTCGCAGGGAGATCCTGAATTTCCTGAAGGAGGGGAATAGGTTAGGATCCAGGGAGAGATATGAGAGGGTTCTGAGGACGTGTAAGCAAGGATGCACATGGAGCGATGTAAAGGGTTCACTGGAGGCCCTCGAGGGAAGGAAAATAAATGATGCCACGGTCATGGCAATAATTAACAACTTAATGGATTACTCATACCTCGTGAAGACTGAGCAGGGTTATGAACTGGCTGATAGGTTGCTCTCCGAGGTTCCGTAAAAAGAGAAGGGTAGTGCGGAACGGGAACGTGTCACCCAGTGAAGACCATCATCTTCCTGGGGTCCCTACATAGGAAAAAAGAAGGATTTACCTTGACATCTCGGACGCAAGTCTCTTGGCGTATGCATACACCAGGGGTATCAGTAGTAATCCGAAACCTATGGCCAGTCCCCACGCCAGGATCTGCAAAACCCCGGTTACGTTGGCAAACGGCTGGGTAATTATGGCGACAGCAATGAGTATGAACACGGTGTAGAGAATGAATCTTCCATACGATACCAGAGTGGTGGCGTTAGGATCAGTCCTTGAGATTGTGTCGAAGGCCTTATCCGTGATGGTGAAGGCGAACATGAGGATCACAGACGCCAGGATGACATCGTAGAAGAGGTATGGGCTAATACTTGGTATCCAGTAGAATATCGCAAGTGTTGCAGCCACGGTGATGATCACGGCATATATTCCGAACCTGAGCACTGAGAAAATTGTCTGTATGAATGGATCACTGCTGTTCATCTGCTTCATCATGTAGTCAATTAGAATGTTGACCAGGGAAAGTCCCAGCGTGAGCAGGAGGATTGCCCCAGCCAACGCCGGTAGGTATCTCGCCACCTCTGCGACGTAGACCGTTGCAGGTCCCAGATTTAGCACGGATAATGCAACCGCCAGCGCCAGCAGGATTATGAGGGCCTTCACCACACCCGGTACCAGATCACTGCTTATGGCTGAGGAGGGTCCGCTCATGATCCTTGGCAGTATTCTCCTTATTACGGCAGCCACAATGTTAGCTATGATGTATCCTATAATCACTATTATGACAAATAAAATGATGGATGGTATTGCATTAACAAATTCAGTTCCTAATTGACTTAGAGATTGGGATATTGTTTGAGCTTGGGCTATTATCATTGTGAGATATAATTGGGGCTATTATCTTAAATCTTATTGTTTCTTTAGATTGTTAAAAGTAAAGAAGTGAAGGAAAATGATGGAATAGGTCGTGGTGTAGTCGGACTTGCATAAATTCGTCCTAGACGTTGTGACTTCTCATTGAATTCCTTGAAACTTAAGATACGCATGAGGACACTATGGAATAGGTGAAGAAATTAAGTGGATTTGATGCGCATTTTCTCGCGTTCTCAGAGTCTGACATCTTTCAGGCACCTAATCAAGTCATCGTTGGGTTTCCTACCCCAGGCATCCTGAAACACTAGCTCTGAGAGGGGCAGTCTGGTGTTCCATCCCTTCTGCTCAAGCTCAGGCTTCTCAGGGAAGGAGGTCACATATCCCATGGTCAGGTAAGCCACCAGGTCTATCTCCTTGGGGATACTCAGTATCTCCTTCACCTTCTCCTTATCTAGGAAACTTACCCAGCCCACCCCGATGTTTTCGGCCCTAGCTGCCAGCCAGAGGTTTTCGATGGCAAGAACAACGCTGTACTGACACGTTTCAGGCATGGTTATTCTGCCCAGAACGTGTGGTCCAAATCTGGAGCAGTCCGCTGTTACCGCCAGGTTTAAAGGAGCTTCCATGATACCCTCAATCTTGATAGTGTTGAAGAGGGATCTTCTCTTCTCGTCTAGGAGTCCCGCGTATCTGGCCCTCTGTCTCTCTGCCTCCTCCTTCACCTTCCTCCTGACGTCAGCGTCCTTCACTAGGATGAAGTTCCATGGCTGAGAGTAACCCACCGAAGGAGCCAGGTGAGCTGCTAAAAGGATTTTGGATAGCACCTCGTTGGGGATAGGATCGGGTTTGAAGTAACTCCTTATATCCCTTCTTCCCTTAATCGCTTCGTAAAGGTCCATATGGATAGAGTATCCAGGGGCTTAAATTGGTTTAGGAAGAGTTAGGTTTGTGTTATCCCTTCAGAATTTTCCCTGGTTTTTCACCACCTGATCGCGATCAACCGGAGTGTAGTAGAAAGGTTCGCAGAACGAGGTTGTAAAGATTCGGAAAACCTCGCCCTTCAGGGCAAGATAGCTCACTATTCTACCTTATGGAATTTAGGAATGAAGACGCTCTGGCTGGGATTAGACCCCATGAGTTTGGCTTTAACTTTTCTCACGTTGTCCAACATTTTTTGCGTGTCTATCGTCCATCTACCATCTACGGTGAAATGCTCGTATGGGATTGATGCAGCTAGCAGATACTTAAGCCGAGGTTCGAAGGGATGAATCATAATGTCCGCATCAACGTGGTATTTGTATTTTAATTGGGAGATATATTCTAGTATTTTTCCAGAAATCGGATCTTCTAAAAATGCTATACCAAAGTAAGTGTTTCCGCTCAACCGATGAACATGAGTTAGTGTGGGTATTCTGGTCAACTCTCGAAGAAATTCTTCATTCTCGTTAAATATGATTGAAAGTCTGGTTTGATATCTTCCGTTAAGTCGTATGCCAAATGCAGTGATTAGTCCTTTTCCAATCACATGTTCTTGATAATGTTTCAAAACAGTTTTATATTTCACATTAATTAAATTTGCTATCTGCTTAAGTGTTAGGTAATTTCTCGCCTGTTTCTTGCCAATTATTTGTAGATCTACCCAGTCAGGTTCAAATCCATCGCTCAAGTCAGGGAAGTAAACAGGCTCTCTAGGTTCCACCAAAAACTGGTCTTTGTATCTTCTAAGTTTAAAATCATAAGTGGAAAAGTCATATGCGAATTGAATGCTATCTTCAAAATCAAGAAGCTTCTCTATCTCAAACATATTATGTTCTTCGAGTTCAGTTAAAATATTGATTATTTCATTCTCAAATTTCTGAGGAAACACCAAATTGATTATCAACTTTTCATTATATATCTGATCTCTTCCTACGAACGTTGTAAATCCATCAAGCATTTCATATATATCTGTTAATTCTATTCTTGGATCACTGTTTACTAATGCAAGTATAGCTTTCAACCCTATTGATTTATATCTCACTAAATAGGAGGTGTGTAGAGAAAACTCCTCTTTTATTAATTTTATTACCGACTCTGCGTTCTTCATTCGAGCTAATGCACCAATTATCTTAGGATTCAAGTCTCCGAATCGCTGAATGTACATAAGAACCTTAGAAATGTCAGCATCGTTGATCTCTATCCCACTCATTCTAGAGTGTTTTAGTGTAACCTTCTAATAAACGTTATTCTGCTATTTGAGTTATAATACAATGAAGAATTAAATTAAATAAATAAAGTTACAATAATTACGACTTATTAATAAAAATCTTCATGACCCTCCCAAGTTTCCATCTGATATTTCGCCATGTATAATAACTCCGTGACTGGCCAACAGCAACGCAGTGGCCGCTGCTCCCATCATGGCTAACTTGATTACGAGTTGTGTTTGGATTGGATTTAACCTCATTTTTGTTCAATTTTATATTCTCCTGTACATCTTATTATTTTTTCTATCCTAATACTATAGAAATGCAATTAAATTCACAAAGACCGCACGAGAAAACTGTACATTTTTAAGTTGTTAACGTGAAGCATTAATCATGTTTACAGCATAATCTTAAACATAGAAATGTATTACGATATAAAAGCTTTTATAAGGAGTTCCTTTCCCCTGGGAAATCTTAATTCATTAAGATATCCTATCCAACTCATGCATATATGAATTCGTTAGATTTTTTCTAACTTGTTTGAGGTTGAAGCGATCATGTCGTGGAATATTTTGCTAACTAGCTCATGAAGGCCTCTCATTAGCATACAACGCCTTCAATCGTCTAAATTAGTCCTGTTATTCATAGTGTCGTCAAATTTGCATAAATATGGTTTGTGACTTTGCATTGAACTCCTTGAAAATTAAAATATGTCAACATGACTACGCTGTGCTGTTTTCCACTTGAGATGAATGAGCATAGTGGGACATAAAATTAAGCTGGAATATTCCCTGAAAATCCGCTCAAGTTTTCACCGATACTCTCTTACTTCTAGGCCAGTAAGCAACAAATTTTCCTAACATGAATGTCATCGCTCACCTATTCACACTATTTCATTTAGGTACAAACTTCCCGAGGGGCATCTCACATGGTGATCTATTTCGCCCTTACGGACGAAGCATCCCCACCACGCGAAGGGGATTTCCGGCCTCTTAGCCGAGCCTCGATCCCCTCCATTCACAGCAAAGGTTCCGCAGAACGGAACCCATCCTTGACCCACGTGTGGGAGGGTTACGGAGGTTCATGGCTCCACAGGTTATCAGGCAGTCCCAACTCTCATCCCTACCAGCACTTTCGTCCCTATAGGGAGAGATAGAATTTTGAACGCAATAATAAAATTTTTTCCTACAGGAGGCTATCCATCCCCAACCTTCTGGAGGACTTTCACCCCCTAACCACAAGAGTTGAAGCGTCGTGACACATAGTTTAAGGAAAGTTTCAAAGACCACATTAACTGGACCTAGCTCGGTTTGTTGTGTATTTCATGTTAAAAGCTCCTTAAATACACAATTTGGGTAGCCCTATTCTCACCACGACCAGCACTCAAATCTTACATCTGTTATTTTCGGCTACCCTTTCTCCCCTCTTCAGTTCCACCGAGACGTCAGGCAGGTTCCTCAGGATCTCCAATAGAAGCGGAAAGGGCTCAGGATTTAACGAGTAGTAGACCCACTGAGCTCTTTTCCTTTCCCTCACGAGATTTACCGATCTCAGCTTAGCCAAATGTTGAGACACGTTTGACTGGGATAGATCAAGAATGGAGGAGATCTCACACACGCAAAGCTCCCTTTCGCTGATCAGCTTAAGGATATGAAGACGGGTGGGATCACCAAGGACCTTTAAGATGTTAGCCATTTCGTCGATGTCGTAATTTTTGAGGCTCATTATATTAAACAGGGAGCTCCAGCTCTTAAACGTGATTACCGGACCTATCAAGGCCTTTCCTGCATGATCTGAAGGTATCTTATCGAATCAAATGATTGATCAAAGAGAGTGACGAGTTGGGAGAGACGGTTCATGGGATAAATTTTCATGCATTTCGATATGTTCAGTCCACCATGATTCATGTCACACTACAACGCGGAGATATATTAGAATATTAGAATATACTCATACATAATAAAACCTCTTTATGAAAAATCTACAATAGCCTTTATAATCTTGAGCCGCAAGCAGAAAACCAACGCGTTTGAGGTGTTACCCACGCATCTGTTCATTGTCTCCCTGGCCATATTCTTCGTGACTCTTCTTCTAGTTTTGACCAGGCCCAGAAATCTCGGTATAGGCTACTCAGCTTCCCTAGGAGCCATACTGAGCCTTCTCCTTGGAATTACCACGCTTCACGATCTTGTCATAGTGTGGGGAATAGTATGGAACGCCACATTCACCTTTATTGCGGTGATCATTGCGTCCCTGATATTTGACGAGGCTGGATTCTTTGAATACTCCGCGATAAAGGTGGCCAAGCTAGCTAAGGGAAGGGGCGTCTTCCTCTTCATATTCATCATCCTCCTGGGTTCAGGGATATCCGCAGTCTTCGCAAATGACGGAACGGCCCTAATCCTCACGCCAATTGTTTACTCTCTCCTTATTAGGGTAGGAATGGACGAGAAACACGTTATACCCTTCATTATGGCCACAGGCTTCATAGCGGATTCGGCTAGCTTACCTCTTGTGGTAAGCAACCTGGTTAACATAGTCACGGCAAGCTACTTTTCCATATCCTTTCTTGATTACGCGAGGGTGATGGTCATCCCCGACTTGGTTTCAGTGGGAGGCAGCGTGATCCTGTTGCTGACCTATTACAGGGGATCCATTCCGGCTCGCTATAACCTCGAGAATGTGGGGGATCCCAAGGGCGTGATCAGAGATCCCCTACTGTTTAGGCTTGCCTTGCCCACGATAGCAGTGCTGATAGTGGCCTACTCACTGGGAGGCCTATACAACGTTCCAGTGGCCCTTGTTGCTGTTCCTACAGTGGCAGTTATCTTTCTTGTGGCTAGAATCAATCGTAAGATTGATACCAATTCGGTTCTGAGGGGAGCTCCCTGACAGATTGTCATTTTCTCTCTGGGAATGTATGTGATAGTTTTCGGTATGGGAAGGGAGGGACTCACCCATTATCTCCTGATGATTTTGAATGGTGTTGTTAGTGTTGGAAATCCTGCCTCAACTCTTCTTGGGGGGTACCTGTTTGCCATGATAGCTGCAACCATGAATAATATGCCGTCGGTGATGATAGGGAACCTAGCCCTGAGTAAGATGGCGAACCCTGTAACCTTAATATATGCCAACGTG
Organism: Metallosphaera javensis (ex Hofmann et al. 2022); assembly: GCF_022064045.1. Classification (NCBI taxonomy): domain Archaea; kingdom Thermoproteati; phylum Thermoproteota; class Thermoprotei; order Sulfolobales; family Sulfolobaceae; genus Metallosphaera; species Metallosphaera javensis (ex Hofmann et al. 2022). Next base: position 20,487 of record NZ_JAKNCW010000008.1, on the reverse strand, counting down.
ATCGGGAACGATATAGGGCCCAAATTTACGCCCATAGGATCTCTGGCCACCTTGCTTTGGCTTTTCATGCTTGAGAGGAGAGGAGTCAAGATATCTTCATGGTATTATATGAAGGTGGGCTTCCTCCTTGCTTTACCTGTTCTATCCCTTACCTTGCTCTCCTTGTGGTTTGTCTTAAATTAACAAGAAAAGCCATCCCTTGTGGTAACGACTCAAGCTGGAACAAGCGTTCAAACCCCGCTTCCCCTGATCAGTTTTGGGGGGGTTAAGGGGAGCATGGCCAATGAACTAAGAAACCCAATCGTGAGGGTGGGGCAGTTCACTTAAGAGCCAAAGTACCCCATCACTTGATTTTGTGTCGTAAGGAAGACAACCATATCATGAATATTTGATTGCAACTGTCTTTAGAGATATTATCAAAAATTGATATATTGTTTATCACCTCCTCAACACATTCCTCAAGCTTGTTAGTTAACGTCAGAAGATCACTTTCATCTATTGGAATCCCACGATAAGTCAGATAGGTATTTCTAATCTGATGAATCTTCTTCGCGTAACCCACAACGTTCTCCGGGTCCTGGTTTTCGAGTATGTGGGAAACGCAAGGACTTTGGGTAGATCGTACTTGAGCAACATAATAGGCAATTTGAGTAAAGAGTGTGTATTTGAACAAATGTTCGGTATATAGTTTATTTATATCTTCACTAATATCCTTCATCTTTCTGTCTATTCCATAAATGTTTCTGTTCAGCTCTTCAGAGAGGACGCCCAATAGACACTTCCTCAATAGGGTCATGTAGATGTGCTTGGTGAGTTCCTCTACTGCCGATAAAAGGTCTATTACCAGGAATCTCCTATCGAAATTCTCCTTTTTCAGAAGTTTATATTTCTTCAGATATTGCTTGGCATAGTCAAGTTCACTCATGAGAACTCACTAGAATCGGGAAACCGTGCTTATTCTGATAGACACAGAGAATTTTTTTGACTATTTCGCCCTTACTCCCGATCATATAGCCCAAAAGACCTCCCAGCGCTGCGAGCACAATCGCTCCTCCAACGTCCTTATCACTGACGCTCGATCCGCCCACCTCTTTAGCCAATGCACTCCCTGTGGCACCTTCAAAGGTTTCAGTCTCCATTATCTCTATATATTTCCACGCTATTCCCATGTCCCTCACCAATGATATAACGTCATTTATAATCTCGCAAGGTCTTGTGATCACTCTCTTTGATGGGCTATCATACCTAAGTCTTAACGATATATCAATATTTCTAGAAGAATTGTATACTATTTTGGGTTCATCATCAAGGTTGAAGTACTTAGTGGCAAAGTTCCTTATCTCTTCCCTAGAATATGGCAAGTTACTGGTTTTTAGCACAACTCTGTAGTGTTTCATGAGAAATAATATGAGGTAGAAGTCTTATAAGGGTTTAGAGTTAGAAAGTTTTTGAAAATTTTAGTAAGAATACTCTAGTTTTGGTAGATCGAATGTTGCGGCTACCCCATATTGCTGTGTATTTAAGGAGCTTTTAATGTGAAATACGCAACAAACTGAACTAGGCTACTTGGAAAGAGATATGTCACACGTAGGGAGTGAGGAGGATGGAGTCCTGTCTAACCTTGAGGATTTCCTGGTTTGTGGTGACCACTCTGGAACCCAGCTCCATGGAACTAGCAAGGAGATAGGAGTAGTTAATGAGAGTGTCCATGAAAGTCATATGGCGTGGTAATGAGAGGAGTTAAACTGTCTAGGAACTCACGGAGAGGATGAGGGAGAAAGAGGTGGAAACATGTTACGCCACCACTTCACGAAGATTTCATCCATGATAAGGGCTCCCAATCTGCCAGCGTTTGATAGGAGCTTTGTGTAACTATTAGCATATGAAATTACGGAGACCAGGTATTAACACCGAACAGGGAATGACATGTTAAATACCTCAGTTTATTGGTCATTCAGGTTTCCATTGCGAATTATAATAGTTAATCTACGTGAGATGATCAAAATAGATCTATCTTCCGGTAATACTTTAAGGAGAACATGATGTCATACCATGAGCAAGCTAACCATAGAGTCGTTGTATCAACTCCTCCTAAGAATTGATACACATCATGTGTGTCCATAGTGTCGTCACGTTGGTTTTAAGTTTCAAGGAATTCAATGCAAAGTCACGAAGTCATAAAACGAATTTATGTAAGTTTGACGACACTATGGACTCAAGTGACTAACATGATGCCTCCATAATCCATAGGCCTTAACTATTCATGATCTCCGTTCCCAGAACGGAAGTGAGGTTCTCGCTCTATGAAAATTCTGAAGATATAGATTTTTCATTTAATTCCTATTACTCGGGACACTGTCTGGAGAAGAGAAGAACGAAGATATCTCCCTGGTATTACATGAAGGTGGGTTTCCTCCTCGCCTTACCTGTTCTATCCCTTACCTTGCTCTCCCTGTGGTTTGTCTTAAATTGATGAAATATAAGTGATCTCTTGTCATACACGCTAGACCACACATGATATTAAGATGTGCTCATTAAGTCCGAAGGCCCTTACGCACTATATCGAGAAACCAGAAAACTCCGTCCTTCAGGGCAGGGTAGCCCATCCCATGCGATTTACAGAAGCCCAATCGTTACGCGATGTCCTAAGCAGCACCGGAGTGAAGGCCCTTTTCAAAAAGGAGAAGAATATAACTACAATCGGAACGAAACTGAAAAAAATACTAGTAAGTGTTAAATTCATGGACAAGGTCTGAATAGACTATTTTTGAACTCTGGAAAAATACATCCATAAATCTTCTCTCTATCACAAAAAATTCGTTGTCAGGGGGTAAATTTTTCTTTACTAAATAGAAAATTACGAAAAACTTAAATGTGTAGTTATTCGTGTAAACGTATGGATATATTCGAAGCCATATCAAACGAGACCAGGAGGAGGATACTCCAGTCTCTATCCTCTCCTAAGACCTTCTCTGAGCTGGCGAACGAGCTTGGATTGGACAGTCCCAGTCTCTCCTTCCATCTCCGTAAGCTGGATGGATTGGTAACCAAGAACGAAGAAGGGATATATCGCCTGACAGATGACGGAGTTAAGGCATTAAACCTCATCTCCATGATTAACGCGGGAGAGTCGCGTCTCTTTCCCATGGTGGTAGAGTACTTGAACTACGTGAAGGTAGACAACGAGCTTCTAATCAAACTTAGAAAAGAGGGGAGAAAGTTGGTCATAAGGAACGTTAGAAACCTGGATCTCTCTGAAGTAAATTCGTCTTTACTTAATGAAGTCCTAGAGACCATAGAAAACGTGGACAATCTATCATGTTCTAACGAGACCCTATCACTGGTGAAGGACAGGATTAAGGGGAAATATAACCTGCAAACCCAAGGGGAAGAGAGAAACTTGAACACATCCGAACCTGAGTCACCCCTAAGTAATTTCCTCTCCTATGTGACTTCAAGGCTACCTAAACTAAGCAACTTGCACGTGGTTTACGACGATCGAATTCCTCTCTCCAATAGGCTTGAAATAAACCTGAATGGCGGATTGGTTAAACTTCTCAAGGGCGAGCCTCACCTCTTGGCGCAGTGTCATGATCTGGGAGATCTTGACTTGTCCCAGGGGACGATCAACGCCGACGGTTGCAATCTCAACGTCTCCTATCCGGATCTTGATACCTTGGAACTGGACATTAATGGAGGAAAGGCGACAATTCAGGGACTGAAGGTAGACTCTCTCAAAGCGGATCTGGCTGGAGGATTGCTCCACTTGGGTGTCCATACGAGAGCGTGTGAGCTGAGAATAGATGGAGGGAAAGTGGACGGGAGGCTATCCTATCCCGTCACGGAAAGCTCGCTCTCCTTGACAGTGGAGGGAGGCATTGTTGAGCTTTCGCTCTCTCTACCTAGAGAACTGGGAATAATCACCTCCTCCTCCACTGACTTGGGTTTGACCACAATCCCTAGGTCACGCCCTGGAAAGGTGAACTTGTCAATCTCCACGCAGGTTCAGGGAGGATTGGTTAGGATCAGGGAGAGTGATTAGATGTCGCAGATAGAGGCAAGAGATATCTGGAAGAGCTACGGTAAAAACGTGGCTAACCAGGGTGTATCCTTCACCATTAATGAGGGCGAATTCGTGACTTTCCTAGGCCCTAATGGCGGTGGGAAAACCACGCTCATGAGGCAGATTTACGGAGAGCTCTATCCCGATAGGGGAGAACTTCGCATCATGGGAGAGAAACCGCAGAGGGCGCTCAAATTTATGGGGGTAGTACCTCAGGAGGGAAGGCCACTGGACTCGCTAACCGCAGAGGAGCACGTCACATTACTGGGTAAGCTGAAGAATCTGTCAAGGGAGGAGGCCAGGGCCAGGGGAAGGGAACTTCTTCAATCCATGGGAATAGACCCCAGGGCGAGAGTTGACAATCTCTCAGGAGGTAACAAGAGGAAAGTCCTGATCATCTCTGCCATAATCTCTAACCCCAGGGTGCTGATACTGGATGAACCCACAGTGGGCTTAGACCCTGAGGCGAGACGAGACGTCTGGAATTACCTCCTGGAGATGAAGAAGGATGGAAAGACCATTATACTCACCACTCATTACCTGGAGGAGGCGGAGACTCTGTCCGACAGGATTTACTTTCTGAACAAGAAGATACTCCTGGAGGGAAAGGTGTCAGAAATAAAACAGAGATTCTCAGAGTATTACGAGGTTACGAACGTGGATACGGGAGAGAAGCATTATGTGAAAAGGGAGGAGTTGAAGGAGTTTCTGGGAAGGGCAGACTTCAGGTTTGAGGTAAGGCTTCCCTCGCTAGAGGAAATCTACATGAGGTTATTCCAATGAAGTTCTTCACTCTTGTGGAAATCTACCTAAGGCAGGTACGTTTCTATATCTTGACCACACTGTTTTACCTTCTCTTCTTCCCCATTGCTCTCATACTCAACCTACCCAGCCTGAACACCCTGGTGGGTACCCTGACCCTTTACATTTTTCTGGATGGGTTCCTATCCATTTCACAGCAGATTTCGTTCATGAAAACGGAGGGACAGTTGACTCTCCTTTACGTGTCTGGATCGCCCAAGTGGTTAACAGCGTTCTCCCTGGCATTCATCACCTTGGTAATATCCATTCCCCTGGTGGTGTTAATAACGGTGATATCTAGAACGGCGGTGTTGTTCAGCCTAAATTGGGCCTATCTCATGACGACCCTAGTCCTCTCGTTAATAACTTCCATAGTGCTGGGGATGGATCTGGGATTGGCTCTCGGACAGAGGCAGGTTAATCAGCTGTCCCAGGTTTTAGGGCTTGGGCTCTCCTTCTTTGCCCCAACCTTTGTTCCGTACTCCGCACTGCCAGTTTACCTTCAGGTCCCATCACTGCTCGAGCCCACGACCTACGTTGCGCAGGCCCTAAGATACGATCTGGGAGGAAGTTTCTCTTGGGAGTGGAATCTAGGAGTTGCAGTCTTTCTCGTGATAGGGGTCTTGATCTATTTGAGGGTGAGTAGGAGACCATGATAAAGTATACCTTTTTACGGATTTTAACATGATAAAATATTCTTCAAGAAAGTTCGTGTAGAAATGAAAATGTCCATACACTATCATCACAATTAACCTCTAAAGTAAAATTTTCTCATTAGGCAATTGGGATATAACTGAAAGATTTTTAGGCAAAATGGGCTTGAAGAGATTTTCAGGGGAGTAACAGGAGTTTGAGACAATATTAGTATTTGATGCATTGTCTCGTTCCCCAGTTTACCCAAAATTGATTTTTTGTCCTCTTCATATCTAACTCATGTCTCGACTTTTAAAGGAGAAGGTGAACGGTCCACGCAAGTTAAGGGAACTCCTCTCTTCAAGGGATGTCATTCTGGCACCTGGTGCATTTGACGCCCTATCTGCCAGGCTGGTGGAGTCAGCAGGATTTGAGGCCGTCTACATGACAGGTTTCGGAACTTCAGCGGGACTTCTGGGTTACCCGGACGTCGGTCTCCTGACCATGACCGAGATGGTGGAGAACGCAAGAAGGATTGTGGACGCTGTGAACATCCCAGTAATTGCCGACGCAGATACAGGTTACGGAAACCCAATTAACGTGATAAGGACTGTTCAGGAGTACGAGAATGTGGGAGTTGCGGGAATTCACATTGAGGATCAGATCTTTCCTAAGAAGTGCGGTCATATCTCGGGAAAGGAAGTGGTATCCGTTGACGACATGGTTCAGAAGATCGCTGCAGCGAAGGACGTGAAATCCAGGGACTTCCTTCTCATTGCCAGAACTGATGCCATAGCAGTTGAGGGCCTTGATTCAGCTCTGGAGAGGGCAAAGGAATATTACAAGGCCGGGGCCGACATGCTCTTCGTGGAGGCGCCTGAGTCCATGGAACAGATTGAGACCATTTCAAGGGAATTGAAAGGTATTCCCTTACTTTTCAATTGGGCGGAGGGAGGAAAAACCCCTCCTGTCTCCCTGGAGGACCTGAGGAGGCTGGGGTTTAAGTTGATCATATTCCCCGTGAGCACCCTGCTGTCTGCGACGTCGGCCATGAAGAGTGTGCTGGAGCAGATTAGAAGAGATGGCACACCTCTCAACGTAATGGATAAGCTTTACCCCTTCAGGGATTTCCTCTCCTTCATAGGGTTGCCAGAGGTGCAGGTCCTGGAAAAGAGATATGTCACACGTAGGGAGTGAGGAGAATGGAGTCCTGTCTAACCTTGAGGATTTCCTGGTTTGTGGTGACCACTCTGGAACCCAGCTCCATGGAACTAGCAAGGAGATAGGAGTCGCTTAGGGAGAGTGTCCTGTACTTCTCCCTGAGTTTAATTGCCTCTCTCACTATCTCTTGGGATAAGGGAACGATCTTGATGGGCGAATCGAGGATAAGGTTTAGTTTAACTTCAGTGTAGGTTAAACCATGAATCCTTCTGTAACTGTCTAGGAACTCCCCGAGATTCACGGTTAGCAGATAGGCCTCGTACTCACCTGAATAGATCCCCTCCATTATCTCCTTGGATTTCTCGTTCAATCCGGAGAAATACACAGAGAAGAATCCAGAATCTAGGCTAATCTTCTCCCTCATCCTTTCTCCTCTCGTGAATTAACCTGAGAGTTTCCAGCCCCTTTACCCTGTCATCCACACTGAAAGCGTCTAGGAGGGTTAGTTTGGGACGTAGGATTATTGCCCCATCCTTGACGGAAACCTCAAGTCTTGAACCCTCCCTAATCTTTAACTCATCCCTGATTTCCCGTGGGATCACCACTATCCCTTTCCGATAAACTTTGAGCTCCATAATCTCCCTTGGATAAACTAGTTGAAAAGTTTAACCTCACGTGTTGGGGCCACGAATCCGGTCTCTCCCCGTTTAGTGTGTATTCGCTAGCCAGGTTTATCCATGTAGTTACATTTTATGCGTGAATAAATATTAACATGCTTTCGTTCTCTATTTTATGGATTCCACCATTATGGATTACGAATTGACCATAAAGTCCATTTTCTGGAGGATTGAGAAGCTCTATGGGAACAGGACAATCGTATCAAGGTTCTCATCTACCAGGAAAACGTACACTTACTCCGAGTTCGCCCAGCGAGTAAGAAAGACCATAACGTTCCTTCGTCAGAACGACTTGGCAGGAAAGAACGTGGCCTCCGTGGCGTGGAACACGAGCAGACATCTTGAACTGTATTTTGCGGTCCCCCTAACCGGAGGAGTTCTCCATACTGTTAACGTGAGATTTCATCCAAGCGAGATGGAGTACGTCATAAGGGAGATGCAGGACTCGGGGGTATTCATGGATGAGGACATTCAGGCTACCTTCAATGTGAAGACCTTTAAGTTTAACCAGGACTATGACGAGATTGTGGATTCCCTGACCCCAGCTTCAGAACTTCCAGATCTTCAGGAGAGGAGCGGGGCGGTGAGTTGTTTCACCTCAGGCACCACGGGTAAGCCCAAGGGTGTCATTTACAGTCACAGGAGCATCTTCATTCATTCCCTCTCCCTTCTAGCTGGGGACGTTCTGGGCCTCTCCTCAAGTGACGTGGTGATGGATGTCGTGCCCATGTTCCACATATCGGGGTGGGACATACCCTTTGCTTCCCTAATGACCGGGGCCAAGCTCGTGTTACCGGGGATAAGGCCCAGGCCCAGGGACCTGGTGGAGCTGATCAGGGAAGAGGGGGTAACCGTGGCTGCAGGCGCGCCCACTGTCTGGATCGACGTAATGAACTATGTGGAGAAGGAGGGGGAGGACCTTGGAAAGCTCAGGACCGTGGTAATGGGAGGAGCTGAACCGCCCAGGGGGCTCATGGAGAGGATGAGGAAAGTGGGGGTGAGAACTTATCATGCGTGGGGAATGACTGAGACTGAGGCAATAGCCACGGTGAACAGGAGCGAGGATTTGGACGCTCTGACCAAACAGGGTTATCCCATATTCGGGTTCGAAATAGCCCTCTTGGACCCAGAGGGAAAGGAGCTACCTTGGGATGGCAAGACAGTGGGCGAGCTGGCAGTCCGTGGTGCCTTCGTCACAGGGAGGTATTTCAAGGGAGACAGAACCTTCACCTGGTTCAGGACGGGAGATGTAGCAACTGTGGACCCGGACGGCAACGTGAAAGTTGTGGATAGGCAGAAGGACCTCATCAAGAGCGGAGGGGAGTGGATAAGTAGCGTTCAGCTTGAAAACGCCATAATGTCCTTTAATAAGGTCTTGGAGGCTGTGGTGGTTGGAGTTCCCCACGAGAGGTGGGGTGAGAGACCCGTAGCCCTAGTAGTGACCAGGGAGCCCACAAGTCCTCAAGAGATCGTGGATTACCTGAAGTCGTTGAGGGCCTTTCCAGACTGGTGGATACCGGATAGGATAGTGTTCGTGGACTCCATCCCCAAGACCAGTACGGGTAAACTTGATAAGAAGGTGGTGAGAGAGGAGGTCAAAAAACTCCTACAGATCCCTTGAGAGATTCCCCCGCATCAAGGGAGATAACCTGCCCCGTCATCCCCTCTACCTTGATAATGGAGAGAATGAGCTGGGCCACGTCCGCCGGATCCAAGATTCTACCTGTCAGCGTGAACCTCTTGGCGTAATCCTCCTCGCTCATCCCCCAGACCCTTGGGAGGCTCTCTCCCAACCTAGTTCTTACTAGCCCAGGGGCCACAGCGTTAACCCTGATCCTGGGTGCCAGTTCAAGGGCCATATATCTGGTGAGGGAAATGACTGCCCCCTTCATTGCACCGTAAATGGACAATCCCTTGAACGGCATAATTCCCGCCAGGGACGCTACGTTCAGGATCTCACCTCCTTCAGCGATATGTGGTGACGCAATCTTAGAACAGTACAACACGGACTTGAAGTCCGTCTGAAAGTGCTTCTCCACGATCCTGTCGTCCACCTGCAGGAATGGTGAGTATATTCCCACTCCAGCGTTATTCACCAGAACGTCAAGGCGACCAAAACTTGAAATTGCGACGTTCACCAGCTCCTTACATCCCTCTTCCGTGGAAACGTCCGCCAGTACTCCTACCACCTCCCCACCTCTCGACCTTATCTCCTTGATTGTCTCCTCCATCTCATCCTTTCCCTTCTTCGCATTTACCACGACCTTTGCATCCTCAAGGGAGGCCCCTATTGCAACCTCCCTACCTATACCTCTCCCGGACCCCGTCACCACGAAAACCTTTCCCTTAAGCTGGTACATAATGTAAAGTGGAGAAGGGATCTAATATTTTCTACTCAAGACAATGGTTACAAAAAAGGTTGTTTTAGTAAGATCTGTTAAGAACTACCCATGAGCGTCGGTAGCCTCATTAATTTCCTCCAGCCTCACCTTTATTGTTTTAGGTAACGTAAACACCGTGAGTATGGCCATTACAATGGCAGGTATCCATGGTAGAGTCCAAGCACCCACATTACCCAGAAGAGGGATTAGAGGAAATATTGCGAGCAATCCAATGGCGCCTCCCGCATGACCTACTCCATCAGCTATGGCATATCCCGTGGCTCTGGCGCTCGTTGGGAAGTTCTCACTGCATAGCAGATAATAGATATTGTACCATCCCACGCCCACTAGCTCAGCTATGAAAGCGCCTATAAAGAATGTGGGAATGCTTCTTGCGACGCCTCCAATGGCCATGATGGCTGTACCAATAGTGTACACTACGACTCCAAATACTGTCATGTACCTCCTGTCGAATCTATCTATGATGAACCTTAACAGTATGGCCCCTAGGAAAGCCCCTATTCCGGCCAATCCGAAATAGAACACAGCTGATGAGAACAGGGAACCGCTGTAACCTAGGATGTCCTTAACCCAGGTCTCTGGGAGAACTAGGAAGGGGTAATCCATGAAGTATATCCAGAACATCAGAAGGAAGAGCACTATGAGCCTCTTGAGATATTTGGGTTTAGCTAGAGTCCTGAATGGGTTTTCCTTGGGAACATTATAGGTTTTCATGTTGGGTTCGGGTAGCTGGCTAACTCCAGCTCTCTTCATGGAAGTGGATTCCATACTTGTGACAAGGTTATCGACCTCGTTGAACTTCCCCTTTACGGCAAGGAACCTGACTGTCTCAGGAGCATATGCCCTTATTGCCAGCGCCAAAGCTGCAAGAATACCGCCCACCACGAATACTATTCTCCATCCTATGCTGGGTATGGAGGTTACTATTAGTGCAGCTATGAACGGTCCAATCCCTATTCCCGCCCAGCCACCTATGAAGGCGAGATTTGTGTATTGACCCCTCTTGGAGGCGGGAGACATTTCAGCCATGTATGTCATCACTAGCACTAGGTCAGCTCCTATGGCCATGCCAGTAATAAATCTGAACCCCGCAAGCATTGGATAATTTACTGAGAAGGCATCCCCGAAGCTTCCCAGTGCCGTGAGAAGGGCCGTGAATATTAGGGTGGGTCTCCTTCCAACTAGATCTGCCATATATGAGAAAATTGGTGCTCCCACGACGTAACCCCACAGTCCCAATGAAGCGATGAGGGAGGCCTGGCCTGCAGTTATCACAAAGGGTATATAGGGAAGGGCGAATCCCACGTTTATGACGTCGTACAATGTTATAAAAAAGGAAAACCCCATAGCCCATATTAGAGCGTATGATAGGCCCCATGTGGGAAGCCTATCTACCCTAGCTATATACCAGTCTGGTGACTGTTTTAAATTAGAGCTATCTGCCATTATGGTTTAATTTGCTCATGAAATATATAAACTTTTATCGTTGATCAATATTTTAGAAATAAAGTAGATTCTATGATTTTAGAAATGACGTGAGTTCAGCCTCATTGAAACTACCTTTCTGACGAAATAGCTACGTCATTTTTATCATGTATAGTGGCAGTCCAGACCTTAGAAAATTACGTGGTTTTTACCATGTTCTGGGCAGGTACTTCCACCTTTTTAGAAGCTGAGTAATTCCGCGGATTACCTTTCTTTCTCCGCTCTTTAAAGTGTATGCAACCATGTTCACCGATTTTCCAGTGGCCTTGGCAATATCCCTTAAGTTTGACTCCTTGGGAATGTTAAAATATCCCATATCGATCGCAGCTGAGAGGACCTCAACCTCTTCCTCACTTAACTCCAATCCCTCATAGTCCTGTATTTCTACCTCGTTCACCCTTGACGCTTCCCTGAGATCATGCAGGATTTCGCTTATCTGGTACTCATACGCCAAGAAACTCCAGACCTCGTTACCGTAAACGACAGTAGGTTCCAGGACCATAACGTTCTTAGTATCCAACATGGAGAAAATGGAATTCCTATAATCCAGAGTCATATCAACGAGAACCCTCTCACTATCAAGATAACTCACGTTAGAGATCGTGTTTATTCGTGTTGACCTGTCCAAACGCTTTATGACCCTAAAGCTATCCAACTTGCCCACAACGAGGTCTCTCACCATGTTTCCGTTACTGTGATGAGCAATTACCTGAACCTTGCTGTCCAAGAAGCTCGTCCAGCATCCCTCATGTAACAGGTCCACTGTGACAAGTTTAAGGGGATATTTGGAATACATGGTACTACTTGTTCATTCATAGATTTAAACTTTAAACTTAATTTATTATCTATTTGTGAGTTACTTAAGGTGATAGAGTAAAAACTGGATAAGCTATCGCCTAGAAGTGGTAGTTAAGGCAATGTGACGTGTTGAAGGGTCTGGTACGACTTTAGCTTTGTTCTCGGTTGAAAAGTTATTAATCATTATATCACATGATAGTATATGAGAACTAAGGAAGAGTTCGTGAAGGGTTTAAGGGATAGGAGAAAGGTTTTCTACAGGGGCGGATTGATAGATGTCACGGAGCATCCAGTAATCAAGGTGGCAGTTTCCCATGCCTCCAAGCTCTTTGAGTACAGGGAAAGGGTAGGTGAGGATAACTCAAGTAAGTTCTTTCGTGTTCCGAGAGATAGCCAAGACCTTATGGAGAGGCACAGGCTAATTTACGGTCTCACCATGTATTGCAACGGGATATTCAACATATCTCAAGCCATAGGGAGCGATGCCCTCTTCGCACTCTTGATCACCTCAAGGAAAGTGGATAAGGAAAGGGGAACAGATTACACAAGAAGAGTGGAGAATTACCTGGCTTACGTTAAGGAAAGGGACCTCACCCTCGCCACAGCGCAGACAGACGTGAAGGGGGACAGGTCCAAGAGACCCAAGGAACAGGAGGATCCGGACATGTACCTGAGGATAACGGAGGTGAGAAGTGATGGGATAGTGGTGAAGGGGGCCAAGGCTCACACAACACAGGCTGCAGTTTCAGATGAGATAGTCGTGATCCCCACCAGGGCCATGAGGGATAACGAGAAGGAATACGCCGTTGCCTTCGCTGTCCCCGCGGAGACTGAGGGACTCAGAATGTACGTGAGGCCCATAGATGAGCTGGAGGGGAACTCCTCTGCGGTGGTTTCCCGGCAGGATTACGAACTGGAGACCCTGACTGTGTTCGATAACGTTTTCGTGCCGTGGGATAGGGTATTCCTGTTCCAGGAGAGCAAGTTCGCTGGACAGCTGGCAACGCTTTTCGCCACCTTTCACAGGTTCACTGCCCTCTCCTACAGGGTTGCAACAGCTAACCTATTCCTGGGAGCAGCCAGGCTGGCGTCATACGTGAACGGGATTCAGAACGAAAAACAGGTGAGGGACGATATGGTGGACATTATCATGTACAAGGAGGTTATGAGGGCAACTGCACTGTCGGCTGCCCTCTCTCCCTTGATTGATGAGAGTGTGGCAATTCCCAATCCAACCTTCACAAACGTGGGGAAACTGTATTCTAACGCCCACTTCCACGACGTAGTGAGGGATCTCATAGATATTTCAGGAGGGATAATAGCGACCATGCCCTCCGAGGAGGACCTGAAGGGTGAGGGAGGGGAGGAAATCCTCAAGTATCTGAGAGGGGCAGTGGACGGGAAGGAGAGAACCCAGGTGTTGAAGATGGCCAAGGAGCTGGGCTCCAGTCATCTCACCGGGTATCTCCTGACTCTAATGGTCCACGCTGAAGGTTCCATGGAGGCCAGCAAGATAGAGTTGTATAGGGGATATGACTTCTCGGATTCAGAGAAACTGGTTAGATCACTCCTAAAGAGCTGAACCAAGGATTTCCGTAAGGCGTCAAGTCCTCCCTAAAACGATTTAAATGGCGCTTGTCTCATTTTCACCATGCTAAAACTTGCCGGAAAAATTTTCGATGGGACAAGGGTAATCGAGAGAGGGATGGTCGTGGTGGAGGGGAATCAGATAGTGGAAGTGGAGGAGGGAGTTGAGGAAGGTGATGCAATTCACGGATTCATTATGCCAGGAATGATAGATGCGCACCTTCACTTCTTTGGAGTACATGAGGACAATGTGTTATCGTGGAACTTGGTGAATGAGATCGACGTAGCCATTAGAAGCACGAGGGATATGGAGACTCTTTTGAGGGCAGGGTTCACCACGGTCAGGGATCTGGGAAGCAAGGTAGCAACCAGGCTATCAAGACTGGAGGCGTCGGGGGAGATAATTGGACCTAGGGTGATTGCCTCAGGATATTCCCTGGCTATCACGGGGGGAGATGACGATCCCAAGGACTTACCGTTGGACGTTGCCCAGAGGCTTTCCTACTCCTTCTACTGTGATTCCCCTTACGAGTGCAGGAAGGCGGTGAGGCTTGCGGTGAGGCAGGGGGCAACTGTGATCAAGGTATACGCGTCGGGTGCATTCTCCCAGGGCGGGAAGATACTTCCAGGTCTGGGACCAGACGAACTTAAGTCAATTGTGGAGGAGTCTCACAGGTTCGGATTGAGGGTTGCCTCTCATGCCTACGGTAGGGAGGCAATCCTTAACTCCGTGGAGGCTGGGGTGGATACTATTGAGCACGGTCTGGGACTGGATGAGGAGACAGCATCCCTCATGAAGGAGAGGGGCACCTGTTATATTCCCACCCTGGCAACTTACGAGATTCCCTTTCACGTGTCTAATCCTGAAGTGAGAAGATATAGGGAGGAGGCTGTCTCGAGGCATATGAAGGAGGATGTTAAGCTGGCTAGATCAGCGGGACTGAAGATCGCAACTGGGACGGACTACGTGGGCTCAGATTCCAGGCCTCACGGGAGAAATTACAGAGAGGCGGTTCTCCTTTCACAGTTCTTGAGTAATCACGAGGTTCTCGCGTCAACTACCTCGATAGCTGGGGAGTGCCTTGGACTTAGGGTGGGTAAAATAGAGAGAGGCTATCTCGCAGACCTGGTAGTGCTGAAGGCCGACCCGACGCAGAACGTGGAAAACCTTTCTCCCGAGAACGTGATCCACGTGGTGAGGAATGGTAAAATGTACAGGGGAGCTGGGTTAGGAGTATAGACCTTTACGTGATGTAGAATCTGAACTACACCTTGTCGGGGGGTCTTTTGTATGGACAATGTCTTGATCCTCCACAGAGACTCTCCATCCACTCCTTGACCCCCTAGAAAGACCTAGGCAACTTGAGAACGTTATGGGCCAGATCCGCGAGAATTAAGTTTCTGGACACCGGTGCAACCAGAAAGAGCCTAGTTTCCCTCAATTTCCTCTCTATCCCCAAATCCTTGGAGTATCCGAGACCCCCAAACACGTCCATTGCAACGTTACCTAAATACCACGCCACCTCACTCGCCTTGTATTTGGCTATGTTGGCATAGGTTCCCACAACTCTGTTATCGGATCCCGAATCGTAGAGTTCACCGGCGTGTCGCAGGAGTAGCGCAGAGGAAATCAGTTCCGCAAATCCCTGGGCTAGGGGGAATTGAACGCCCTGATTTTGTCCAATGGGTTTATCAAAGACTTGCCTCGTCCTAGCGTATTCTGTGGCCTTCTCCAGGAAATATTCCGCGTTACCGATCATCTCCGAAGCTATCATAATTCTCTCCGCATTGAGACAGGAGAGGAGACAGTAAAACCCTTCATCTACGTTCCCTATGACGTTACTCGCTGGCACCTCCACATTCTCTATATAGAGTTCATAGGCGTCAGTGTTGGCCATGGTTCTAATCCTTTTCATCTCGATCCTCCCTCTCAAGTCCCTCATGTCCACGAGAAACATGGTTATCCCGTGAGCCTTTCTCTCCCTGTTGAAGGGCTTCGTCCTAGCTACCAATATCATGAAGTCCGTCTTATCCGCCCTCGATATGAAGATCTTATGCCCGTTTATCACGTAATGATCTCCAATCCTCTCCGCAGAGGTCTTTAACTTAGTGGTGTCGGAGCCCACTTCAGGTTCTGTCAGGGCCAGGCTGAGAACCTTGAGGTTACCCCTCACGATCTCGGGGAAATATCTAGTTTTCATGGACTCCTGGGCGCACTTATTGAGGAGGACTGTGTTATAGTATTGACCGTGGACGAAATAAGCGTTACCTCCCAGGAGGTTTATTTCCCTGAGTATAAGGGATGCATCAAGAACACCCATTCCGCCACCCCCATATTCCCTAGGAAAAAGGATGTGTCCAAATCCCAGTTCCATGAACTCATTAAAGAATGACGACGGAAATTCCTCGCGAACGTCCAGTTCGCTCCAGTATTTCTCGGGATACTTACCCATCAGTTCCCTGAGCGAACTCAGGATCAGTGACATGTCCTCATTTATGCCCAGGAGAGATGAAACCTCGTTCATAGGGCATCACCGAACAGCTCATAAGCGAGTCGGAGATCGTGACCTTCGTGACCAACCTCCTTGACCCTATCCAGGTATCGAAGGAGGGAATCCTTGAAGCTGGGATGAGCGCATCTCTCCACTATTTCCTTTGCCCTGTCTAGGGGTGCCTTACCCCTCAAATCAGCATATCCCTGTTCTGTGACCACTACGTCAACGTAATGCTCGGGGATATCCACGTGAGTTGTCATGGGAACTATCCTGGAGATCTTCCCATCTCCTGTGGTCGAGGGCAGGGCAATCACCGTAATGTAAGCGTTAGGGGCAAAGTCCACTGATCCACCAACTCCATTGTATATCTTTCCGTGAATGTGTGATATGTTGGCATTTCCGTAGACGTCCACGTTTATGGCCTGAAGGATGGACACTAGGTTTAGCCTCTGAATCACCTCAGGATTGTTAGTCACGTTCTGCCCCCTAAGTATCACGTTCTTGAAATCCCTGGTTTCATAGAACTCGTGAAGGTATTTCTCTTCCCCGTGAAGGGCAAAAAGGGCTGAGGAGCTAACATGTTTGGCGTAATCCCCAGCATGCAGGGCCCACTTGACAGGTAAAGTTTCAGCCCACACGTCAACTCTCAACCCAAACTGAGATAGCCTTTCCTCCAGCTTACTGGAGAGGGATCCCGCACCCGGTTGAAGAATTAGATCTCCCCTCTCATAAAGTTCCCTGGAAAATCCCTTCTTAATCTCTTGGGAAAGGAATTGCAGGATATTGTCCGAGATCTTCGTCTCAGCGTCTCCCGGAGACTTGTAGGCGCCTGGCGAACTATCATTCTCCTCTGTGAGCAGAATGGCCACTATCTTAGAGGAAGGTATTCTCAGCTTGATGTCTCCTATCCTTTGCCAGACTCTTCTCAAGGGAATGGGAGAATCTTCCATGTATACGTCATGAAGTCCGTCCAGTCTAGGTTTGCTCTCGTTTATCTCCACTATAACTCTCTTTGCCATCCTCACAAAGGAGAGGGAGGAATCCAGCGACAGTGAGGGTATCACAGAGCAATCCTCAAGGATTGCGGTTCCCTCAATTACCGCTATATCCACTTCTCCTAGTCCTCCAGTTCGAATCATTCTGTTGAACTTATACAGGCCATAATCGAAAAATTGGAGGACATTCGAGTTGGCCAGGTTCCTGTGCTCCCCACCGCTCAGGAAGGGGTATCTCCTGTGAAAGATCCTGGCAATCCTCGAGACTGACCTCTCGAACTCCTCTGAGGTTGCTCCTCCCGTAAGAAGGGTTAACGAGTATCCTTGATCCTCCTCCAGAAGTTTCGCCATAGCCCTCGGAAATTCCTTGGGAACGGAAGATCCTGACATGCCCCCGAAGGCGATCACTCCCTTTCTGGGAAGGAATCTTTTCACCGTGTCCATGGGATCAGAAACGAGTTCTCTAAGTTCGCTACACCCTATCCTTTCCATATTTTCACCCATGGTGAGTACTCCCTTCTGAAAACCTCTATTTCCCTGATAAAGCTGGAAACCTCAACTGAGAAGTTGTTCTTGTACACGGTACTCCTTACCGTGACTTTCCCTTTCTCCTTGTCAGGTTTCACGTCCAGAACCTCACTTATAACGTGAAGTGTATCGCCGTCAAAGACTGGAGCCTTCAACTTCAGTTCCTTTATTCCCAGATCTGCGGAGATGTTCGCCCCAAGCTCGAAGGAGGAAATTCCGGATGCGACTCCCACTATGAATGGTCCCTGTACCACTGTCTTTCCGTAATCGTGATATCTCATGTACTCCTCATCAAGATGAAGGGTCGCGGTATTCATGGATAAGACGGTGCTCAGGATATTGTCGTACTGCGTTACGGTCCTACCTAACCTGTGAATCACCCTTTCTCCAGGAGTGAAGTCTTCGAGGTATCTTCCCTCCCAGCCGGGATGAGATAGCTTCCTTTCCTCAGTGTTCAACGTTACCCTTTCCCCACTCTGCTGACTGGAGTTAGCCATCTCTCCTCTCCCCTCAAGGAACCTGATCCAAGGGGAGGTAGACCTCTTATAGATCAGATTGTTCCTCTTTATCTCGTAAACGTCCTCTCCCCTTTGATTGTATACCCTATGAATCCAGCTCACAACGCCCACGTTGGGCCTCTTGGTCTCCCTCTTTCCCACAACCTCTGTCTCCACGCACAGGGTATCTCCCGGAAAAACGGGCCTCCTCAAATTCTCGTAATCTATGCCAAGAAACGCGAGGGTATTCACGCTTGTGTCTCTGGTCGCTAGACCTATCACCACTGAATGAACAAGCCGAGGATTTAGCACAATCCTGCCAAGTTCCGTTAGAGAGGCGTAAACGGCATCCAGGTAGAGAGGAGTGTAATCTAGGGTGAGGGTTGACCACAACACATTATCCCACTGTTCCAGCGTTCTGCATGGCCTATGCCTTATTATCTGACCTAGCTCAAAGTCCTCAAAGAAAGGGCCAAATGCCCCAAATACCACTGAATCACCCTATTTCAACTGGTGGAGAAGATTAAAACAGTTATAGTTCAGACTGGCTATGTTACTATCAAGGGTTACGTAATCAACATGTCTGAAATGTTCATTTGATTTTCCGTTCACGACATATTTCAGCAGGTTCAGATTGTGAGATGAGGATAATTCTGAACCACGAAGGGAAAATCTGTCAGGAAGAAGTTAACCTTCCTAAATTCCCGGCTATCCAGCATAGCTTCATGAAATTAGAAGTTTACATAGAGATAAACTTTAAAAGTTTGCAAGACAAATTATATTCGTGGAAGAATGAGTGAGACCATCTCCGTGAGGATAAGCAGGAGGTTAAAGGAAGATCTTGAAAACCTAAGGATAGACTACGCAGAACTGGTCAGGCAATACCTTGAGGAGGTGGTCAGAAGAGAGAAAAAGAGGCTCATGCTTACAGATGCGGACAGGACCAGGGAAGAGTTAAGGGCAAAGTACGGGTTACTGTCGCCCTCCTCCCATCTTGTGAGGGAGGACAGGGATGAGGATAGTCGTTGATACCTCTGCCCTCGTTTCCGTGTTCCTGCCAGAGAGCGCAAGCGAATGCGTCAGGAATCTGCTGGAGAGATATGACGACCTTCACTTCCTCGATCTCATTTATTACGAATTCCCCAACGTGATGAGGAAAAGAGTGGTACGAGGAGAGATCTCTGCGGAAGATGGAGAGATGGTCGTAACAAAGGGGTTGAACTTCATCTCCAACTTTCCTGTCCATCAGGGAAGGGAACTTGCGCAGGAAGCTTATAGGCTCTCCGTGAAGTATGGGATAACGACGTACGATGCGTCCCTAGTAGCTCTGGCCAACACTCTAGGTGGCGAGGTGTTAACCCTGGATCTAAAGCTGATCTCGGCCCTGAAGGGAGAAAGGTTTGTAAGTTGTTCATAGGACTTTGTTTATCTTTTTTGGAGATGGGGGCAGAGGACTCCATCCATGATAGGGCAGTTCACCTATCATGCATCCGGTTTTTCCCCAGAAGCTTTTCAGCCTAACATTTCTTTCCGCTCAATATATCATTTCTCTTCATATAACCTTGTAACTGGATTGAACCTCTTGTACTAGCTCGGGTTAATTCCGGCTCCAGAAATTTTCCGTTGGTGGAAAATCCTCAATAAGCCCGACTCAATGCCAATACGAACCCTATTAGGGAAGGTGATTGTTGAGAACAAGTTGAATTATTAGATTTATAGAGTAAATTTCAAGAAATTTACAGAGTCTCCCGACACATCTTAATGAACACATCCTAGAGTTTAAATGACTCTGGATATGCTAAAACTCCTGCTCTTCATGGCATACACCCATTGATTAAGTTAACTAAAAATTGAAACATACAAGATAGGAGAATCTTTAAATCTCTTCAATGAAAAGGATAGTGATACTCATGTTTCTGAAACCTGAACCCACGGTAAAGGACCTCAAGGGGTTAGTGGAGTCAGCTGGGCTTACCCTAGACCAGTTGTTGGAGATGTATTATGAGATGAATCTCATCCGGGAGTTCGAGGAGGCTATAGGGGCCAAGTACTATGAGGGTAAAAATCCCTTTAACATGGCCTCGGGACCAATAAGGGGTGAGATGCACCTCTCCTCAGGGCAGGAGGCGGTGGCTGTGGAGTTGGTTCTAATCTGAGGAAAGAGGACGTAGTTGTGAGCACTCACAGGCCCCATCATCACGCCATAGCAAAGGGAACAGACGTCAGAAAGTTAGCGGCAGAAATATTTGGCAAAAGCACGGGACTATGCGGAGGGAAGGGGGGACATATGTAGCATTTCCCTGAACTTGACGTCAGTGCCTCGGCCCTTGAAAAGTTTTTTACCAGGGTAATACGCGTTTTGAAT
>NZ_JAKNCW010000087.1:0-207 GCF_022064045.1 Metallosphaera javensis (ex Hofmann et al. 2022) | reverse complement strand
AAAAAGGGGTACATAAAACCAGAGAGATTGCCATCTGGGAAAATGAGATTTCGGGAGGAGGACGTTGAGAGATTGGCAGGAATAATAAGGAAAAAGAAAGTGGTACTTTACGCCAGAGTGTCATCAGAAACACACAATGACCTGGTGAATCAAGTGAACTACTTGAAGGAAAGGGTTCCGGAACACGACCTCGTTATCACTGATATG
>NZ_JAKNCW010000086.1:0-207 GCF_022064045.1 Metallosphaera javensis (ex Hofmann et al. 2022) | reverse complement strand
AGCAACTCCCTCTCAACCCCCGTCCTCACCCTCCCCTTCCCGTCGTACATCACGGGCAACCTCACGCTCATCCACCTGAGCCTGTCAATCCTCCTGCCCTCCATCACCACCGAGAAACCAGTTAGGAACCTGTACCTCGCGTATCCCCTCCTCTTGAGCCTCTTCCCCCTCGCGTACCTCGGGCTTACCTCCTCCGCCTCCCTCATC
>NZ_JAKNCW010000085.1:0-208 GCF_022064045.1 Metallosphaera javensis (ex Hofmann et al. 2022) | reverse complement strand
CTGTAGCAGTGTTTGCCTTCGGGCTGTTCGGAAGCTTCGGATCTTCCGGGAATTTGCAGGTGGTGGGAACAACTTACGTTAGTAATTCCAGCTATTCTAATGGTAACAGTAAAATAATTATCACATTGACATAGTGTGTGTATCATTTGAATTTTCTCCTTATAGATTATATATTTGCTTCACAAAATTTCGCCTAGATTATACAATT
>NZ_JAKNCW010000084.1:0-213 GCF_022064045.1 Metallosphaera javensis (ex Hofmann et al. 2022) | reverse complement strand
GGAAGCCTTTCAATTCTTCCTGCAATGGTCATGAGTGATTATTGTAAGTTTTAGATAATATCTTTTCCTTATACACATCTCCGAGCCCACGAGACGTCCGATTATCTCGTATGCCGTCTTCTGCTTGAAAAAAAAATGGGGGGGGGGGGGGGGGGGGGGGGGGGGGGGGGGGGGGGGGGGGGGGGGGGGGGGGGGGGGGGGGGGGGGGGGGGG
>NZ_JAKNCW010000083.1:0-219 GCF_022064045.1 Metallosphaera javensis (ex Hofmann et al. 2022) | reverse complement strand
ATTACCCCTTCCAGGGATATTTTTATTTTTTGCCATTATTTTTCACCTCATATTCCACAACTAACCGGGGTAGCCCCTTATCTTCCCTCCCAGCACCGAGTAGAACGTGAGCAGCTTCCTGAGCACATCTTCCTCCTCCCTCAGCAACTCCCTCTCAACCCCCGTCCTCACCCTCCCCTTCCCGTCGTACATCACGGGCAACCTCACGCTCATCCACCT
>NZ_JAKNCW010000082.1:0-227 GCF_022064045.1 Metallosphaera javensis (ex Hofmann et al. 2022) | reverse complement strand
GAGCGTGAAGATCGCGTCTCTCCCCGTCCTGACCCAGATAATGTGTTACCTTCTCAGGGTTAATAACCTTGAGCCCAGGTTCCACTCCCTGGAGGAGGTGGCCAGGGCCCTTGCTGGTTACTACCTGGGCCACTCGCTCAGGAGGTTCAGGTTGCCCAGGAGCACTGTTCACTACTACTGGAGGAGATTGTCCAGCGCGAGAGTTGACGTGCCTGTGTCAGGGGAGT
>NZ_JAKNCW010000081.1:0-233 GCF_022064045.1 Metallosphaera javensis (ex Hofmann et al. 2022) | reverse complement strand
GCCCCGGTCGTGGCCGCCCGCCCCCCGGGGCGGGGGAGCGTCTTCAGTGTCCGCCCACGATGGCGATGCCGCGGAACTGGCCGGCCTCGCCGCTGTCCTGGGGGCGGGCGTAGCGGGTGGGGTCGAAGCGGTGCAGCAGCTCGGCTTCGCGTCGCCGGGCCTGCGCCACCTCGCGCGCCTTGACATGGCCGTAGCCGCGCATGGACTGCGGCAGGGTCAGCAGTTCGGTGGCC
>NZ_JAKNCW010000080.1:0-234 GCF_022064045.1 Metallosphaera javensis (ex Hofmann et al. 2022) | reverse complement strand
GAGGATGTCGGGCTGGACCGCATCGGGCATCAGCTCGAGCACCTGCGCGCCGACCGTCGGATCGAGGTTGGCGATCAGCACTGCGGCGATCTGCGGATGCTCCTTCTCGATCATCGCGGCGATCTCGCCCGCGTCGAGCCAGTCGAGCAGGTCGAGCTGGCACGATTCCTGGGCCGGCACGATCCGCGCGAGCACGCTGTCGGCCTTTTCCTGGCCGAGCGCGCGCGTCATCAC
>NZ_JAKNCW010000007.1:0-79995 GCF_022064045.1 Metallosphaera javensis (ex Hofmann et al. 2022) | reverse complement strand
TACACGAGCGGGTGGTCAGCGAACCAGAACAGTCCCTTCCACACCTCAGCGTTGGGAATGCCGAAGAGGTAGATGTTCAATCCTCCGATTGGGGAAAGCAGGCTCCACATATCAGCGATAAAGACAGGTATATTTGCCAAGGCCATCATTATCATGTCCATGACAATGAACCCTATGGGAGTGGGAACTAACTTGCCCTGCACCCTGCCCTCAAAGCTAGTACCTATCACAGAGGCCATCTCTAACCATTCGGCGATAACCATGGTTCCATATCCTATGTACCAGGTTACCGAAGCCTGTAGGGGGTTGAGGAAAGTGAAGAGATACTGGTTCTGTATTCCTCCTAGGTTCATCATGAATAGCGCAAAATTGTTTAGCCAGAAGCCGAAGTTAGCGACCTTGGGCCATTTCACGAGCCTTGACCCATTCAGAGCGGGTATTACATAAAATGCAAGGGAGAATACTGCCGTGAAGGCTGCGCCAAACACCATGTCCATGACGTGGTTGGTCATGGCCTGGAAGTAGTACGCAGGATCCAGGACCACTGGTACGCCTTCACTGCTCAGTCCAGCCTGACCCCTCAGGAACAGCGCGAAGGCTCCTCCAATGAACAGCCATGCTATAGCTGTCAGTAACAGCTTAATGCTCAGGTTTTTGTAGTCTTCGGTATAGAGAACCTTCGCCAGGAGTGATCTCCTAGCTTCTCTCTCCTGTACCTGTTGATACTTCCTGCTCCATTCCAGTAATTTCTCCTGTTCAAGCTTCTTAATTTCCTCTCGCGTAGCCATATCTATCAAGATCAGGTTGGAGAAGAATTCTTTAAACTGAGACGTTTTTATAAAAAATCGAAGGACTGATATCGATCAGAGAAAGTCCAGTACAACGTGTTTAAAAGAACGGGAAATTTTTATAAAAATTGTTAAAAAGAAAATTCATATCTTAGCTGGTTGCGTTCAGCACAGTGAAGGAGAACTGGTTTCCGTCAGTTAGGACAACATTATATTTACCTGGAGATAAATTGACGGGTATAACCAGAGTGTCATAACCCACGTAGATCTCGTATACCGGAGCATAAGCTGAAACTATGGAGCCATTAGAAAGAGGTACGGACTCCAGATAATAGTAAACCGTGGGAGTCGTGGAGAATGTGGAATTGGATATGGACGATATCTTCACGACTGTGTTGTTATCCTCGTTATCGATAATCAATTTCAAACCCTTGATTGTCTGATAATTTATGCTACCGTGAGCATACACTGGGATAATGTATACCCCATAGGATACGTTATACGACGGAACGAACTCAGAACTTGGTATTAAGCTTTGAAAAACAAAATATCCCGTTAGGGCTATCAACACCACAACCGTGGCCACCACAAAAAAAGTTCTTAACTTCACCATCCCATCTCAGTCCTGCATATATGCACCGGCCATTATAAGTGCTAGCCCAACAACAGCTATGGCCAGCCCAGCTAGGTCAGTGCCAGTCACCGTGAAGGCGAAGGATGCAGGGTTGGGTTTCAGCAAGGTATAGCTGTAAAGGGTGAGCATTATCACCGATATGGCTACCAAAAAGCCTCCAGGAATTATTAGACCCCAGACTTTCATGTTCATTTTATGCTCACGTATAACTTTCGAATCTAACAAAAATAAAAACCTTTCCTTATTTTCCTCGATAAGTGATATTTGAGGTAGGAAGGTTCCTAACCAATGGGTTTTGGTGGAGAGGAACTCAATCCATCATGACCCGTTAAATGTAGAAAAGCTTGAATTAGTACCGATCCCTTCATGGGAAGAATAAAGGGAAGGCTTCCATTACTTTGTTGGCCTTACATTTCAAGGCCTCTATCTAGAAAGTGTTTCTATAAGTGCCCAAAATAGAGCATACTCAAGGAAAATAAAGCTTTTAAATAACAAATCAACAGTTATATTAAAAAGGATCCCTCATGTGTCACTACAGGCTCCTGAAGATAGAAAGGCCCACGAAGAAAAGTGCCAGGATTCTGCTTCTCAGAGAGGAAGTGTTCGAGACAGTATTAAACGAACCCTACTTTTCCGTAATGACTTCTGATGATTGGAGTAAAACAGGGATTAGCAAGAGTTACTACTACTCCCTTTTGAAGGACCTTAGAAAGATGAAACTCATGGAAGATAATGCCATAGCATTCAGGGCAATTCTATCTTACAAATATGAGGCTAACTGCATTAAGCTAATTCCTCATAAGATAGCGTTCGTATCAAATGGAAAAATTGGCGTAACTATGAAACTGGACCAAAAGGCTGGTTGTCTATCCTGTCCGTTGATAACTGAATGCACCTATGGTCTCAAGCTAGTGAGGAACGAGGTTAAGGTTAAGTTAGCTTCTAATCTCACCGATCCTCACTCCCGATGGCTTCACACCATATTGGGGTTGATAGAGGGTGTAAAGAGCGGTGAACAGGACGCAGAGATTATCATTAGTTAATTCTATGATGACTTGTTCATTACACGGAGTTTTCCTCCCAATGAAATCTCTGGAGATGTTCCTATAAACCAGAGCAATACTTAATATTTGATCTTAATCTATGTCTCTAAATTAAAATTGTAAGGACAGTAGCTTTGCATTGGACTTTTAGTGGTTAGGATGATCAAGAGTTTTACAACATTAGTGAAAATGTAATGAACAATCAGTGAAAACAGTCCCTTTCAAACTATGACCGTTTTCCTCTAAAATAAAAAAACTTACTATGATTACCTATTCAATAAGCATACTAAAAAATCTTTAAGCCCCGTTAATGTAAAACCCCGTTAATGTACGGTTGTACCTATCTCATTCAAGTTGTGTGAATTTTCTGAAAACTAGGTTTTTTTGCCAATCGTGGTGACGCCTTAGCCTACTAAACCATTTTTAACATAGTTCTTTTTCCAGATATTCCAGGGTACTATAAGTTGGTTGTGAAACGTTATCTCCCCAGCCACCGCAGGAAGAATATGAAAATTACAATGATATTTACCTTAACAATCTCAAAGACCTTGAGTCAATGAGTCAATATCTATAATTATTATTTTAGAAATACACGAAAATGGTATCTTACTAAAGAAACAAAAGGTTTTTAAGTAGGTTTATTGGGGTTGTTATTAAGGTGAAAAGGTGAAACGAGGTACTGTAATAGCTCTATTCTTCGTTTTATGTATTGTGGCTATCATATCCCTGGAGACACAGTATAGCACCTATGATTACATGGGATTCAATCCCAATTTCGTCTCTGATCATATTCCTGCTGGTGAAGGTGTAGTTCACGCTGAGTTCTCCAACGCTATAGGCTCCTATAAGGGTCCATACGTTATAATATACGTTACTGGTCAGCAATGGCACTGGGACTTTTATCCTCATGATAAGGTTTATACGAACTTCACGGTTGTTCCAGTAGGAGAACCCGTGGTGTTCGTAATCCACAGTGTTGATGTGTTCCACGAATTCTTCATCCAGGCAGCGACCTCCAACTTCACTATTCCTCTGAGCGTAGGTGCCGAAGCGGTGCCCGGCTATTATTCATACCTAGTATACGTGTTTCCACAACCAGGACTATATCACGTTGCGTGTGCTGAGTACTGCGGTACAGTTGCCACTGGTTTAGGACACTCCTGGCTAGTAGGTACCATCCTGGCAACTTCCAATGCAACTCTGGCCTCCCAGATAACCGGCGGTGTCATGCCACAGGGAACCTGGGATCCATATGTGAACTCTTCGGGGTGAAGAAGATGGCGAACAGTAATTCATTTCTGTATCTTGGAATAATCCTCGCCATTATTGGTCTAATAGTTCTTGTGGCGGGCACGAGGACAGTAACATATCCCGCAGAGTATTTCGATGTAAATGGAATGAACTTAACCTCAGGGACAACTGCAAATTACTTCATTAACTTCTTTGGTCTTGCCATTTTCCTGTTCGGGATAGGCTCTCTCCTATCTCACGCAGAACTGAGGAGGAGGTCAAGGAAATGATGTTTTCCTTTTCCCTAGTTCGTGAGGTGAGAAAGAATGGCTAATGGAAATAACGTAAAAACTCTTCTCATTCTAGGTTTCGTTTTTATGTTAGTGTTAGTAGGTGTGGCCTATGGTGCAGATGTTCTACTCAATGCCGCGTCAAATGCTGCTAATACCGTGACAGCATACTATATTCCCAATGCCCAGATCAATGAGGGAGATCCAGGTTCAGAGATATTCTGGCAGCAAATACCCTGGAGCTCAGTTCCGTTAGAACCCACAGTTCCCGTACCTGATGGAATCTCCGGCCATACGACTATAGTGTACGTGAAGGCCGCCTGGACTTACGTACAGGGAGTTCCCTACATCTTCATTCTGATGAAGGCACGTGTAGTGGGACAAGAATCCTGGTTAGCATGTCCGGAGAGAACACCCACAGGGCAATTATGGCAACCCTTCGTGGATTCTGTACCTCAAGGATGGTGGGTGGTTAATGTATCCTATAGCGCAAACGACCAGGGCGTAGCCTCGGTCTACACTCTCCCCACATCTAAGCAAATGGGTTATCCACCAGGTCAGGCACTCGTTAACCCTATCACGATATACGTATACAACCAGAGTGGCAAGTTATATGGTCAAATAGTGGGTGCAGTAGATCCACAGGGTAACCCGCTCAACAATGGTAATCCAATAAACATCACTTCAATAAACCTCGACTACAACGGAACTCCCGTAACTTCATTGAGCCAGTTCTTGGCCATGGGGCTTAATGGTACAACCTGGGGACAGGATACGTACAACCTGTTCTATCCAGAGGATACAGCTGGTTATGTTTCCCTGTTCTACAACAGTACCTACATGTATCCAGAGAGGTTTGCAATTATGTGGCTACTAGGGGGAGTTCCTAGCTCTTGGACGCAAGTAGCCTACACCCCGCACATGATGCCAGGTACTTCAGGTGCGCTCTCAGCAGGACAGGCCGAATTGTGGATATTGAACAACAATCCTAGGGCCAACAACACTCAAGATACTGGTTATCCTGGTCCAACATTGTTTAGCAGAACTTCACCACCTCCCTATACTCACTACCCCCAGTATAAGGATCCCCTCAACCTGGGATACTTGCCAAATCAAGGAATAATTGCTGATGCGTTCGTTAACGGCTCCTCAATTTACTACATAGGAGGCAATTACCAGGTGGCATTCCCATCCCTTAACAACCCACACGTCAATCCGTTCCAGGTCATGAACGGGATGGTGAACGGCTCAGAGTTGTGGAACCCATCAGTAGTGGCTACGGGCTTCCAGTTCGTTAACTCTCCAACAGGTCCGTACATGATAGCGGAGTTCGCCAGGACTTTCTCCACTGTGGGAGTATCCGGAGGACAGGGAGAGTCAAACTATCAGATCCAGTTACAGCCAGGTCATACCTATCACGTGGCATTTGCCGTGTTCCAGGGTGGATCTGGAGAGTCTGTAGACTTCAAGTCCATATCCTTCTGGTGGAACCTCTACATCCAGCCAGCCAACTCCAGCTCCATAGGATTCCTGCCACTCATCCTTCTGGGTAATGCCTTTGCAGCTCCTGCTGTGGCGTTCTTCCTGATGAGCTACAGGGGTCTTCCAACTCAGATAATAGTAAGGTTTAATACAATAATCAAGATATTTAGGCAGATAGGAAATGGACCGCAAGCCAGGAGTTAATTTAACCCTTTTTTCTACAATTTATGTTTTCGCTCTCATGCTTGAATTGTTATTCAATAGAGAATTTTTGGCCGGGGTTATCCCCATCGGCATGGCGGCAAGTACGCCTATGGTGGAGAGAGTGTTTTCAATCATGTTCGTGATAGGGGAGATCGCCTTTGGACTTGTCCTTATACTTCAACCAATACTGGTGGGAATGGCAGGTTACTATTCAAGGATTAATGGTAAAGGTAAGGCCTTAATCTGGGCCAGTCTGTATCTCTCCCTCCTCTTGGATGCGGTCCATCTCTACCTGGGCTATGATAATACCTCATTCAATCCACCAGTTCTCTACTCGCTGGTTTATGTGATCATTCTGATTTCCACGGTAATTATGGTATCTGCTTACCTTAGGGAATGGATCCTGTTATTCGCCTTCATACCTGACGTGCTGGCCTATCTTGTCCTGATAGGGAACTGGCTTATTCAGCTGAGCAACAGCTCTGCCTATGGGGCTATAACCGCGTTCGCTGGTCAAGTCATGGCTTACGCGGTAATTATATCAGGGGCGGGTTTCGTCGTGTATGCGCTCAGACGGGGTATTTCAAAGAAGTTCTTGCTTCCGGTAGTCGCGCTAGCGGTTGTGATAGGTGCGCTAGTTTACCTGAATGCCATTCCTGGTCTGGGAATCATGATAGGTGTGGTATTTCCCTATGTTCTAGGCATACTGGGTGTGAAGGACTGGATGCCCCCCATAATATTCGCAGTAGCCATCCTGGGCTTGGGATCAGCGTTCCTCCTCTACAAGAAGGATCCGGCAGTATCCCTCGCGTCATTGGCTCTGTTCTTCGGGGCGCTGGTATTCGACACTGTTGATACAACGGTCTACCTTCTAATTCCTGTTGCTGCAGTATCCATCCTGGCTTTGCTCCGTGGACAGAAAATTCCTCAAAAAACTGAATGATAACCTTACAAGTAGGGGTTTGCGATCTTTATGCTCTGTGATCGACTACTTTCTGCGTGAGTAAGAGGTCCACGTTTCTTCGCTCCTCACTGGGAGCACTAAGGTAAGGGGGAGGGTCAATTCATCATTTTCTGCTTCTTGTAACGTCACCTCGTGAAATATGACTTAAGAAATCCTCTCATTTTATAAGATATACACGTAAATTGCATTTTTACAACAAAAATATCATGAACACCTATGATCCTGCCATAAACATTTATAAAGTAGAATAATTAAGTAAAACATGATAAGTATGGCTGGAGTAAAATTTGCTAGGAGGGTTTTGGGATCAGTCATAGCAGCTATAGGGGTGGCTGCGTGGATATCAGATTTGTTTCTAATACAAACCTTACCATACACCGAATACGCCAACGATGCCTTTGTTGCCATAGTTCCACTTTCTGGAGCAGTGCTAGTGGCAGGGGGAGTTATTTTAGGACTGTGGAATTAGGGGGTGAACATAACGCCTAGGACAAGCGATTCATATCTTTTTCTAGGATTGGCCCTAATTGTGGCCAGTATAAATCCGTTTTCCTTAGAGATTTCAGCTTCACAGGAGGTCGCCAAGTTCTCCTTTGATATGATGCTGGTTTGGGGAGCAGGTCTTATGGGGATATGGCTGGCCAGATTCATGTATAACAAGGGAGGCAGAAGTTTCTCGTCCTTTCTTGATTTCAACTATAAGACAAGAGGGCTGGTGCTGTCATGGTTAATAGGTGGCGCACTACTTACCTACTGGTATATTCCTGGGCCATTTGAGGCAAGTGTAACCAATGCGGGTGCTAGAGTCCTTCAAGTGGTATCCTTCACCGTTGCTGGATTGCTCTCAGGTATAGGCTGGGATGCCATGACGAAGGTATGGAAGAGTATCACAATTTTTGCTGTGTTCAGCATGATGGCCACAATGGCAGAAATTTTCCTGGAAATGGGATCCTATTATGCTGTGGACGTGTATAAACCCTATTCTGTCTCTCAGCTGGTGGAGACGTCTTACTTCCTGTTTGCTATGGCCTTCGTTCCCTCAACGTATTACATGGTAAAGATATTGAAGGATCTAGATATATTCTAATCTTTTTCTACTCACTAGATTTTTCCCATTCTCTAGGCCTTTTACCTGACCGAAACCTCGAAAGGTTTTTATATCATTTCTTAGTATTCTATCTTGATAAATAATGGCACTTTTAGAGACACAGCTTAACCTCTATCAGGTCAATTATTTTCTAATGTCAGTGGTGTTTCCAATATGGTACTACATCATCATGTGGAAGGCCGACAAGGATCCCCAGGTTGACCTCGATCAGCTGGTGAAACAAGAGTCCTCATGAGGGGGTCCTTTGGAATCCGTAAAGTTAACCGATATTTTTAACGTGAAGAAAAGCAAGGTAGTTTTTTTCGTGACTTTTGCACTCTATTTTGTATTTTATCAGTATGTGGACAGGATACTACTCGTGAGTAATGTTATCCTGCCTCAGGGAGTTAACGTGGTGGTCACCACATCTACACCCGTAGCTCCCTCTCAGATGCCCTATCCCCTCTGGGGGCCCTTTCTCGCCATCACCACAAGGTACTTCGATTGGGCCATGACTCCGCTCTCCCTGGGGATTTCATTCATTCTCTCCTTCCTTGTGGCGCTTAACGTAACGCTGTATATCGCCCTCTTCTCTCTGATGAGGGCGAAGAGTACCCACAAGTTAGCTGTTTCCCTGGGTCTTCTTGCCACGTCGCTCTCATGTTCCTGTGAGCTTTTCACTGCCCTGATAGGTGCAACGGTCTCAAACATACCGTTCCTTATTTCAATCGCCTTCATGGACACGCTGGGAGAGGTTCTAACTATCGTGGCGGGGGTAATTCTCACCATTTCCTCGCTGGTGATAGCTTCCGAAATAACAGGATCCAATCCCTTTGCGTGGATGAAATGGAAGCATGGGATTGTGCCGGCCCTCGTGTTCACAGGTGCCATGTTTCTTATTCCATCATCCACAGTATTCTTCCTTGTGAGGATAGTTGACGGGCTTCTCGCCGGAGGGATCTGGGGTTACATACTCTCCAGGGGAATAAGCATATCGCAGGGTATTAGAAGGGGTCTGTTCCTAGTTTCTATGGTACTTATTACTGTTCAATTCTTACTTTTCCCCTTCATTCCCACTTGGGCCTTCTCCGCAATATCCATCGTTGCAGGTCTGGTGGGATCTCTAGGTTATACCTCTCTTAAACCCTGGGTTAGACTGGGACTCCTGCATGTCATTGGCTGGTCGCTCATAATGCCCGGTCCCATATCCTTAGTTCTGGGATCTCCAATTCCGTTCTATAACATCACTGGAGGACAGGCGATACTCCTCTGGATAACTGCGTGGATTTTTGGAACACCCATAGCGTGGTTGGCGGGGATCCAGTATCTTCAGTATATAAGGGACAAGATGAGCCAGTACTCCCTTGTTCCCTCACAGTTCAGTATTAGATCTAGGAATGATGGGCTGACCTGGATACTTCTTGGGGCGGTGGCTGTGGTGTCCCAGATTCTGTTCTTTATGACCCATTCGGCCTATTTCTTGGATTACAACGGATACGATCTGATATTCCTGGAGACAATGACACTTTCTGCCACCGGACTGATGGTAGCGGGACTGGTCCTCATGGGTTATGGGGGGTACGTAATGATCAGAAGCAGGTACACCATTCCCAAGATCAACAGGAAATACTTTGTGATAGCGAGCGTGGTTTACGGTATTGTGGAGATGCTTGTGACGAAGATGATGATAATAGCCCCCACAGGATACCCTTACCCGCCGGTCCTGGTTCTGCCATATGGCGAGCCTATGTATGCCCCAGCGGTTACCATATACGTCCCTGGAGTGATAGGATTTTACCTCTATCCCGCCTCCTTGCTGGCCCTTATCGCATCTTCCCTGTTATCCGGAGCAATATGGGCCCTGGTTTTCCAGACCAGGAGGAGGAACCTGGGATCCCTCACTGCGTTCAGCGTGCTTACAGCGTGTCCTTCCTGTGGGCTCTCAACCGTGGGATACGCTGTGACCTCGGTGTTAACGGTGTCCAGCGCCCTAATGACCTTCTATAGCGAACTGGGATTCACCATTGGTTCGGTGGGAATTCTGGTGGGCCTTTTAATCTACGTGATCAGGAGCTCCACTACCTGCAAGGTGGACGTAAGCAAGATAAGACAGCCTTGAGTGGTTCTACTATACTTTTTTACTCTGTAGACAATCTTTATACATGGAAAGCGTTAACATCGTGCTCCTGATGGGGATTGCCTCCCTCATGGTCGCAGTGATTGTGGTCCTCCTTTACTACGTCTTCAAGGTTACCACAAAGATTGGGACTTTCTTCCTTTACTTTGCCTTCCTCATGATGGCCTTCATGTTAATTGGGGCATCAATTTACCTCTTCAATCCCACCGAGACTAACCTTGGAATAGCTGTGGGAGTAAACATGGCCTCCATGATACTCCTTCTGGGATATTTCTTTGCGGTTGCTGAAAGACTCACGGATAGGATAGAGTTCAAGTGGTATCATTACTACTCCCTTTCGGGTCTGGTGGTGTTCAATGAGGGTCTCATGGGTCTCACCTTTGGACTTGCCCAGTTCGGGGTGAGGAGTTTCTCCAGTCCTGTTTCGGCCCTGGATAACTCCCTGAATAGCTACTGGTTCTTCTATCCCATGATGGCCGAGATGCTGTCCCTCTACCTAATCTCCTTGAGCAGGGGGAAAAATAACCTGAGCCTGTTTCCCCTCATAGGGATCTCAACCTTCCCGCCAGTGATCTTTGAGAACCTGTTGATCTGGAGGTATTTCTCGCTCGTTGCGAGTCTGGGTTTCTCGGTGGTAGGGATAGCTTTCAAGGGTAAATGGAGGTACATCTACGTGTTGCTGGCCCTGGGTTCGCTCCTGAGCTTGATTACGCCCTGGCTATTTGACGTGGGCATAATTTCTGGAATGATTCAGTACTATGTAACCTCGTTCAAGACAGAGAGAGTATCTAGGCCCACGTAACCTCGGGGAAGTCCAATTAAACGCTCTCCAGCCCTTTTCTGCAGTTACTGACTAGTAGTCAAAATATTTCTGAACATCTTTTATCACGAAGAACAGGAGAACTCCACAAACCACCAGGTCCAGTGCCAAAATGCCCATGAATAGCAGGGAACTTTTCACGAATATTATATCCATGAACAGCACTATGGCAAAAAGGAGACCTATCTGGACAAGATTTACAAGCGATCTCATTCCCTCTGTGGGCACATATCTCACCTTCTAAATATTTTTCTTGCAAATAATACCACTAGAAATGGAATCATCTCCACCATTATCAGATAAGCTGGGGCATACACTACAGTTCCCTCCAAAATACCAAGAATGCCAAGATATAGAATTATCATGAATATAAGTTTTATCTCAATACTTGATAAATAGAAGAGATCCAACCAGCTGACGAAGTCCTGCCATCCTATGCCCAGCACTATCAGCGTGAATATCCCCGACATTCCCACGGAGTAGACCCACAACCCGGCTATGGAAAATATCTCAAGCGTATGTACCAGTTAGCTTCACCCTTTCCGCGAATGAGTTGTAGTAGTTTACCATGGCTTGAGTGACTGTGGGCTTCACTGAACGTAAGGCCTCCACAAGGTCTTCGAACGTTATCTTGGAAGTCTTCCCCTCCTTCACTGACCTTCTAATAGCGAGGAGAACTGCCCTGTTCACAGTTCCCTTTATGTCCGCAGGCGTGAAGTTCTCTGTCATCTTTGCAAGATAGGAGAAGTCAATTGAGTCATCGAAGGGATGTCTGGTTACCAGTTTCTGAAACATCACTTTCCTGGTCTCGTAGTCCGGAGGGGGAACGTAGACCAGTTTCTCTAGCCTGCCTGGTCTTATGAGCGCTGGATCCACTATGTCCGGTCTATTTGTGGCTGCCATAAATATCACCCTCTCCTTCCTTGAGGAGACGCCGTCCATTTCTGTCAGCATCTGGCTCAGTGCCCTGTCGGTCACCCTGTTTGGGTCAGATCCCCTTACAGTGGCTATGGCGTCTATCTCATCGAAGAAAACCACTGTGGGGGAGGCCTGCCTGGCCCTCTTAAACACCTCCCTGATTGCCCTCTCCGTCTCTCCCACCCACATGTTCATGAGCTCCGGTCCGCTCACCGCAATGAAGTTGGCTCCACTTTCGTGCGCCACGGCCTTAGCAAGCATGGTTTTCCCTGTTCCCGGTGGCCCATACAACATGACTCCTGAAGGAACGTCAGCCCTCATTTCCTCGTAAAGCTTGGAGTATTTGAGGGGCCACTCAACCACCTCTTTCAATTCCTGCTTAACCTGATCCAGTCCTATTATGTCCTCCCACGTTACGTTGGGGATCTCCACCCTGAATTCCCTGAGTGCTGAGGGTTCCACAACCTTCATGGCGTTCTGGAAATCCGCCATGGTGACCCTCGCCTCCTCGGGGTTCTGGGTTCTGCGCAGGGCACTCATGGTTGCCTCCCTCACAAGGGCCTCCAGGTCCGCCCCAACAAACCCATTGGTCATTGACGCTATTGCCTCAAGATCCACATCCTCAGCCAGGGGAATTCTCCTTGTGTGAATCCTGATTATGTCAAGCCTGGCCCTCTTGTCTGGGACCGGTATCTCTATTTCCCTGTCGAATCTTCCAGGTCTCCTCAATGCTGGATCTATGGCATTGGGCCTATTTGTCGCACCAATGACCAAAAGCCCTCCACCGGAGGACACGCCGTCCATGAGAGTCAGTAACTGTGCCACTATCCTCTTGTCAGCCTCGCCGTTAGTTACATCCCTGTTTGGTGCTATGGCGTCAATTTCATCAATGAATATCATGGAGGGAGCAGATTTTTCAGCCTGTTCAAAGATATCCCTCAGCCTCTTCTCGCTTTCCCCGTAATACTTGGAACCTATTTCGGGCCCACTTATGAAGAAGAAGTTCGCCATAACCGAGTTTGCGAGGGCTTTGGCGATCAGGGTCTTCCCTGTCCCTGGAGGGCCATACAGCAGGACTCCCTTTGGAGGACGGAAACCAAACAGCCTAGGAACCTCAGGCTTAACCAGTGCTATGTCAATTATCTCCTTCAAAGACATTATCTGCTCTGTTAGACCACCCACGTCCTCCAGGGACACCAGCGGTATATTCTTCTGGGTCTGTTTTATTACCTCCCCGGTGATTTCGATTTCCGTTTCTCCTACAATCATGCCCACCTCAGCCCTGGGCTCGAAGGATACCACTGCAAACTCGCCCTGCTTCGTGTTCAGTGGCATGCCCCTTGATACAGGGATACTTCTGAGCTCCAGGTTTAGTCTCTTGGTGTCAAAGTTTCTCTGCGCAGACGGTGCCAGAACCAAGGAGTTCAGGGGAACAGGTTCAACTTTTCTAATCACCACCTTCTCTCCATTTCTAATTCCCAGGTACCTCATTACGTCCTCATGTACGGAGACACCACCGGTGTTCTCCCTATCCTCCTGTACAAGGAGTGGAAAGAGTCTGTTGGTTACCAGCACAACGGTTTCCCCGTAGGAGATTCCCTTTGATCTCATGAGCTCTGGATCAAAGAGACAGGTATTCCTGTTCTTGACCTTTCTAGTCCCATTAAAGACCTTTGCAAAGAACTCGTTAGTCATCACTATCAGTTAATGTAATACTGCTAGGGATAAAAATTTTCATAAGAAAATCCAACGCATTGAAATCCCCAAATTTTAAAAGAGTTGCTTCCACTATCTCAAAAAGGCTAATATTTTATAGATCTGAGAACAATAAAATCTAGGTTTATAGGGCGTTACCCCATGAAATAGTTCATTAAATAATGAATGTGTAGAACCTTTATACAGTTAATACTATTTGGCGAGTACCTGATCTATTTATGTATCCTTTTATCCACTCCCTTTCTCTTTACTTAAATATCCGGAAAGTGCTTAATAGATATTCCTAATTATAATTATCTTTTTATAGCAAAGACAGGATAAAGTTTAAATAATTTATTTTCAAACTTCATGTAAGTTAACAAATCTTAGAAATCTTTATAAGAGATGTCTCGAGATTAAGAAAGGGAGGTTATACACAAAAATGTATAGTCATGTTAAATTATGTATAAAAGTGGTGAGATCATGGAGAAGTTAGAGTATAAGGTTACTGGAAAGGTAAAGAATTACGAAAGAAGATTCAATTTCTATGTGGCACTTTCCACCGTGGGTACTGGAGTGTTTACTGGCTTAGCGGTGTTACTAAGGCAGGTCCTGTTGATTGAGACTGGTGTACTGCTGTTCACCACAGCTCTCACAATACTGGCTGTAAACCTAGTACTTGACCTTACAGTGAAATCCCATTCCAACACCTGGGTATTTGCCTCTCCCCCAAGGGAGATCGTGAAGAGAGTGGATAGGGTGGGCAAGGAGATTTGCGAGCATCGCCCATCTCTGCTTGAGGGAGATAATCCGGTTTCCAGGCTCGTCTCCAAGATCTTCAAGAAGAGCTGGGCACATTTCGCCATAATTCTACCCAGTTTCGTAATATTCTACGTGGTCATGGTGGTTGGTCTCATTGGTTATCAGAAGCTGGGCCCCGCAGGAATATCACTGGTGAACTTTGCGTCAGATATTAGCTGGCTGTTCTGGTTCCCTCTCCTCTGGTTATTGACGTGGCTGGCCAATGGAAGGGCCTGGTGTCAGACGTGTCCCTTCAGCGGTCAGGCAGAGTGGGTCCACAGGCTACACCCATGGAAAAAGATGAGCAAGAAACTGGGGTTGAACTTGAGATGGCCCATAAAATACAGTACCATCTTCTACTCTGCTGTGGGTTTCTCAGTGTTGACGTGGATGGAGGAGTTTTACAACATAGGAGGTCCAGGAATCCCGGAGCTAACTTCCGTGGTGTTGATATATATAGGCGCACTGGAGCTCTTCATCAGCCTGCTTTTCCAGGACAGAACGTTCTGCAGGACCATCTGCCCCTTAAGTGCCCCACTTGCTATCACCACGACAATTTCACCTCTCGGCACCTTCAGGGCGAAGAACCCAGAGGTTTGCAAGTCCTGCACCACCAAGGATTGCATGAGGGGTAACGATAAGTTCCACGGTTGTCCATGGTTTGCCTCTCCTGGTAGCAAGGAGAACTCTCCCATGTGCGGGCTGGCATCTGACTGCTACAAGGCATGCCCTCACGACAATATAGACTGGCAGGTAAAGAGGTTCCCATGGTTAAGTGACCTCACTGGAGGGAAGAAGAGGTTTGACATTGCATTATCAGTCACTCTGCTCACAGGGGTAGTCCTCTTCCAGTTCCTCAACGCGCTACCTTTCTACTCCATGGTTGACACCTGGTTAAGTCAGGTGACGGGCTGGGCAAGTTTCGCTCAGTTACTTGTTCCTGGATTGTCCAAGTTTGGTTACTCCACTCAAGGTTATCCCAACCCTCTAGACTACTTTGCCATTAACGTGATACCCATCCTCGTGGTACTTCTCGCTGCAAAATTCGAGGAGAGGAGAGGAGTTCCCTTGAAGTGGGGCTTCACCTCCATCTCTTATGCGCTTATCCCCATCTTTGCAGCCTCAATACTGGTCAGGAACCTGCCCAAGTTCCTGGGAGGATCCCCGCTGATCCTCAACGAAATACTTGATCCCACGGGTGCCGGAATGCATAACAGTGACATTTACTCCACCTTCTGGGGAAGCTTCCTTCACTCTCTTGGGCACGATCCCCTTAACGCCACCGCGGCCTGGTGGGTTCTCCTGGTGATGGAGGCTGTGATGGCCTTTGGAATCTACCTGGGGATTAGGGCTTCAAACATGCTAGCCGAGACCGACGGAGTCAGCAAGTGGACCTATTACGCGGTTGTTCTGGGCTTTGGAATTACCTTCATGCTTGTGACGTACTGGATGTCTTCGCCAGCCTCTCCCACAGCACCCTTCTACAACCCCTACCTGGGTAACCTGCTGTACAATCCGCTTCAGGCCACTCCACCATTCTGAGGTGAGAAAATGGATCCAGTGGTTCTAATAGATGTGGACAGATGTGTGGGATGCTACATGTGTCAGAGGGCCTGCGCCCTTGCCCAGTGCATAGAGATAAACGAGGTCACCAGGTTCGCGGAGGTGGTGAGACCTGAGGACTGCACAGGCTGTATGGCGTGCGAAAGGGCCTGTCCGTACAACTGCATAGTTGTGCTCAGCGATGAAACGCAGGTTCCTGTGAGAGCTAAGGTAACCCTTTCCAGGGTAAGGAGGTACTCATCCAAGAGACTGGTAACAGGAGATCCAAGTTGGACAGTGAAGAGGGGCGCAGAGGAAATGATGAGGGAAGGAGTGGGATCCCTGATAATCATGAATGGAACCAAGATAATCACCGAGACGGACGTTTTGGAAGCATGGATTGCCGGAAAACAGGATAAGCCCCTCATCGCCTTCTCTAAGGACGCGGTGACGATAGAGGGAAAGGCCACAGTGGAGGAGGCCTTGAGGATTATGCTGGAAAGGGGTATTGGACATCTGCCGGTATTGGAGAGAGGTAAGCTGGCAGGGATGATCTCCCTGCGGGACCTGTTGAGGGCTTCCTCAGTCACGTCTCCAATCCTGGGCGAGAGCATCATTCCCATAAATCCCAGGGAGAAAATAGAGAAGTACGCAATTCAGGTTCCCGTAGTTGGGAGGGTGACAAACAGGGAACTCTACTACCTTCTCAAGGAAAGGGGTCTTAAGGCCACCGTGGTAAAGGATGGAGAGCTGATTGGGCTAATATCAATCAGGGATCTGACCAAGGCGTTGGGCACGGGTAGGTCCCTGGACGATATGATAGAACCCAGATGGGTTAATCCCGTATCCTCTCAGGAGCAGATCTCCAGGGCAATAGTCATCATGATGGAACATAACATCAGGCATCTGCCCGTGATCCACGGTGAAGAAATAAGGATGCTCAGCATAAAGGAGATAGCTAAGCATGCAGTGTGGATCAAGGCAATGTGATTTTTAACCACTACTCCACTCTTTCTATTCCTCCTTCAGCCAAAAATGGAATAGCAAAACTCTGCATCAGGATACCGAGGGCAATGAGTAGCAACGTTCCGTTCAGCTCGTGTCTAATAAGTGGGTAGGCGAAAGTTCCTATGGCTCCTCCCAGTCTTCCCATAAAGAAGAGGATACCATTGAAGGTTCCCCTGTCCCTCGCATTTCTAAGCTCACCCATATAACGAAAGGAGGAGCTGAAAGCTATACCTGAGACAAGCCAAAGAGTGGCGATAGCTTCCAACCAGCCGGTAAGGGTGTACATGAGAAGAAGTACCGACGTTAAAAAGTAGGACATGGAGAGCACTGGCTTCTTAGAGGTCAGGAGGAAGGTTAAGCATGCACCAATTGCGAAAAATGTCCAGTTTGCCATCTGGGTTATGAAAGAGTGTCCGGGCACATATACTGCAAATGAGGCCAGAACCAGAGTGAGAATGAACTGTCCTATCCCCATAACAAATGTTTCTAGAGTTCCTGAGCGTATCCTAACCTTGGATGAGCCTAGCCAGACTTCACTCTCACTTACCCACCTGTGGAATATGAGAACAAGTAAGGGCGGTACTCCTCCAAGGAGAAGGACGAGTCTCCACGGAGAAAGAAAAAGGGGGATGGCTGTAGCGCTCAGGGCTCCCATGGCCCACGCGGTGAAGGAGAGTCCTACCCACTTCTTGGAAACCTCCTCCAGGAGAGTTACCGATGACGGGATTTCCCCTCCTATCCCTAGACCTACTAGACTCCTCCCTAGAATCAGGACTTCGTAGTTTGTAGCAGAGGCACTGATCAAAGCCCCCATAACGAAAAGGATGACAGAAATAAGGTAACCCTTCCTTCTACCCATGACATCGCACAGGTAACCGAGAAGAACTGCGCCCACTATGGAACCCATGAACGAGGAAGAGACCAGGAGACCTGTCTCGAAACCTGTGAGCCTGAAGGTCTTGATTACCTCTCCTAAAACGCCCGCTATTATCAGGAGATCAAATCCATCCGTGAAGCCTCCCATTGTCAAGACCAATAGTGTGCGTTTCATGAATCGAAATGATGTCATCAACTTAAATAACCTACGAAATATGCAAAAATTGCACATTTATTATGTGGAGTTTAATTCGATCCCTTTTAATTCGTTAGACGTTCATGTGGAAGAGATTTTGGATAGGGTCTGCTCACAGGGAGCTCAATGAAACGTTAGTCATATGTCCGTGACGGGTTTAGGTATTTATTGGGATTGCTCAAGGATTTCTACCCATCTTGGCCATTGCAAAGGGATCTCCTCCTTAAATTATCACAGTATCTATATTTTCTAAGAAGAAGTGGATTCAAGCGCAAAATTTAACTAAAATTTATTATCCCTCTAAGGCTATATTACCTAAATGAAAGTAATATCCTTCAAAGTAGAAAGAAATAAGGCCCAGGAGGCCTGGGACATACTGGAGAGGCAGAAGACCTCACTTTCATCTCAGATCAGAAAATATGTTGAAAGAATAATGGATCAAAACTTACCTGTTTCCACGGAACTTGAGAAGGATAGGCTGGTGATAATAACGGTAAAAGTTCCTGACGAGCTTTATCAAAAGATTGCCAGGTTTGTGGAGGAGAAACATGTTAAGAGAAGCGCGTTGCTCAGAACGGCAGTCTATATGTTTATCGAGGAAAATAAGGAAACCAAGGACGATGTGGCCACACTAAGTGCCACATAAGGTTAGGAAAAGGAATTTTACCTTAACACCTTTAATTTAGGCCTTACCTCCTCAGGGAATATATCCTTTGGTAAGTAAGCTGTTACTATCCAGTTAGGGACGTCGACCACTTGACTCACCTTCAGATCCACTACAGCGCTAGCAAGCATGTACGCCTCCACAGGAGTCATATGTGAGGAGAGGATGCCTATAATCCCCTTGATGGCCTTCTTAGCTGCTTCCCACAGGTTGGGATCCATACCCGGATAAGCTAGATACTCCTTGAAGTCTCCATCCCTTACTGCCCCGGTCTCAAATAGGGGTTGAGCTATTCCCGCGTTCTTGTGCAGAGTCACCTTGATGATCACGTCCATTGGGGCCTCTATGGCAGTTCCACAAACCTCACCGTCTCCCTGAGCTACGTGGGTGTCTCCCAGGGATAGGAGTGCCCCCTTCACGAAAACGGGGAGGTAGAGCTTCGTTCCTCTGGTCAGGTGTTTTATGTCCATGTTCCCTCCGTTCTCCCTTGGGGGTATAGTACTGAACCTACCGGGTGTGGGGAGGGCAGTGCCTATCACTCCGGGAAATGGTCTGGGCGGAACCCTGACCTCAATGTCACCAAACCTCGCCACTGCCTCCTTCTCCACCTTCCATATCTTTAGTGCCGGACCTGCTAGGTCAATGGGAGTGGTGTAGGGATCGTTGGCCAGAAAACCAAACCCTGGTAATACACCGGTCCACCCCCATCCCTTGGTGGAGAAGTCCAAGAACTCTATCTCCAGTGCGTCGCCGGGTTCGGCACCCTCGACCTCAATCGGCCCAGTAAGCGGGTGGATCCTGGAAAAGTCCAATTTAAGAAGGTCGGAAGGGAAGGATGAAGGGGTCACCTGTCCATCAGAGGCCTCTCTGGACTCCACAGTGACCACATCCCCAGACTTTATGGAGAGGACGGGACTTAGGGAATTATCCCACTTATTATGAATTTTATTCGAATGTATGGTGTACATATCATTATAGATGAAGGGAAGGAAATAAGGGTTAATGGCTCAGGGAATCAGGACTGCCTTCACAACCTTTCGGTGAAGGACGTCGTGAAATGCCCTCTCATATTCTGTCAGGGGATAGGTGGAGACTATCCTTCCCAGTCTAAGTTCCTTGATCAGACGTATGGCCTTATCCCAGAGGTAAAAGGGACCGCATCTGCTCCCCAAGATTTGTACCTCGTTGACCACAACGCTTGTGGAGTTTAGGGATGCTTCTAGCCCGTGGGTTGATTTGAGGGCTATCTTCCCCATGGGTTTCACATGTTTAATTGCCTCCTCCAGGGCCCTGGTTCCCGTGGCCTCTACTACCATATCGTATGTGGACGGACTCTGCACCGTGAGGATTCCAAGCTTCTCCGCTAAGTCAAGCCTCCCCTGATTGTGCCCCTTGAGCTCAACTTCCACGCCGTAGTGAGTGAGAATCATAGCTGAAATAATCCCTATGGGACCATCCCCCAGAACGAGTGCCCTGTCCGAGGGTGACGGATTCAGGAGCTCCACCATCCTCAGCACAGCTGCCGTGGGTTCAGCCAACGACAGTTCCTCAGGTTTCAAGCCCACACTGTCCCTGTGCAGGAGATAACTGGGTAGGTCCATGTACTCTCTCATGGCTCCATCCGCATCAATCCCTATGGCCTTCCTGTTCACGCAGTGCGTGTACATCCCCTTCCTGCAGTATTCGCAACTCCAATCGACGAGGTTGATCTCAGATGCGTATAACTCCCCATCCCTTTCTACGGCGAACTCGTGACCCAGAATAAGGGGGTTCTTCCTGGGAGGATAGGTCCCCTTGACCATGGCCACGTCGGTGCCACATATTCCCACCGCTCTCACCCTATATCTTCCTTGAGTTGGAAGCTCCTCTAGGGATAGCATACCATCCCTTAAAATCAGGGCCCTCATCTCATTCACCATTACCAGCGTGAGATACCATAAAAGGTCATGAGAAAATAAAAGGAACTTGGGTCGAAACTCTCATCTCTTGTTCATAAACGCAACGGTTAGTGGGACAACTCCTCCAGCTCTATCTTTGAGGCCCTGGGACCCAATATTCCAACATCAAGCGTTACTATGACCGCCATCACGAACACTACCGCGTACATTCCCACCGCACCATACTTGGCAAGTACCAGTGGCAATACGCTCAGCCACACGTAGTTCCCAAGCCTGCTCAGGGAATACTGCACCCCGTCCGCAAACGCCCTCATCCTGGTTGGATAAAGCTCCGCCCCATACTGATGAAATGCGTTGGAAAATATGTTGGAGAGGAACCCAAATAGGAAGCCCGTTGCTATAACCTCCACCGGAGTGATGGCGAAGCCGAAAGCCAAACCTGTTATTCCCATTAACAGCATCACAATGCTAACCTGCCATTTCCTGTCAAACTTCTGGCTATCAATGATGAACACGGAGGCCAGGGAGCTCAGGAAATAGGAAGTATATATCAGCATTGAATACTCCAGTGTGTGGACCAGAGTGAATCCCTTACTTGCAAGAACTGAGGGAGCTAACGAAGCGAAACCGTAGTAGACCCCCGCCTGAAGGAATTCGAAGATCCACAGCATAACTGTCCTTCTCCTGTACTCGTTACTGAAGAGCTCAGAGATTCTAACCCTCTGTGATGTGATCACCTGAACCTGGAGCGGTTCCTCCAGTGATCCCTTCTCCCTCATTGCCACATTCTCCATGTCCCTGACAATCCTGTCGGCCTCATCTACCCTACCCTTGGACTCCAGCCATCTTGGAGATTCCGGGATAAGGAATCTGAAGGGTATAATGGTAAGTATACCCAGCCCACCTATGATGAACAGCCACTTCCAGCCCGGGATCACGTAGACGTGAGGGATGAGCAGATACGCTAAAATGGCCACGACTATGGGAGCTGTCCATGAAGCCGTATAGGCTATGGCCAGTGCCCTTCCCCTTATTTTTGATGGGAAGAACTCAGTTATGAGAACGTCCAAAACTATGAGAGCCTCTGGACCAACCCCAAGTCCTGTTATGAACCTCAAAGCTCCAAGTACCTGAATGCTGGGCGAGAATGGAGTCAGCAAAAGTCCGATGCCAGCTATTACCATGTTAAGGATTAGAGATGTCCTCCTTCCAAGCGCATCTCCAACA
This sequence comes from Metallosphaera javensis (ex Hofmann et al. 2022), assembly GCF_022064045.1. Lineage (NCBI taxonomy): Archaea > Thermoproteati > Thermoproteota > Thermoprotei > Sulfolobales > Sulfolobaceae > Metallosphaera > Metallosphaera javensis (ex Hofmann et al. 2022). Next base: position 58,491 of record NZ_JAKNCW010000007.1, on the reverse strand, counting down.
TATGTGAAGATTATGGCTCCCAGGAACGCCCCCAGGAAAAATACCGCAATATTGTAGTAGATTGCCACCGCAGTGGAGACCTTGTAAAACGCTGAGATAGGTGCCACCACAAAGCCTCCCACAAAAAGGTCGTAAAGCTCGAAGAACTCTCCCAGACTTAACAGGACCAATAGCCTGGTATGGAAGGAGGTCCAGGGAAGCCTTTCAATTCTTCCTGCAATGGTCATGAGTGATTATTGTAAGTTTTAGATAATATCTTTTCCTTATACACACTTGAATTACCACATATTTAACACACTAATTAAATTTTCAGCGTAACGGGTTTTTCCCTGTTTAGGTGGAAATGAAGTTAATTATATTCAAGTAAGATTGAAAGAAAATTCTATATAGCCTGTGACGTAAGGGATAATTACCATGGAACCTGAAAGTTTCGGAATCGATTCCGCAAAGGCGATCTCATCCCAGTTTGTGGGATTCCTTCTCGACTCATATGACCTGACAATGATCCTGAGCATAGCCCCAATTCTGGCCAAGGTTCTTTTACCTCCGGAATCCTCCCTTCTGGCCACCTTCAACATAATACTGAGCTACTCTCTGACCATCATTTTCAGGCCACTGGGTTCGGCAATATTTGGTAACCTCGGTGATAAAATCGGGAGGAGGGCAGACCTAATTATAACTGTCCTGGGACTTGGCCTGGTCAGCGCTCTCACTGCTGCCCTTCCCACATACTCGGAGGTGGGAATCCTGTCCTTCGTTCTTTTTGTTCTCCTGAGGATCCTAGTTGGGATATTTGCTGGAGGTGAGTACTCTGCAGGCCATCCCTTCGCCATGGAATGGACTCCTTTCAAATGGAGAGGTCTCATCAGCGGATTGGTTCAGGGTGGATTTTCCTTCGGCGCTGCTCTGGCCGCTGTGGTAGAGGGCGCTTTCATCGGCATCTATGGGTTGAAGGGGGTTGAGGACTTCGCCTGGAGATACGTCTTCCTGACCGCCTTGGCTCCGGCAGTTATTGCCCTAGCCGTTAGGCTGTCAATGAAGGAAACTCCCGTATTCCAGGACGTGAAGAACAGGAATTTAGTGAGGAAGAGCCCTTTGACTGACCTTTTCAGAAAGCCGTACAGGAGAGACTTTTTCCAGGTAATGGTATACATGACGGGAATGTTCTTCTATGCCTACTCCCTCTTCGCCTTCGTTCCAGCAATACTGGAGCATGCTCCCTCCGTGTTTCCCCTGCAAACTGCCGAGAGCATCTACTCCTACGGGACATACGCTGCATTTGCCGGAGCTCTAACCTTTGGTGCCCTCTCACAGTACCTTGGTAGAAGGAGGTTGACCCTGATCTGGATCTTCCTCACCTTGGTCCTCTCGGTTCCCGTCTACTATCTCCTATTCACCTCAGCCAGGGCAGGTAATGTGGTTGGCGCGTCCCTGGCCTCAATAATGATAGGCATAATAACTCAGGCTCCTTGGGGAATAATACCCATCTATCTCTCCGAGAGGTTTAAGGCATCCATGAGGGCATCAGGAGTGGGTTTCGGGTACTCCTCAGGGATATTTGTGGGAGGTTGGTTCAGCATATACGTGGAGCTAATGCATCAGTATCTATTCAAGGGTATCGACACCCCGGAGAACGTCTGGTTCTCCACTGCTGTTCTTCTAATTCTGGGGGCAATACTCGTGGGAGGAGGTCAGTATCTGGGTCCTGAAACCCTAGGTACAAGACTTACCGAGGAACCGCAAAAGGTATAATTTTTCTTGTGGCAAAAACCAGTTAGGATTGACTTTCCATTTCCTGCTCCGTTGGTATCCTTATGTCCCTCTTCGCTGACAGGATTCCCCAGGGGAAGAAAACGGCAACTGAGATTACTGCCACCAGCGCTGAGGAAAGGTAGAAGTTTATGAGGGAAAGGGCGCCATCGCTCCCTATATAGGTCATGAGAGTTATGAAGGCAATGTATGCGATGTACCACAGGGAGTTATACACGTTCTGGAAGCCCTTATACACCGCACCGAACAGGGCTACCGCTATTGCAATTATTATCACAGAGTAAGGTACGGAAGGCCATCCGCTCCAGAAGGCAATCAGGGAGGAGAAGACAAAGGCCAAAGCAGCTATTACGGGACCTCCCTTAAGCTTGTACTCAAATTTCTTCCTCAGGCTCATCATAGCCACTGGATTCACCGCGAAGCCAAGGTAACCGGCAACCACAGCGTCGCTGATAAGGCTGTAAATTGTGGGTATGGGTGAGGTGAGAAAGGTTATCACGGCACCAACGATCCCAAATACCAGGAGGGCCCAAACCGGAATTGAGTACGTGGAATGTAGCTGTTTCATTAACTTCGTGACTATCCCGCTCCTACCCATGGCGAACAGCACTCTAGTTCCTGCACCGAGATAGATATACCCAGTGACGAAGGGCCCAATTATCGCCACAATCAACGCTAACACTAGTAGGGCTGAACTACTCTGAGATAGGTCCACGAATGGATTTCCCGGCAAGGCAGAGGTTACTCCGGTCCAGTTTCCGGGGATGAGGTGTTGCGCGTTCCAGTTAATCCCTCCAACGAACGCCACTGCAAAGAGCACATAGATGAGGGTCTGTCCAATCACCGTGAGGATTATGGCAGAGGAGAGTTTCTTCCTCACCTTGGTTTCTTCAGCGTAATCTGGTATCACCCTTATCCCACCGAAGGCGAACATGGCTAGCGGAATTGCGGAGAACATACCCGCCAACCCGAAGGGAGCTATCCCGCCATAGCTGACGAAGTTCCTCGCGGAAAAGAATACCCCCATCACCCCAAGGGCGAGCGCCACGTATAACACCAGCTTAACACCACCAAATGTTGTGGTGGACCTGCCGAAGGCCCTGACGCCGAAGTAGTTGAAGGGAATGAAGAGGACCAGCAAAACAACCCCCAGAAGTCCTCCCAGCAGGGTGGGAGTTCCTGAGGGTGTGAGCAGTGATGGGTAGAAGAATGTTAATCCCTCCACCACGGCCAGAGCCTCGATAGGTGGAATGAAAAGGTACCAGACAAGGTCTGCCATCGCATTTATCAGGTTTGTTAATTTTCCGTGAGAGTATAGACTGTACCTGGAGGGTCCACCCGCCTCGGGTAAGTTCATGGAAATCTCGCTGTACGTGAGGCCAACGAAGAGGTAGAAAATACCCCCCAGTATCCACGACAGGACGGCAGAGGGGCCCGCTTCTGCGGTCATGCCGGCAGTGCTAAAAAGGGCGCCCGTTCCCACCGCCCCGGCTATTCCCAGTATCAGGAGATCCAGATAACTCAGTTCTTTTTTCAGAGGCATACATTACCCTGCTAATAAAATCACAATATAAGCTTTTTTCGTTGAATGGGAGAAAATCTAATTATAAGACCTAAATGGAAAGAGTAAAAATAAAATTAGATCAAAACATCGCCGTCTACTTTAAACACTTAAACAGTCAAGTTCCTGCTTCTGCCTCATTAATGCTCTCCAGGCTTTTTCCTATGGTGTTGGGAAGCACTTTTATCAGTATCAGTCCCATGATAACCATCGGTACTTGAAACAGGACCCATGTGGGTAGGTTTCCCAGTACAGGTATGAAGTCAAAGATTATGGCAGTGGAAATGGCAGCACCTAGGTGAGCGAATCCGTCAGAGAAGGCGAATGAGGTGGCCCTGGCGTAGGTCGGTACGTTCTCAGTCCCATTAAGGTAGTTAAGCTGATTGGACCAGCCCACTCCTATGAAGTTGCTCAGGAGTAAACCAAGGAAAGTTAGAGGTATGTCCCTGCCTATTGCTCCTGCCACAGCTATAAGAACTCCAAGAAGCATTCCCACAAAGTAAGAGAAGGTCACAAGCACCGCTCTCCTCACCCTCTCCACCACGAACCTCAGTCCAATTGCCCCCAAGAATGTGGCAATTCCCGCCAGCCCAAACAGGAAAGTTATCTCATTGCCCAGGGCTCCTGAGTAGTGAAGGAAGCTAGAGGTCCACAGGGGATACTCTGTGAGATATGGATACTCTCCAAAGTAGAAGAAGAATATGGATAGCATCACAGCTATAACCCTCACCCTGTAAATAGGGTTCTTGAACACTGCAAAGGGATCGTTTTTAGCAACCTTATAGTTGAATACCACCGGTTGAGGTAACTCCTTCATTCCCGTCTTCTGCTTGGCCTTCTCCTCCATCTCCTTTACCAGATTCTCGGCCTCATTCACCTTCCCCTTCACTGCAAGCATCCTCACTGTTTCTGAGGCGTGAGACCTGATAACCAGAACTATGAACGCCAGGGTCGCGCCCACCGCGAAGACTACTCTCCATCCAATGACTGGATTGGCAAGGACTATCTCAGAGGCCAAAAAGGGACCTAGGCCCAGTCCTGCCCATCCCGCTATATATACCAGATTAAAGTAGGAGGCTCTCTTCACTGCGGGTACCATCTCCACCAGGTAAACCGGGACAAGAATGAGGTCACCACCAATTCCCATTCCAGTGATAAACCTGAAAATGATGAAAGAGGCGAAATTAAAGGATAGCGCATTTCCTAGACTGCCCACCCCCGTCAAGAGTGCCGTGAGGATAAGTGTGGGCTTGCGCCCTATTTTGTCAGCCAGATAACCCAGCAGAATCGCACCTGGGATATATCCGAAAAGACCCATGGAAACCACAGTGGGAGCCTGAGCTGAGGTCAGTCCAGTGTAGGGTAAAGAGGTGGGGGAGAAGGCCAGACCAATATCTATCACGTCATAAAGGGCTATAAAGTAGCCGAAAGCTAAGGATAGTATTACAGACACAGGTAAAACGATGGTGGGAAGCCTGTCCATCCTGGCTGTAAGCTCGGCTATTTTCCTGTTTGCCTCTTCAGACATGTTTCATCCTGTTTGTGAAGTATAACGTCAATAAAAGTCACTTTTATGATAAGTATGATATCACTTTCAAATTACTGGTATTATTTATAAGCATCGGGATAAATGTTTTAAAACCCTTTGTAAGATTTTAATTCTCTACATCAGACATTTTAATCGCAAAAACTAACTTAATAACAACGTTAACTGGCTTTGCTATATAAACTTTACTCCACTTCTCTGATCTCCCCTCAAAACTCTGTCTATGGCGAAGAGCGTGACAATCATGACCGGTAGGGCCGCCACCAGCGCGGAGGAGGCCAGAAGTCCCCAGTTCAGTGATTGATCGCCTATGGCGTCAAGAGCGTAAACCGTAATGGTGAGTGCGCCCTCTGGAGGGAATTTCATGTTATAGGGCGTGCTGGCAAATATGAGCGGGTAGAAGAGGAGGTGCCAGTTGAACACAAAGGATAGGAGAAACACGGTGAAAAGAGTTCCCCGGGAAAGGGGAAACACAATCCTGGTCAACTTCCTCTTTATCCCAAAGACCGAGGCCGCATCGTCGTATGCCTTTGGAAAGTCCAGATAAAAGTTGTAGAATATCCACGTGGCAAAGGTGGCTGTGAAAATTGGCGTGGAGAGTATCAGGGCCCACCAAGTATTGAGCAGTCTGGTCGCCGTGAACAGGAGATACAAGGGAATAATGAAGGATGCCGCTGGAAGAGAATAGAGGTAAATTGAGAGAAACAGCATCCAGCTCAGGCCTCTTCTACTGGCCTCATATGAGGCCGGAAGAGATATGAGAACGGTGAAGACCGAGGCCAGGATACCAACAACGGCGCTGGTTATGAGGTATGGAACCGCTCCCTCAAGAGAGGAAATAAAGTAAGAAGGAGTGAGCTTAACAGGTAAGAGGACAGGTGGGGCCCTGAAATCCAGGGACGCGTTCCTAAATGCCACCAGGATCATCCAGTAAACCGGAAAGTCTAGCAGGAACAGTATCACTGCACTTATCACGTAAATTACTGACCTGAACATTGAGTCCGGAATCCTTATGTTCACTGAGGGTAGAAACTTCCTTCTCTTGGACCTGAAAAGGAATATGAGTGCTATGGAGGGGAGAGTGGCCATCAAACCCAGGATGGCCGCAACCACCTCTCCTCCGGAAAAGTTTCCCGAAAGGAAAATCTCGTCAAACACCAAAAGGGGAAGGGTAGTTGAGGCGTAACCTGGTCCTCCCTGGGTGAGAACGTAGGGAAGGTCGAAGTTACCCATGGCTAGGACGAACTGGAGGAGGAAGGATATCCAGAACGCCTTTCCTATCATGGGAACAGCAACCTTGCCGTAAAACTGTGACAGGGAGAGACCATCCATCACGGAGGCCTCCCTCACCTCCCTGGGTATGGACCTCAGTGAGGAAACAATTACCAGAAAGGATACGGGGATGGAGGACCATATGCTCACCCCAGTCACTGCCCATATCGCAGTTGAGCTCAGATAGAGGGGATCAAAGGGAACGTGAAAGATGTAGGAGAACCATCCGAATTTACCGTAAAGGCTGATGGTCCAGATGAGGGCTGAGGAAGTGAAGGGTATCGTGTAGGGTAACATGGTAAGAAGTGAAATCATCCTGGATCCTCTGCTCGTCATGTCCACCAGGATTGCGAGTATGGTGCCAACAACTGCAGAGAGTAAAGCTGTGAAGAAGGCGAAAATCAGGGTATTCACCACGATCTGACCCAGGGGAACAAGCTCAAATATCGAGAACGCTGACTTGAAGTTCACGCCCAGAAGGGCAAACGCGCCCAAAAAAGGGACTATTCCAAAGGCAGTGATGTACACCAGATAAGGATATACGTACTTCATGACCAGGGACCCGCATATTTTTTGAACTTGAACTTTACCTCCTCCCCTATTCTTAACCTGTAGGGATAGAAGGCCCGCAACTCATCCCCATCTATGGAGATGTACACGAGATATCTGTCCCCCCAGAACTCCACGTCACTTACTTTCCCCTTCATGTCACCCTCCCCCAGCTCCACGTCTTCAGGTCTAACCCCTATCTTACCCTTCAGATCTAGAAGCTTCCCGTCAATGAGCGACATTGGGGGATTACCAAAGAACGTTGCCACAAACTCATTATCAACATGGGAGTAGATTTCCTCCGGAGTTCCCATCTGTATAACCTTTCCGTGATTCATTATTGCCACCCTATCAGCTAAGGCCATGGCCTCTACCTGATCGTGAGTAACGTAAAGCGTGGTGATCTGGTTCTCCCTTTGCACGTCCCTTATCAGCTTTCTTGCGGACACCCTCTGAATTGCATCTAGATTGGAGAGAGGTTCATCCATAAGGAAAACCTTAGGTCTCTTAACCAGGGCCCTCGCCAGGGCAACCCTCTGCTGTTGTCCCCCGGACAACTCCGAGGGGTAACGGGACATGAGATCACCTATCCCCAGCATTGACGCCATTTCCTTGGCCAGTTTTGTGGCCTCCTCTCGCCTCATTTCTCCCTCCACGGGCATCAGGAGGTTCTCAAGGACAGTCTTATGGGGATAGAGAGCATAGTTCTGAAAAACCATGGCCACTTCTCTCCTGTGGGGAGGTAACCGGGTAATATCCTTCCCGTCTAGAAGGATTGTTCCTGAGTCAACCTTCTCCAGCCCGGCAATTGCCCTGAGAAGGGTAGTCTTGCCTGAACCGGAAGGACCAAGAATAACAAAAAATTCTCCCTTGTTTATGGTTATGTTCACGTCATCTAGAGCCCTTACGTTCCTATAGATCTTGCTAACCGACTTGAGCTCTACGCTCAAGCTTGTCCACCGCTATAGTAGGACTGCACGGTCGCTGACCACTGCTGGGCTGCGGTCTGTAGGGCCTGCTCCGGGTTACTTATCTGTCCAGTCAGGTATGAAAACACCTGATTGTTGAAGTCGGTAATCAGTGAGATATAGGTTGGCGGAACATTTGGCGGATTTGCCCATGCGTTAAGGGCCGCGTGGTAAGTGGCGTTGAGCCACTCCCTCTGATAACTGGGAATGGAGTTGTTGGCTATGAGGTCCTGGAAAGCCTGCTGATTCACCGGGAACTTACCGAATTTAAGGAAGGCTATCTCCTGGACCTGAGGTGAAACCAAGAACTGAAGGAACTCCTCGGCTAGTTGAGGATGGGTGGAGTACTTACTTATCCCCAGCAGGTCCGTCCCTGTCTCAGCGTATCCTCCTGGTAGAGGGGCTAAATAGGTATCCTGGGCCACGCTTGAGTTTAGGTATGATAGCTGGCTGGTGAACAGGAAGCCTCCGGCTGCCTGCGGGAATAACTCGGGTAGGTTATCGTAGCTAACCTGGAGTTGGGATGGATTGGGATCGTACTTAACCAGTTGTGCGTAGGTCTCCAGAGCTGAGACACCTGCACTTGAATTGAAGGAAGGAACGGGAAACTTCATTCCTGCGGGGATGTAACCCGTGAACATGATGTTGAATCCTGGAACACCTGTGGTACCGTTTGATATCGCGGTGTCCTTAATGTAATACCAACCGAAAACTGCGGGGAAGGCATCTATTATTCCATGTGATACGTGATCATCAATCAGGAATCCGTACTGAGTCAGGTTATGGGATGTCACAAACTGGTCAGCCCAAAGCACTTCCGTCCAGTTGGTCCAGTCGTTGGGGTTAAATGGTACGTGATATTCACTGGTAAACTCGTTGGCGAGGGTTTGATTATTGAATATTGATGCCCTGTACGCCATCAGGTAAACGGCTGTTTCATACGAGACTCCTATAACCTCTTTCTGACCCGTAGTAACGTTGTAAATTACTCCACCGAAGTCCTCCTGTTGGGCTATTACCTGAGAAAGGTTGAAGTTGGTCAGGTTGAGTAAGTATGGAGACACCCTCTGGGCCGACGTGGATGTAAATCCTATTATATCATATTGGGAGGAGTGTCCAGTTAACACCGTGAGTTCCTTGTCGATATAATCACTAAATGGATACGTAATCACCTGTACCTGTACATTGGGATGTTGTTGATGGAAAAGTTCCCCTGCATACTGGATAAATTGCGCCGATTCTCCTGAAAAAGTTACCACGGTCAATGTGACATTGGAGGTAGTTGTGGTTGTCGTGCTGGTTGTGGACGTATTTGTCGGAGGTGTAGTGACATGAGTCGGACTGGGTTTAGAGGTAAGTTCTATTATGGCCACAGCTGCCACTATGACCACTACAACAATTACAGCAGCTACAATTTTACCTGAAAGACCCTTCATAAGTTCTTATAATGATCCAGGAATATAAACTTAGTATTTTACGTACTATCCTAAGGACAGTAAGTTTTAATCTCAAACGTGTATAGCGCCTAGGTTCTCTTCTAGGAACTTGATTTTCTTAGTACTTGAGCTCTCAGGCATAGTTTCCAATTAGTGTCTGGAACAGTTCATATAAAAATTTTGTAAACCGGAAAAAAGAGTTTGATTGAAAGATTCCATCGACTTTTACTTTTTCTTTACCGTTATGTACACTAAGGTAACCACAATTACGGTCACTATGTCCAGCACAAAGGTGCCTATAACGTAACTGTTTATTGCTGGTAATGGGAAGCCAAGGACCGGAGCCGGATATATTCTAGATTCGGTAAGGAGAAGATAATTAGCCCAGTCTAGGACAAGCACTGGAAGGTAAAGCAATCTAAATCCAACGAATAGCACAACGGCACCTATTATCATTAATACTGAATCTACGATGAAGAATTCTCCCACCAACGGTAACCTTTTCAGGAGTTCCGTCGATAGGAAAAAGTGAATTATTGCCCATATTACCATAAGGGCTCCTCCCAGATACCTTAATGGACCGTTTATTGATGATATGTTGCTCATTAAACGGAGCTTGACGTAGAGTATAAATATGCTTTTTCCCAAATTCTATAAACTTAATGAGTTTTCAGTGAAACGCAGTTAACAGGATTTGGGTAAAAGTATTATAATGCTGAATAACCCTGTTAAAGTGATGAAGGCTCTAGGAGTCTCTCAAATAGCTGTGGTAGCAATAACAGTAGTAATTCTCGTAATAGGGGGCGCATTCATGGGAATGGCCCTAACCCATGCGCCTTCTCATGCCAAGACACAAACCTCCAGTACAACCATGACCTCTTCTTCAAGTGGATCATCTAGTACTTCCTCCAGCGGATCCAGTAGCTCTTCCTCCAGCGGTTCCTCAGGCAGTTCCTCAGGCTCAAGTTCCTCAGGATCCTCGGGAGGATATAGCTGGGGTTAGGGTTACTGTTAAAGTAATGGATTTTTCCCTTTTTAACCTGAAGTTGTATTTTACTACGCGTAAAGCGAAGAATATTGGTGATCCTCACGCTAGGGTCCTTCACGTCTCCATTGCGAATTGTATTCCAGTTCCTTCATTTCTCATTATTCGATGCAGGATCAATTAAGTAGGGGTTAGCAATTCACATTAAGATAAGGAGCACCATTTTGTGGCTCCATTGGTCCATGAAAACTACTCTATTTGTATTACTTTTTTAGCAAACCTGAGATACTCTCTTGCCCTCTCCTCATCTACAACGTGTAACTCCACTGGTGCCCCAAAGGGTAAATTGTATTTTTCCACTGCAGTGTTAAATATCCTCTTTTTCAATTCAATTCTATCTTTGTCGGTTAATGGATAAGGGAAGATTATTAAGATGTCGATGTCACTCGACACCGTTATTCTATCTTCAGCGACGCCACCAAAAACGTAAACTTTCGCATTCTTGTTAACCTCTTTAACCGCCTTGTTAACCCTCTCGGCATATTCCCTCCATCGCCTCAAATGTTCAAACTTAAATCTAACCCAGCTTGACACGTTTACTAATCTCCTCAAGTTTATTTATGATTTTTTCGGAGACGGAAATGGAATTCTCGGCCTGAACTTTCTCATATTCTATCTCTCCATATCTACTCTCGATATAGGCATCCTCTAGCTCCGAAAGAGTTTCTTTGTGCTCGGTGGCTAACTCCTGCACCTCATTAGCTAGATCCGTATAATTATTCTCTATCAATAATTTCACCAGGTAGGAAAATAGAGTTCTAACTTGATGAGACCTAAACTCAGACGCAAATAATTCAAGGAGTATGGCCTTTAGGAAAAGTTGAATTGCCTCCTCTGCGTGAAACATCGCCAGATCATAAAAGCCATCATTTAAGTCCTTTCTCGCGTCATCTAAGAACTGTGATGCTCTTCTTTTAAGTCGTTGAACCCTTAATCCACTCACACTTTATCTTTTGATAAATAATTAAAAGCTAATTCGTTTCGAAGTAGCATGTGTTACAATGCAGTGTATATCGTCTGAATTTACTCTTTACAGGTTGTGTATTGGGCGAGCTAGGTTTCCGTTGCGAATTGTAATTAGTTAATCTATGTGAGATGATCAAAATGGATCTATCATTTCATAGTGTCGTCAAACTTGCATAAATTCATTAGTCTCTCAATTATATTTCACTTTTAAGGTCTGTGGCATTTCTCATCTATGAACGATTTTCATTTCAACACAAACTTCCTTGAAGAGTATCTCACTGCGTTAAAATCCCTGAAATACTAATTGGGACAGAACTGAAAGACTTTTAGATAAAATAAGCTTGAAGGGATTTTCAGGAAAGTGCTATTTATGGCGTCGTGACTTAGCATGAATTCCTTGAAACCTAAAATATGCCAACATGAAGGGAACTGTGGGAACTAATAGTTCTGATAAAGTTTTAATACAGGTGCTCAAAAAAAGGTTGAGATCATGAGACAAATCTTAGGATTCTCACTACTGTTCCTACTCATGTGGTCCTTCATTGGCCTAATTGCTGGAACCTTTAGCGTAGAAGCCTCTACTACCCCTACATACAACGTTACCTTTGTGGAGAGCGGGTTACCTGCTGGAACTATGTGGTCCGTCACTTTTAACGGGCAAACTAAGAACTCCACGACCAATGAGATAACATTTCAGGTTCAGGGAGAGGCCTATCCATCCTTCTCAATCCCTGATGTGGGCAGATACATCCCCACTCCATCCCAGGGCCAGATACTGGTTAACTCGTCGCTCACAATAAACGTCACCTTCGCGTTACCCTTTGTGAAGCTGGTGATAACGAAACTGGAGGTTGTGCAACAGAGTACAGGGACTACCGTGACAGAGTTACAACCAGGCACTTCATACGTGGTGGGAGTTGATGTACAGAACCAGGGAAACGTTAACGCGCTGGCTGAGGCCAACGAGACTATTCTTCTCAATGGAAAGTTAGTTACCTCTGATGTTCCCATAGCAAGTATATCTCCTGGAGCTACGGATACCCTCTCCTTTGTCTGGACCCCAAGCACGTCAGGCATCTATACATTCCTGGTGAACGTTAAGGCTAGTCCAAATATCTCGATATCAGCCTCTTACCCCCTATACGTGGGTGTATCCCCTCAAAAGACATACAATGTAAGTTTTGTTGAGACGGGTCTTGCGCAGGGCACTGAATGGTCTGTAACTCTTAACGGAACTGTTAAGTCCTCCACCTCTAACACGATCACTTTCCAGGTACCGTCAGGAACTTACACCTACACAATTGGAAACGTAACCGGATACTTGGCCAAGACAGTCACGGGTAAGCTCACGGTGGTAAATGGCTCAATCACGGTGCAGGTGACATTCCTACCCCTGGTGTTCAGGCCTGTTGCAACGCTTTATATTTCGTATAACGGCCAGCAGGTCACTCAATTGAAGACCAACACCACCTACGATCTGATTGTCGGAGTTAAGAACGAAGGTAACGCTACGGGTCAAGGCTACGTTCTAGTTGTGGCTTCTCAGGGCTCAATAACAGTTCTAAACAAGGCCCTCAACTACACACTGAAGCCCGGTCAAGCCGAAAACTTCACTCTTCTCATTAACCTCAACTCCACAAGCCCACTTTCCGTCTCATTAACAACGTACTCCTCAACTCCCAAGGGAGAGGTTCCTGTCTATAACTCCTCCTCACAGTTCACTGTAATACAGCAACCCACGACCACGAAGACAACCACTAGCACTAACACCACGACTAATACCACAACTCCCACCAAGACCAACACCACAACTCCCACCACGACTAACACCACGTCACCTCCAACACCAAAGCCCAGCTCAAGCTCGTCCAACACTACCCTTATAATTGGAATAGCTGTCATTGTTATCGTGATTATTGCGATAGCAGTGATCTTCCTAAGAAGGAAATAATTTTTATTTTCCTTTTTATCCAGCTTTTTCGCAATCAAGTTTTTAAATTATAATTTCTATTCCACGCCTCATGAAGTCCAATTTCATAGGCGCATATCTGTCGTGGGTAATGGACTCTTATGACCTTGGAGCTGTGGTAATAACGGCTACTGTTCTGGAGAAGGTGTTCTATCCTACCCTGGGTCTGCTGGGTGCAGTTTTGCCCATCATTTTCACCGTGGTCACCAGACCTCTGGGTGGTTTCCTTTTCGGGTTTTTTGCTGACCTTCAGGGGAGGAAGAAGGCGCTCATCATTACAGTCCTGGGTTACTCCCTGTCCATTGGTCTCACAGGACTGATCCCGCCTTATGCCCAGATAGGCATACTGGCACCTGTTACGGTGTCACTGCTGAGGATAGTTCAGGGTATCTTCATAGGTGGAGATGTGTCCAGCTCGTTCACACTAGCCATGGAAAGCGTCTCTAGATGGAGAGGTCTACTCTCAGGGGTCATGCAGTCGGGCACTCTGCTGGGGTTCGTGATTGTGGATCTCCTATTCACCACACTGGCCAGAACCCCGAGCTTCTTCGTCACTGGTTGGAGGTACATATTCTTCATAGGAGTGATCCCGGCCGCACTGGCCCTTTTGATCCGGGTAAAGGTGAGCGAACCCAGGATATACGTCGAGGCCCAGAAGGACTACCCCATCAAGGGTTTATCCCCGCTATGGCAAACCATCTTGGTCATGATAGGTTTCTGGGTAATGATATATGCCGGTCCACAATTTATACCGGTTTACCTTGGTCAGGTCCTTCATCTACCTCCCCAGGAATACGGGTTTCTGGCACTGATCATGAACGTGGTCGGCATACCCGCAATGGTTCTGTCGGGACTGCTTTCAGACTTCCTGGGAAGAAAGGTCATGGGTATTGCGGGAGTGGTGATTGGATTGATCACTGCCTCCTGGTTCTATCTAGCTGGCTCCCCAACACTTTCATCCATGATGCTGTTCGGATTTGGAATGAACTTGGCCTCAGCAATCTCGCCCAGCTACCTAGCTGAAAGATTCAAGACCTTCAGCAGGGCAACGGGTGTGGGTTTCTCGTATAATGGCGCTTTCATAATTGCGGGTTTCACTCAGCTGTTCATTTCTCAACTTTCCACGGTAACTTCAGTATCACATTCGGCAGTCATTATTCTAGGACTGGGAGCGCTGATCGCAGGGATAGGTTTGGGAGTTGGACCAGAAACCCTAAAGGTCTCAACTTTAAACTAAGAAAATAAAAACAAAAAAGGGAATCTTTTAATACCTTCCATACCTTCTCCTAGGTTCGTCCTCAATAACCTTGTTAGACACGTTGTTTTGAGTGTTTACCTCAAAGGTTCCCTGAGTCTCCACCATCTTCCCGGTTCTCCCAAGGGATAACCTCATGGATCCCCTGTGCACCGAAACGAAGCCGTCCTCTATGGCGAACACCTTTCCCTGGGAAACCTTTTGAATGTTGGAATCCCACACACTCATGAGGATGGAACCTGTCTCATCCCCAACTAGGACGTCCATCACCTGATGGGAAGAACCGTCCTTTCCTATTACGTTCCTCTTCTCTCCGAGGCTAACTACCTTTACAGTCACGTCTGCCCTTCTTCTGGGCTCTAGGTCTTTTACTTTCAATTTTTTGTACCTAATCTTTATTGGACGTCGTGGATATTAAAGTAGTGTAAAAGTTCCTTCTAGATCACCTGGACAGATCCACTAAAAGGGCGTGGTCTAGTAGGAAAAAACTGACTAGGCTTTTGTGGCCTGCTCAAGTTGCTTAAGATTTTCCTTATACACCTCATAGAAGTCCTTCATAGCGGAGTTTAGATGCCACCTATCCTTCTCGTCAAGAAGTGGCTCCAGTGAAGGTCCTATGCTGGATCCCACCACTGTAGGTGCACTAACGTGTATTATCTCCTTCTCATACTCCTTGGGAGTCGCGATGCTCATTACTCTGTTTTCGCTGAACGCTATGGACTTTATGATGTCAGCTATGATGGTACCCGGACCCCAGGTGGTCCCACCTATTACCCTGATGATTTCTCCCGGTATCTTCTTAACGTAGTCACTCACCTCATCCTTATTGATACTGAACTCGTCCGCAGGCTTTCCCTTGATCTTCACGGTACTCCAGAGAACTACGGCGTCTTCACCGTGCTCGCCTCCCACAAACCCATCCACGGCGGTCACTGGTATCTTGAGCTTCTTCGCTATAAACGACCTCATTCTCATGGTTTCCACTTGGTCTCCTGCGCTAATGGTGAACTGCTTGGAGTACTTCATGAACACCGAAGCCATCATATCCACAGGGTTCGCCACCATCAAGTAGATGGCTCCCGGATTCTTGGGAGGAAGTTTCTGAGCTAGGTCTATCATGATCTTGGCATTGTCCACGAATAGATCCCTTCTGCTCATTCCAGGCTTCCTGGGTTTGCCTGCAGATATGACAACGATATCCATTCCTGACACATCGTCAAGGGAGTTGGTTCCCAGAACTTCGGCCTTTATTCCCTTGGTCGCAAAGGCGTGTCTGAGTTCATGTTCAAACTTGTCGGGAAGTTCAGGTATTATATCATAAATGATGGCCTCATCCACAGCTCCGCTCACTAAGGCCGAGTAAGCTATGGTTTGCCCAATTTTTCCCGCTCCTATGAAACCTACCTTGGCCATTTTTGCTCATTATAGATTTGAAACGGTTTTATTAAAGCTTAGGAGAGTCCTCTACGTTGAAATTGTGCATTTCGTAATGAAGAGAAAACTAAGCATGTTAACCTGCCAGATAACGTTCACAAGACGATATCCCAATTACATTGTGTTAAGTCTGGATGCTAAATGAAGTAAACTACCCCACCCTCACGGATAGGGCTTCTTGGCTCATTGACCATGATATATCCCCTCCACCCATAGTGTCGAATGTAACCCATCCCTGATGTCCTGTGTGGGAGGGTCAAGATGGCATAGATCTCTGCAAGCTTGACTTCGGTTCCATCCCCAGGTGGCCATCCTACGGCCATCACCGCACAATGGAGTTTGGCAGGCCACAATCGATTTACGCATTATCATTTAAAACCTCTCTTTAGGCTATTTACGGAGCCACCTCATATTGTTGCATGTTTAAGAAGCCTTTAACGTGAAATACACAACAAACCAGACCAGGGCCCATTCATCCCTCAAGACTGGGGTCTCCCACCCTCTTAACCCCCAAAGAAATAAACGAGGTATCTTTAACCCTCACAGAACCACTGGAGAAATTAGTTTATTGCCTCCGCCGTAATAGACGGTGAGATAATTAATGATCCGCTGGATATGGAAGCATGGGGGAAACTAATTATGACCTCAGCGCTCTGGGTAGGAGATACTATCAAGTCCTTGTCGGCAATGAAGTGAATCTTCAGAACGTTACTGGGTATGGTAACTCTAACTCCTAGGACGGTTGTGGATGCATTCTTGATGTAGAGAAATATCTCATTGTATTTCCCTGCTGGTATTCTTCCCGATACAAGTTGTGTTAGGTTGGATCCTAAGGTGTAAACAATGGTTTTGTTGGATACCGTAATCCACGATCCATTCACCTCATGTAGCATTATGGAGGTAATTGTTAAGGTGACGGACACGCCTGGAGCGTCCTCTGCATATATGGTTACGGGACCTGTGGTCAAAAATTGATATCCAAAATAGCCCACCACTATGAGTATCACTACCGCAACTCCTACTAACCACGCCTTCATAGAAAATGTTTGAAACCCATGATTAAAAAAGTTTGTCAGTACATGGGGTAAATTGGGGCTTTTACACACTTCTGACTCATCGTGATACGCTATGTCATGTGAAACTTGCTCCAAGACTGATGATTCTCGATCTATGGTCTGATAACCTTGATAAGCCACTAGACTTGTAAATTACATTAGATCAACAGTGCACTAAACTCTAGGAAAGTTATAACTTAACTTTGTCCTTACAGTTAGTTTTGTATCTAATCTATCATAATCCTCATAGAAGATCCATGTGAAATTTTCTTACAAACATTTAAATTAGGTTCCTCCCAAGAGATAATAATGCTGATCATCGAAGCCACGGGTGTGAAGGGAGGCGCTGGCAGATCCACTATTTCTGCACTTCTCGCCTTATCACTGGCAAAGAGGGGAGAGAACGTTGTCCTTCTCGACTTGGATCCTCTAGGATGGAGCTCCTACCTTATGGAGGTAAGAGGGGAGGGATTGATTCCATCGATTCAATCGGGCCACGAGGGAGATCTTTGGACTGACATAAAGGTGGAGAACCAGACAATTAGGGTAATTAAAATGTTGGGGAATGGTAGTAAGCTAGATGATGCCCTGTCCATGATTCTTAGCGATGCTAGGTTAAGAGGGGAATTCGAAGGAATAATGTCCTCCGCAATACAGGAGAGATTTGGGGTTATAGTTATTGATTCATCAATTCATATCAGAGAGGGAAGTAAAATTCTCCAAAACACCATAGCGGAGAGCATCAAGGTACCTACTCACATTAGAAAGATCTACGTAACTGACATGAACAGGCTTGATGTTGATAGTACCCTAAACGCCATAAAGGATGATAAGGATGAGATTCTAGGAACAGTTATCAATATGGTCCCGCCCATTCCCTCTTTCTTTGAGGTAGCAGAGACCTATGCTTACCTCTTTAAGGGAATAGTTGCTGTAGTGCCATTTATTGAGGCCCTTTTTAACGCCTCAAGTATTACGGTCTCTCTCATCCCTCCCCAAATTCAGGAGCTGGCAAGTAATGTGTTTAAACCAGTTCCAGATTTCATGTTAATAATGTGATGAGTAACCTCATGCTTATTTACTTGCACTGGCAGAGTCGGGTTATGAACCTCTGTGATAAGAAGGTATCCAAGATAGGATTTGGAACATGGAAGATCGGAGGGGGTTACTGGTCAGCTGACAGAACGAGGGACCCTCAGTGGATAGAGTTGCTTCGTTACGTCTACGATAGAGGAATCAATCTGTTTGATACCGCAGAAATGTATGGGGGAGGACACACTGAGGAACTGGTGGGGCAGGCACTGAAGGATTACGATGAGGAGGAGTTCACCATCATCACAAAGGTATGGAACAATCACCTATCCTACGATGACGTGATTAAGTCCGCCAAGGCTAGTTTGAGGAGGCTTAACGTTAAGTCAATTGACCTCTACCTGATTCACTGGCCTTCTCCCAGCGTACCCCTTAGGGAAACCATAAGGGCCATGGAAAAGCTGGTGGATGACGGGGTGGTGAGGTGTATTGGAGTGAGCAACTTTGACGTTACCCTAGTGCAAGAGGCAATGGAGGTTTCCTCCAGATACCAGATTGAGGCCAACGAAATAGAGTACAGTTACGTTCACAGGGAACCAGAGGCTCAGCTCATTCCCTTCCTTGAGAGGAATAACATCAAGGTCATAGCCTACTCCCCTCTGGGTAGGGGTGAAGTTTCAAGGGATGCCAGGCTGGCAGAGGTGGCAAAAAGGTATGGGGTAACCCCAATTCAGGTGGGTTTGAACTACGTTGCCAGAAGGGCCATACCCATCCCCAAGGCTTCCACAAAGGCACATGTGGATGAGCTAGCCAAGGTCTTGGAATGGGACCTGAAAGAGGAGGACTATCTCTATCTCTCCAAGTAGCTCATGAGCACCTAAATCCTCAGGGCGAAAGTTTTTATTTAACAAAGTAACTATTCTTTACGATGAATCGTAAATGGAATACGATGAATCGTAAATGGACAAATATGCTGGTGCTGTTCGGACCCGCGTGGCTGGTCATGATGGCAGATATGGACGCCTCCAGTACCATAGGGGCGGCTGAAACGGGGGCCGTGCTCAAGTATTCGCTGGTATGGTTCCTGTTACTGCTGACCATCCCGCTCTATTTCATCCAGGAGGTGTCAGGAAGGATTGGGATAGCCACGGAGAAGGGATTGGGGGAGATAATCAGGGAGAGATACTCAAGGAGGGTGTCCCTTCTGATGGCTTTACCCATGGCGTTAACCGACGTTCTCACGTACGCCGTGGAATACGCCGGGGCTGCAGTTGGGCTAGCTGTGTTCGGGATGCCCGTGATCGTGTCGGTTCCCCTGATCTTCACTGCACACCTGCTCTTGGTTCTGGGAAGGAAATATGAGCAGGCGGAGAGGGTTCTCCTTTTCATTTCCCCTCTTCTTTTCGTGGGATTTGCCCTGGTCCTCGTGGAGAGCGGAATAAAACCATACCCCCTGTTTCAGTTTTCCCTTTCACCCGGCTTCATTTTCCTGCTAGCAGCTAATGTGGGGGCAGTAGTGATGCCTTTCATGCTTTTCTTTCAGGCATCGGCCACGGCAATAAAGTATTCAGCAAGGAAGTTTGTGCCCAAGAACGTTGCAGTTAACAGGATCAGAATTGAAACTGCTGTGGGTGCGATCGCAACTGAACTTCTCATGGTTCTAGTGGAAATGAGTATGGCCGGGGCAGATCCAAGCACTAACTTTCTCTCCCCTCAGTCCATTTCTAGAACGCTGGATTCCTTTGCGGGTCCTCTATCTCCCATCTTTTTCGGGGTTGGACTGGTGGCTGCAGCATTCCTAGCCCTTGTAGTGATCTCTCTTGGTAGTGCGTGGGGAGTAGTGGAGGCGCTGGGGGTTAGAAGGGAGAAGACGTTTATTGTTTACCTCCTAGAGAGTGTTCCAGCGGCGTTGGCCATATCCCTTGTGCCCACACAGGAACTGGCCAGCACGGTGCTAAATCTCCTCGTTTTTCTTGTACTGGCCCTGGTTGGTCCCGGGATTATTCAAGGTATAATTTCATCAGACGAGAAGGTAATGGGAAATCTAAAAAACACAAGGATGCAATCCCTTCTTTACTGGGCTAGCCTCGCCTTTGTTCTCGTGTTCGGGTTCCTCGCAATACTTTAGAACGTGATTACTTCATAGCCCTGGTTCACGTACTTGGATAGGGTCTCACCCATGGGGGTTAGTCTTAGCCCCATCTGCAGTAGCGTATCCTTTATTCCCATGTTCTCCGCAACGCCCACACACGCTGAGTCAACACTTCCGTTCTTTAGCATTTCCTCAAACATGTTCTTAAGGTCACCCTGCAGGGTGGTTAATGCCTTCTGGCTTGGTCCGAAGAAAAGCAACTTCAGATCATCATATCTCTTGTTCTTGATGGAGTTATATGCCATTCTCAGAGCTAATCCCAGTTTCTCATCTCCTGACATTACAAGGAAAACTACTTTCATGGCAAAATTAATTAGTTTTAACACTATTTAACATCTTCCCAGGGAAGGAAAGGAGAAAGAATTATTAGGTTGTAAAGTTAGTTTATCTAATAAAGTGTTTTCCATGATAGGCCTTTTCGTATCACATGGATCTCCAACAATCCTAGTTGAGGATATACCCTGGAAGAAATTGATGAAGGAGATAGGGGAAAGAGTCAGAAGGGAAGTTAACCCTGAAACCGTGGTGGTGCTCAGCCCACACTTCATATCCTGGAACGGGAAACATCTCGTGGAGGTTCAGGAGAGGCTGGAATGCATACAGGACTATTATGGATTCCCGGACGAGCTCTACAAGTTCTGCTACTCTGCTGAGAACGATGTGGAATTGGCCAAGCGTATAGCCAGCGTGGGAAGGGAGGAGGGGATGGAACTGGAGGAAGACCAGTCCTGGGGACTGGATCACGGAGCCTGGATACCCCTGAGTTACATGTTCCCTGGGCTTAGAGTTGTGACCATCTCCATCACTGATGGAACGCCCGAGGAGCACTACAAGCTGGGGGAAGTTATAGCTAAAGCGTCCGCTGGGAAGAGAGTCCTGATCCTGGGGACTGGATCACCTACCCACAGACTGGACGGGTTATATCTTGGGGTTAAACCAAGACCATCCAAGTTTGATCAAGTCTTGATGGAACTGTTGAAGCAGGGGAAGTTTGACGAGATCATGGAATTGCCCAAGTCCAGGATATGGGTGGAGGCACAACCTGAGGGATTGCTTAACCCCCTGTATACCGTGCTTGGTTTCGTAAAGCCCAGGAGGGCAGAAATTCTGGGATATGACGTGCCCTGGGGAGGAGTAAGCATGCTCGCGACGAGGTTTGAGTGAGTTAGTGAGCGTTCTCCTTTTCCTTTTGAAATAATGTTCTGGACTCCAGATAGATCAGGAACTGGCCTCCCATGAGGAGAAATCCCAGCTCAGGTAGGAGAAGGAAAGAGATCAGTCCCACCATGGTTAGTATGGCTCCTACCTTGAGCGCTGGACGAGTTAAGGCGTTAGCTATCCTGTAAACCCCCACTGTTATTCCCAGTCCTCCCACTAGGAAAAGGACAAATCCTAGGTCAATTAGAACCACCGCAAGGGGGTTTTTTCCCAAAGCTGTAAGATTAAGTTTTGTCACGTTTAGCTCTACAATACCTATTCCTGACACAAGGAGAAGGAAACCAGGAAGGAGAAGGAAGGAGAGTAGCGATGAGCTCCTTAGCCTCTCGTCGAAGAGCCTTAATGCCACAGAATAGCTACCCGTCCCCATACCAAGGAAGACCACAGAGATTAACCCGAAAATGCTCTGGATTAAGGGGTTGATGGATGGCAGGGTAAGCAGTAGGAATAACACTCCGATCATGAGGTAGAGGGCACCATCCCTAAGCCTAGATATGGATTCCTCCCTGGATCTGTCCCTTCCGGTTTCCTCGACCTGAACTTGAGTAGGTATTCTTAGAGGATATCTGCATCTCTGACATATGGCAGTCCATGGAGGATTCTCATAACCGCATCTGGGACACTTGGTGGGGAAAAACTGGCTCAGTGGAGAGGGTCAGCGGATATCTGCATTTTTCACAGATGCTGGCCGTGTCGTCGTTCTCATAACCGCATCTGGGACACTTTTTCATAGATCAATCTACTCGGCATTTATTTTAAACACTCACCCGAACTGGTTACAAGCTGGATCAGTCAAACTTCAATGACCAGCCGTAATCCTTCATGACCACTTCATCCCTAAATGATGCCCAGTTGTAGAATTTCCTCAGCTTTCTACCAGTCCTCTTTTCAATAACCAGTTGTGTTAGCCCTTCCAGAAGGTTGGAGGCCGGCCACGACATCACGATGGCCATGGTCAGAGCTAGCCAGGGAAGGGGAGGGAGAAAGAATGAGAGGACCATGGGTGTAGCGATTAGAAGGAGAACCACGGTCAAACTTCTGTTAGCCTCCTTCCTGTTTGTTCTGAATCTCGGCTCGAATCTTAACACCCCAGTTCTCCTAAGTTCACTCATCCCCCTGAAAAGCTTCCATTCCCTGAAAAGCAAAAGAAGGAGAGATAGGGGAATCAGCATTAGGTAAAGTTCGGGGACGGTTAATGATCCAATTAACCCTCCAACAGCAACAAAGATGGAGGAAAATACTAGCTCCTTTCTCGTGACTAGGGACCTCTCCTCAGTATAGGAAGCATGCGACGTAGTGGTCACTGGAAACACCCGATAGATTGGGTTCCTTCTCCCTGCAAGATGCCATGGCGAATGGACATCTTGGGTAATACCTGCACCCTTTCCCGTTATAGGGTTCCATCTCTTCCTTTACCTTAATCGAGAATAGGCTCGTTCTCCCAGAGGGATCTGGAATCGGGACTGCTGAGATTAACGCCTGAGTGTAGGGATGGAGAGGTTTATCGAGAACAGCGTCGGTGGACCCATGTTCTATAACCTTTCCCTGATACATGACGTAAATCCTGTCTGCCACGTATCCCAGGGTGGAAATATCGTGGGTGATCATCATAATGCTGATCCCCCTCTCATCCCTGAGACGTTTGAAAATGTCCAGCACTCCAGCCCTTATGGACATGTCTAGCATTGATACTGGCTCGTCTGCAACTATGAATGATGGGTTCAGAACAAGGGCCCTAGCTATGGCAACCCTCTGGAGTTGCCCTCCTGACAGTTGATTGGGGAGGGATTTAGCGTATTCATCCTCTGGAGTGAGCCCCACATCCCTGAGAGTCTCCATGACTATTTTACTCTCCTCTTCCTTGTCCTTGGGAATATTGTGAACCCTTAGACCTTCTGCCACGATATCGTATACCTTGAGTCTGATATCCACAGCCTCATAGGGATTCTGATAGATGATCTGATTCTGCCTCCTGAATTCCTTTTCTTCTTTCCCCTTTAACTTGAACACGTTCTTCCCGTTCCACAACACCTCTCCTGAGAGAGGCTTCTGAAGGTTCAGGATCGTTCTACCAAGCGTGGTTTTCCCACTCCCCGACTCCCCAACTATTCCCACGATCTCCCTGTCCTTAACGCTTACGTTAACCCCATCCAGGGCCTTGACTACAATGTCCCTGGACTTGAAGTAAACCCTCAGATCTTTGCCCTCTATCATTTCTTGTTCACCGCGTGGCATGCTACGTAATGGAACCCCTCAACCTTGGAGAATTCAGGCTCCTTCTCACTGCAAACTGGCATGGCTAAGGGACATCTGGGGGCGAACCTGCAACCCTTGGGCGGGTTCTCCAGGTCAGGTGGAAATCCTGGGATGGCCACAAGTTTCTTCTGTTTCCTCACCCTAAGGTCCGGGATCGCCTTGATGAGAAGTTGCGTGTAGGGGTGTAGCGGGTTACTGAACACCTTCTCCACATCCCCAAACTCCACCAGCTTTCCGGCGTACATTATGGCAATGCTATCGCTCACGTTGGCAAGGAGGGATAGATCGTGCGTCACGAACATCATGCTGAACTTTCTTGACTCCTGAAGGGACTTCATGAGTTCAAGGATCTTGGCCTGTGTGATCACGTCCAGAGCTGTGGTCGCTTCGTCTGACACTATCATGGAGGGATTGAGGAGGAGGGCCATGGCTATGACTACCCTCTGTCTCTGTCCTCCGGAAAGCTCGTGGGGGAACATGTCCGCCTTCTCCTGAGGAACTCCTACGCTCTCAAGGGTCCTGAATATCCTTTCCATGGCCTCAGCCCTGGACACATCCTCGTGAGCCAGAATGGTTTCAAGCATCTGATCCTTTACCTTGTAAACCGGGTCTAGTACATCCATGGAGGCCTGAGGGATATAGGCTATGTCCTTCCAGACTATCTCTTTCCTGAAGGTCTTCAGGTCCATCTTCAGTAAGTCCTGTCCCTTGAACTTCACCTCTCCTCCCATAACTCTAGCGTTCCTTGGCATCACCCTGAATATGGTTGTGACAAGGGTTGATTTCCCGCACCCGGATTCCCCAGCCACGCCCAGTACCTTGGACCTATCCAGGAACAGGGAAACGTCGTCCACGGCCTTAACGTAACCCGTCTTGGTGGTGTAATAGGTCTTCAGGGAGTTGACCTCAAGGAGAGTGTCCGTGGATTCCTCAAAGATCACTTCACTCACCTCTCAACTTGTAGGGGCTGAGCACATCAAGCATGGCTGTCCCGAAATAGTAGAAGGCAGTGCTTAACAGTATTATCCCAATTCCAGGTGGAAGGACCCACCACCATGCAAATCCGTTTGCAAAGGACAGGTCGTTAGTCGCAAATCCAAGCATGTTACCCCAGGTTGGGAAGCCTATAATTCCCAGACCCAAGAAGTCCAGACCTGACTCTGCTAAGATTACACCTGGCACGTCATAAGCTAGCTGTGCAAATAGAATTCCCATCAAGTTAGGAACTATATGTCGGAACAGTATTCTAAGCTTTCCTTCTCCCAGAGCCCTGGAAGCCTCCACGAAGGTTCTACTCCTCAGGCTGAGAGTTTGTCCCCTAATTATCTTTGCCGTACCGGGCCATGACAGGAACGAGATTATTAGTAAAATGAGAACGGCCTTGTTAACGTTAACTATGACACCAGTGAGATCAAAAATTGAGATCAGCACGATCAGGAGAGGTAAACCAGGTATCAAGAGGAAGAAGTCGGTCAGCGCATTCAGGGTTAGGTCCGTGAAACCTCCCACGTAGCCAGCAAGGAGACCTATTATGAGACCTATTCCAATGATCAGGGCAGATGCTACGAGGGCTAGATACAGGTCAAATCTGGCTCCGTACACAAACTCCGAGAACACACTACCTCCGTTATCATCGGTTCCTAATCTTCCGTAAGCGTATCCAAGGGAGGTGTAGTGGGGATTTGAAAGGAGGAAAGTTTCAGGTGAATTCCCCGTGTTCTGAAGTGATATTACCAAGTAGTACATTCCTGGCCTAGGTAAAACAGCCCTGGGGAACTCCAGTGACGCTAGGGGCTGGTCCTGGAAGGGAAGAGAATTCACGTACGGAGAATTGCTTGGATTTATTGTTTGTGATGAGAACGTTATGGAGTTAGGTTTCCCCGGCGTTACGCTCACAGCGGGTGGTATGGGAACAGGTGACAGCTCCATGATATTGATGTTGTTCATGTATAGATTCACGTTGAAGTCGCTTGTCGCTGGTGGAAGCAAGATAAATGAAAGTATTACGTTGTAGGGAGAACTCCAGTTCCAGCGAATGGGGTAAGTCACGTTGACTTCCCCTCCAGCCGGTACAGTGATCTTCACAAAGGATGAGTTCACTGGTGTAACTCCAGAGGCACTGACTGGAGTTAGGGTTAGTCTAACGTCAGGGGGAAGATCGTGATATTGGGGGAAGATCGTGGCCCATGCGGGGACTGCATAGGGAGCTGCAACGAACTGTTGAGAGACCTGGTAGGGATTGTTATATGAAGTTAACACCGGAGCGAGAAGTGCTATAGCGGCGAAGAAAAGGATCACAACAATGGAGAATATGAACGTTTTCCTGCTCAACAGGTCCCTTATTACCTTGTTCACTCGTACTTCACCCTGGGGTCAATGAGTGGATAGATCAGGTCAAGTGCAAGAAGAATTATCACGGCAAACAGACTAATTATGTAAAAGTCTCCTCCCAGTAATGGCACGTCGAGATTCTCAGCTCCCCTCACCAGGAGTCTTCCTAGGCCTGGTATATTGAAGATATCCTCAATGAAAACCACTCCCGCAAATAGGAAAGCGATGTCTATTCCAACCCTTGTTACAACGGGTATTACTGCATTTCTGGTGATGTGCTTGTAAAGAATCTTTCTGTCATCTATTCCCCTTGCTCTCAGATAGTTCACAAAGTTGCTACCCATCAACTCGACGCCGTTATTCCTGAAGAGTATATTTCTTACACCGTAACTAATGACAGTGATGAAGAGAATGGGTAAAGTCAGGAACTTCAGAAGGTCCACCCAGTACGCTACGCCAACTAGGGTGTGACCATTGGAGGACGTTATTGCCTCAGCTAGGTTGGTTGGAAATATCCTGAGGTAGAATCCGAAGAAGTACAGAACTATCTCCCCAAGCCAGAAGGCAGGAATGAAGTAAGTCATTATGGATGTAAAACTCACTGCAACATCTCCTACCTTTCCCTGCCTTGATATGGAGTAAAGTCCCAGAACTATGGCGAGTATGGTGCTTAGAATAAGGCTTGGGATTACCAGAAGTGCCGTTACAGGAAACCTGGCTTCAATCAGGGATATGACAGGTTGCTGATAGCTCATGGAAATGCCCAGGTGGAAGGTTAACAGTGACTTCATATATACAAAAAACCTCTCATCAAGTGGAAGATTCAATCCGAACTGATTATCCAATGCCTGCACTAGTTCACTCCTAGGCAGACCCTTGTAAGTCAGAGGAACGTATAGTTCAGCAGGATTTACTCCGTAAATTGTGGGGAGTACCTGGAAAATTATAAAATTAAAGATAATTATTCCAAACAATAGGGCTATTCTCTCTGCTATTCTCTTCGTTAGGTACCTAAGAAGAGACATTACTAATCAGAAAAATATCCCCATCATTGTTAAAAAACTTTATGTTATTCCGTTCAAATTACTGTCTGAAATGTTAATACCTGAGGATGCTAAACTTTAAACAATTCAAGTTATTAGTGATATAGCCTTTATTTCTTGCAAATGGAATTTCAAACATTTGTACACTGTGGATTTACATTTCCAAATACATGCATAATACAACATTTTTAAAAAGAAATTATAATTTAATCTAAATGATACTTTTCTCGTTAATGCATAGAAAGAGGGACTAGTATGGAATAAATCTAAATAACTCGATGTGGGCTTAGTGAATCAAGCTAAATGAAACGTGAAAGCAGGAAGAAGGATAAGAAGCGGCCCACTAACGTTGTGTTGGTTGTTATGGCTATACTAATAATCGCTGTTGGTATTACACTTCTGGAATTGAGAACCAGCAGTTACTCCACGGTGATAATTGGAGGAGTAAGTGAGATCAATCAAATGATAGAGGTCTCCCCCAGCGTCGTGGCATTCGTGGGCTCTTCAGCAATTGGTAACCATAGTCAAGGAGTTGCGGGTCTCTTCTATGTCCAAAACCATACTTATGAATTTCTAAACGTCAGCCAATACTTTGCTAACGGATCAATTTACTCTATAAGTTACAATGGATCAGCATTTCTGCTGGGCGGGGCACGGTACGTTCCGCAAGGGAACACCTCGGTTCTGGAACCCACCTTAATTTTAATGAGCGAGGGGAAAGTGTACAATCTATCGGGTGAAATACCCAGTTTCTATACCCCAGGTCAAATATTCTCCGTTACCTGGCAGAAAAACTTCTGGCTGATCGGAGGATCTTCCCTGGTAATTGAGGGGAGCAGTACCTTTCAGGTACCTTTCCTGCTCAAGCTATCGAATAATTTAACAGATCTTACTGGAGATTATCCGTCAATTCTTTACAAACCTCTCAGTGTGGGCAGTGGGATCTTCACACTCTCGTCCAATGAGTCCCTGTCCTTCATAGGCGGATCACATTTATTTAATTACACCATTACTATTTTCAATGGAACTAACTTTACGGATAATTTTCAGGGTTTGGGAGCCGTTATTACATCTGCACCAACTCCCGCTGGATGGCTGTTTGGAGGCTTTAACTACTCCCTTAACAATACTCACATCACTTTGACCATGCTAGGAATTCTTAACCAGACAGGGATCCATTTTATTCTGTTAAAGTACCAGGTAGGCCTGGTAAATTCGGTGGGTTACGGAGACGGGAAATACATTGTTTCTCTAAGAATTCCAGTTGTCAACAACTTCTCAGGCATCGCATCGGAGGAAGGAGTAATATTGTGGGGATCATCCCTTCATATGCTATCACCCGTGTTCTCCAAGTTGAATACTAGCGTTAATTCAGTTCTGGGAGTCCCAGGCTACTTACTGGGCGGGGGTTACATTTCCTCATCTCAGGGCCGAGAGGGAGTAATCATAATAATTAAAACGTAAGTATTTATATTTTTATATGTATATTAAGGTATATTATGGGTTGTTTTCTTATCTTGATAGCAAAGGCAGTCTTTAGCAGACCAATATACTTCATACCAAAATACCTCATTATGTGTAATATTTACGTAGATAACCTTAGAACATAAGTAGAATCTTTTAATTCTATTAAAAGAACTTCACTAAGCTATTCGTCTACTATGAAAAAGTTTAAATCCAATGACCATTCTCACTTTAAATGGGAGAGATGTGTAATGAATAGATTATTTATTCTTGCAAGCCTAATCCTAGTATTTTCAATGATCATGGCAGTACCGGTTGAGGTTTCTAGCTTTGCCATTGCCAACTTTAACACCCCCGTTCTTACGCCTTCTCAGGCGATTTATAACGAGCCTTGGGTGGGAACAATAGAGTATACATATGCGTACACAACCCATACTGATGAGTTCAATGCCCTTCTCGACGGAAAGGTTGACTTCATCTCGCTTACGCACGTGTCGGAGATCAATGAGTTGAAGACCGCCCCATATAATCAGACTGCCTTTCTGGCCATAGCGCCACAGGAAAGCTTTGGACAGGTTGTATTCGCCTTCGGAAACAACCTCACCTCAAATATCTATTTTAGATATGCTATCAGCTCCCTGATCAATCCAGAGAACGTAACATCTTATGTGCTGGATAATGGAGTGTTTGGAGTCGACGAGCCCTACTTCGTTAACCCAGATCTGAGCGTATACAAGCAGTGGTTTAATCCGCAGGTCGAGTCCTACTATCAGCAATACGAGTCCTACAACCTGACCAGGGCAGTGATGTACTTAGAGATGGTACCAGGGATAACACACAAGAACGGACAATGGTACTACAACGGCCAACCCCTCAAGCTGACCTTCTACTACACCTTCCCACCAAACATACTAAAGAGGTTTGCATATCTGCTATCCGATTCTGCGGCAGCCATTAACCTATCAATAACTCCTGTGTCAGAAACCTTTGGCACCTTAATAACCCAAGCTACCACTCCACCATTCAACGACTTTAACTTGACCACATTTGGATGGATCAGTCTGGGACCGTTCCCCAATTCCTGGATGAACGGGATATACACTTCCCCTGGTAACGTGGGAGGTTTCTCCAATTCCACAATAGATCAAATGCTACAGAATGCCCTCAACGCACCGACCCTGTCTCAGGAGATTAACTACACTAAGCAGGCGGAATACCTCCTACAGCAGCAGCTTCCATATGTCATTTACACGTGGAGTAACGGAATTCAGGCCGTGTATTTGCCTGGATGGGCTAACTACATCTATCTATCCAGCGGAACTCCAACCTATGCCATAAATATTATGGATGTACATCCCACAAACCAAGCGTTGAATGGAACGTTCATCTTCTCCTCCATCTCCAGCGACCTACCCAGGCACATCAACATTTACGCCAGCATATCCCTTTACGCCTTCAACACGCTAGATGATATGTATGATTCTCTTGGTATCTCACCCCTCAATAATCCCACGCAGATACTGCCCTGGGTTGCCTCCTCCTGGACTGTACAGAAACCTGTAAACCTTACCCTTCCCAACGGTGATAAGATCGTGAACGGACAGGTGATCACGGTAAACCTTGTCCACAATGACACCTGGATAGATGGAGTTCCACTCACAGCCTATGACGTTAACTTCACGGTCTGGTACTATGACCTTCCGGGAATGATGGGAACCAATACCTTCGATGGCGTCACGCTGAATTACACCTACCTATCAAGCGAAGGCTTCATCAATACTGATCTATTCGGTACCATTCCGTCTCTCGTGTGGACTAACGTAACAGGCCCATATCAAATAGTGTTCTATCTCAACTCCTCATCCTACGTTAATGAGTACCTAGTCCTCACGGAGTACCCAATAATGCCTGCCCATGTACTGGCTCCCCTGAACGTAGTGACATTGTATCACTCAACCCTTGCACCTGAAATCTCATCTGGTCCCTACATGTTCTCGTCCTTCAATAGCGAGGCCAAGACAGTGACCGTGACCTATAACCCCTACTACTTCAGGATTAACCCGCTCATCTTCCTGCAGAATGTAACAGCTGGAACTCCCGTGAACTTCACCGCAAACTTCCAGTACTACACGTGGGACAACTCAACTTCCTCTCTGGTTGCCAACCCGGTTAACGGAACAGCGTACGTGTGGCTGAAGTACCTTAACGTCTCAGGTGAGAGTTACGGTAATGCAACTGCTCCTGTACAGATGAAGATGATCTCGCCCGGTAATTACGTGGGCACAATTAACACCACAGGCCTGAAGCCAGGAATTTATGAGATTGTAAGCAAGGTAACTTGGGATAATGGGGCGAGGGAGCTATATAAGTACGGCTCACTGAACGTCAGTGCTCCTCATGTGGTTACCCCTCCAACGACTCCACCTCCAACAACAACTACGACGACATCCTCCACAACCACTATAGCTGTTGTAGCAGGAGTAGTAGTGGTTATTGTAATAATCGCAGTCGTTGTAGCTATAGTTAGGAGAAGGTAGGTTGCTTAAAGACAATATAGTTTTTATTTTTCTATTTGTAATTTTCTATTTACAATTCTTATCTAGAAATTCCACGACTCTAACAACGGAGTCCACCAGGTTCTCCCTTTTCACGAAGCCGTGACCCTCGTTCTCATAAATCTTGTACTCCACCCTTTTTCCTAGCTCCTTCATCTTCTCAACTACCTGTACTGTCTCCTCAGCAGGACATCTGGGGTCGTTTTCCCCTGCCAGGAGGAGGAGAGGTGCCCTTATCCTGTCCACGAAAAATATGGGTGATCTCTCCCTGAGCAGTTCCTCATCATTACCTATCTTTACCTCGTCATATTGCCTCAGGACTTCCCTTTCCATCTTTTTTTCCGTGAACCAGTTAACGAATGGAACAACAGCGGCTGCAGCGCACCATCTCTCAGGGTACTTTGTCACGGCCATCATGGTCAGGTAACCTCCATAACTCGCCCCCGTCACTGCAACCCGAGGGACGTTCAGGAGATTTGCGGATTCCACAACGTCCACTAGATCACCTCCTCCCAGATCCCTGTCATTGAGGTGATTGAACCGCCTGCCCCTACCCGTGGAACCCCTGTAGTTTGGACAAATAACCTTGAATCCCTGGTCCACCAGCATCTGGATCTCGGCTGAGTAATTACTGAGACACTCGTAATCGGGACCCCCATGAACGTAGACGACACCTCTATCCTCTCCACCCCTCTGATATAGGAGGGCATCTATCTCCTCACCGAGGGAGTTGTATTTAACCAGGGTGGGCCTTGTGAATTCTCCCTTCACGTCCCTCATAGAGTCAGTCAACCTCTCCGTCACTGTGGAGTGCCTGTAAAGGTCGTAGGACCTTTCATATGACGAGTGAAGGAAATATAAATCCCTGTCCACCTTGATCTCAGCGACCACGCCCTCTCTAGTTAGGGGTTTCCCGTCCACCATGAGCAGGATATGACCCTTCACGTCCACAGAATACACCAGTTTATCTCTCCACATGAGGGCCCCATACTTGTCCTCCTTCCCTGTGACCAGCCAGGAGACCGTATGATCTCGCAGTGAGAATTTTCCCACGTCCAGGAAACCGTTGTGATTGCTCAGGAAAAGGAGGGAATCGCCCGTAAAGCATTGAGAGGAACTTGGATACTGCTCAGAATTGGGGTAGGATATTATCACCTCCTCACCTGTACTGGTATCCAGCAGGAACAGGTCGTTGTCGTAAATCCCTGAGGAATAGGCCACCCATCTTCCGCCGGGCGATACGCACACGTCAGATACGGGAAGATTACCCTTGCTGATCTTAGTTATCTGTCCCCCGTCATATAGGTAAAGGTGTATGGTCTCCCTGTCCCTGTTGGAGAGGAAATAGAATCTGTCCTCCTTAAGGAACACTGGCTCCATGTTGTCAAATCCGTCGGAAAGCAGGGGATGCGGTCCCTCGTCAACAAGGTAGATGGACCTGACCTCCGCCCCTCCCTGATCCGCAACCACCGCCAGCCTAGATCCAACCCAGTGAACCGTTTCCGGTTCCTCAATTTGCACCTCCCCGACATTGTGAATCACGACCTTTGGAGAATCCCTCAGGATCACATAGGCGATTCTCCCATCCTTTACATCAAAGTCCTGAACTGGGGTGTAGTTAAGGTAGGAAAGGTTCATGACTGTATATGCGTAACCCGGTAAATATTTCCTGTTCCTTAAACGGCTCGACCCGAACCCAGAATCGCTGATCTTAATTTCCAGTCGTCCTGACACCGTTAATCTAGGCAGGGGAGTGTCAACTTTCCTATGATAGGGTCAGCCCAGATAAACAGGTTTCAATCCCTCCCTCGAAGCCACTTCCTTCAGCCTCATGTCCCCGGTAAGAAACTGGGAGGAGCCGGAGTACCTTGCGGAGGAGATCTGCAGTGCATCTGCCTCGTATATGTGATATTTCTCCACCAGTTTCCAGCTCTCCCTCAGTACCGCGGGTTTAACCCCCACGACTATTAACACGTTCAGCTTTACAAGTCTCCTTACCTCAGTGAGAAACCTCCTTCTCGCTGTGAGATACTGCTCCTCTCCCAGTCTACCTAGGTTCCTGGCCTTATCCATCACGCCCAGAACTTCTCCCACATTCCAGAGGCTGAACGCCAGGGTTTGAGAGCCTGAATAAGCCCTGAGGAATACCTCCCTTACCCTATCGCTTCCAGGCTCCTCGATGTATCTCTTGACGATGGCGCTACTGTCGAGATATGTTACCCGATCTTCCATCCCTCATGACCCTGACCAGATCGCTCACGATTCCCTGCCTGGGCTTCACAGGTTCAAAGTCAATCTCGTAATCGGTGTAGTCCACCATTTCTGAGAAGAGGTCCTCATCTATTATGGACTCGTTGATGCTCTCCTCCAAAATCTGACTAACCTCCTTTCCCCGCTTCAAGGCATATCTCCTGAACCTGTCCCAAAGCTCCCTGTCCACGTATATACTGGTCTTGACCTTGGTCATTTTACCAATATACAGATTATACCTAATTAGGTAAAATACCTTTCCCCGGGAACTCTGCGTTAGGCTAACACCAGTCAAGCCTTGACCTTCTGGTCAGAGGGACCAGTGAAGCCGGTTAACCTAGTACATAAATCATTAATGAACACTAACTTTTAACTAAACTCTAGATCTGGAAGTATGCCCTGCGTCTTCGTTTTTAGGAGAGATCTTAGACTGGACGATAACACCTGTCTCTTGAGGGCGCTTCAGGAATGCGACGAGGTTATCCCGGTGTTCGTTCTTGATCCCAGGCAGATAGGGGACAATCCCTACAAGTCCAAGTTTGCTCTTGGGTTCATGGTGGACTCGCTCGAGGACCTTGACGGACAGCTGAGGAGGAGAGGGTCAAGACTTCACGTGCTGAGAGGATACCCTGAGAAGGTTTTACCCGAGCTGGGGGGTACCGTGTATTTCAACGAGGATTACACGCCGTTCAGTTTGACCAGGGATAACGCTATAAGGGAGGCGATGCAGGGAAGGGTTACATCCTGTGAGGACCTCCTGCTCACCACAAAGGATTTCTTCATCAGGAAGGGAAAGCCCTACTCCGTTTTCACCCACTTCTACAACGACGCGAAGAAGGTGGAGGTGAGGAAGCCTGTCACTAACGATAGGAAAAACTATGCTGAGGTGGATCTTCCAGGCGTGGAGGTTGTGGACCTGGAGGTGGAAAGGAGTATCCCAGGAGGAAGGACTGAGGGACTTAAGGTGTTGGAGAGGGCAGGAAAGGTGGACTACTCCCTCAGAAATTTTCCAGGAGTGGAGGGAACCACGAGGCTATCACCCTACCTCAAGTTTGGGGTGATCTCGCCCAGGGAGGCCTACTGGGCCGTGAACGAGGAGATCAGGAGACAGCTGTACTGGAGGGACTTCTACACCCTTCTGGCCTATTATAACCCACACGTATTTGGACATTCCTACAGGAGGGAGTATGACTGTATTACGTGGAAATGGAACGAGGCCCATCTCGAGGCGTGGAAACAGGGAAGAACTGGGTATCCCATAGTTGACGCTGGAATGAGGGAGCTTAACGGGACCGGGTTCATGCATAACAGGACAAGGATGATAACTGCCTCCTTCCTGGTGAAGGTTCTTCACGTGGACTGGAGGATAGGGGAGAGGTACTTTGCCACAAGGCTGGTGGACTATGATCCTGCAGTGAATAACGGTAACTGGCAGTGGGTGGCCTCCACTGGGGCAGATTATATGTTCAGGGTTTTCAATCCGTGGTTACAGCAGAGGAAGTTCGATCCAGACGCTAGATACATAAAGAGGTGGGTCCCAGAGCTGAGGGATCTTCCAGCCGAGACCATTCACGAGATTTACAGGTTTAAGGTTTCTGGCTACCCTTCTCCTATAGTGGATTATGCAGAAGAGGTGAGGAAAGCTAGAAGGATGTATGAGGACTCGGTTGCGATATGCGGTAAGAAGGGCCTTTTCTAGAACTAATGCCTGATCCTGAAGTTGGTAGTTCCTGCGCTTCACGTTCTAAAATCCCATGCGAGATGCGAACTAAGCTTGAGTAACCTCTTCCGGTCCAGCACTCACGCAAGGAGAGGCGAAGTTCCCAGGTGCGAAATTCACGATTAACCTTTAAATCCTGATGAAGATCCTACCATCTCTCCTTCCCTCCTTGAATTCGCGGAATGCCTCCCTAGCCTCGTCGAGGTTGAAGTACCTGTGAACCTTGACCTTGAGATTCCTTGCCAGTCTCAACAGCTCCAGGAATTCGCCCACGGTTCCCCTGTTTGTACCCATTATTGTGACATGTTTGGCGTAGAGTCTGTTAACGTCAAAACTAACCTTACCCCCTGTTAATCCGCCAAAGGTCACCACTTTGCCGTGATTTCCCACTAGCTTCAGGCCCAGTTCCCAGTACTTTTCCCCCAGGGAGTTTATCACTATGGAGCCCATCCTCCCGTCGGTGAGCCTTTTCACCTCCTCCTCTGCACTTGAGTAATCAACGATCTCATCTGCTCCCAGTTCCTTGACCCATGGTTTCGTGGATACCGCAATGACCCTTGCCCCCATTCT
This sequence comes from Metallosphaera javensis (ex Hofmann et al. 2022), assembly GCF_022064045.1. Classification (NCBI taxonomy): domain Archaea; kingdom Thermoproteati; phylum Thermoproteota; class Thermoprotei; order Sulfolobales; family Sulfolobaceae; genus Metallosphaera; species Metallosphaera javensis (ex Hofmann et al. 2022). The sequence goes on along the minus strand of NZ_JAKNCW010000007.1, from coordinate 23,074 downwards.
CTTCGCAAGCTGTACGGCAAACATTCCTGTGTTGCCTGAGGCGCCCAGTACCACCACGATGTCATCCACTCCCGCCTGGGCACTCCTCAACGCGTGAAAGGGTGTGAGAATGGCTATGGGAAGGCTGGAGAGAATTTCCTCAGGAAGATCGGAGTTAAACACGTTCCTTCCCGGTATCACCACCTCCTCGGCGTAACCTCCTTGGCTCTCGACCCCTATTCTCTTGCCATTTATACAGTAGGTTTGATCTCCCCGCATGCAGGAGGCGCAGGTACCGTCAAATAGCCTCGTGTAAACTGCAACCCTGTCTCCCACGGAAACGTGCGTTACCTTACTGCCCACCTCTTCAACCACACCGTAAAACTCAGAGCCCGGTACGTGAGGCACGGGTGACACGGGCAGGGTTTCCACAGCCATAAGGTCTACCGGGTTTATTGACGCAAGTTTAACCTTGAGTCTTACCTCGTCCTCCCTCATGGAAGAGGAAGGGATGTCCCTTATCTCTAGGTTCTCTATTCCTCTCTTCTCAAAGATTAGGGCTTTCACGATCTCAATGAGGAAAGATGTATTAAAAATCAGACGTCACCGCTAAAGAGACGCAGTCCGTCAAATAGAACCACTCTGTCCTTGAGCATCTTCCTGGTAATGGGATCGTTTAGTTCACCTTTCTCCTTCACCACAACGTCAAGTGATAGCTTGGTTCCCCTCTTCAGGGACAGTATTCTGGTTGCTTCTCTGGCTGGGTCATTCACTTCACTCAGGAAGACCATGATATCGTAGTCACTGGAGGGCCAATGATCTCCTCTGGCTCTGCTTCCAAACAGTACCAGAGTTACTTCTCCACTGTAAAGTTCAACGATCTTCTTTATTAGGTCCTGAAAGGCTGTGTCGTCTATCACGCTGAAAAATAAAACTAGAAGGATTTTAATAATTCTGTTCAGACCTGACTAAAGTGGTCGAGAAGTTCTGGTTCGATAGATCAGAGGAGTTTTTACAGGTAGCGGAGAGACTTTTTAACGAGGGATATTACTGGATGGTGTGTTTTAGCTCCCATCAATCGGTGGAGTTCCGGCTCAAAGGAATCCTTGTCAAGAACTTTGGTGAATATCCTTTCAGTCATGATCTTTCAAGATTACTTTCTGAGATTCAGGAGAAGTTAATGGTTCCCGTACCCGGCCCTGTGTTTAGGGATGGAGATTTCCTGACACCTCACTACACAATCTCAAGGTACTCTCAGATATCTAACTATGATAGGCGAAAAGCTGAGGAGTGCCTCTTCTCTGCAAGAAATTTGATCACTTTTTTGAAAGAGAAAGTGGAACCTCTTGGGATAGATTGAGGCATTTCTTTCAGAAGTCGTCAGGTCCCATAGAGACGGTTAGTGAGATACCCTGAAGGGCTAGGTTTTCCGTCCATATAACTATCCTGAGGTCACATTAACGGAGCGAGTATTTCCCGAAGAATTATGACAAGGTTTAATTATGGCCACATGAGATTTACCCCGTGTCTCTACTGCTCAAATTGAACAGGGCCACCTCCAGGGCCCTTGTTTTCCTCCTACTCCTTTCCATGAGGTTACTCTCGCTTCATCAGCTCATGTTCTTGGTTATACCCTTCCTGTTTGAGGCAGAGTCGGGTTCCTTTGTGTTAACAAACTTGGCCCTTATCCCTGTAGCCCTCCTTCTGCTTCTAGTCTCGGCCATTGTTTATCTTATCAGGAGGGTTAGAGGGATTGGCTCTAGGTGGTAGGTTAGATTCCTTAAACATGTAGTAAAAGAGCCCGGTCGATACGCTGTAGAGAGTTCCCGTGAAAACAAAGGGTACCCAGAGTACGCCAAGTGATAAAAAGTATCCACCTAGGGTAGGTCCCACGGAACGAGGTATTGAGTCCATGAGCTGGATAAGTGTCTGGGCTCTTCCCCTCTCTTCTCTCGGAACCAATTGCAGAACCAGACTGGAGAAGAGAGGAGAGGTCATGTTCATGGACACATTTCTCATTACGTAGAGGATGGAGGCCAAGAGAAACGTTGGTGAGAACGGAATGAGGAAGAGGAGAGCTATTGCCAAAACGTGTGTGTAAACTATTGCCCTCACCTTTCCTAGCTTTTCCCCTAGCTTAGGGGCGACCAGAGTTCCGAGGGAGAGGGAGAGCTGAGATGTCACGAACAGGGGAGTTAGCAGGAGCCTAGATACGTTAAATGCCAGGGAGAACCAGAGGGATATTAAGGGGAGAAGGGCTCCTGCGCCAAGACCAATGAGGGAATCCACAGCAAACTTGCCCACCACCCCTGCAGATTTCAATCCTAGGGATATCTTCCTTGTCTCGTATCTTTCCTCGACACCTGCCACAAGGACCAGGGATACAATCAGTGTTGCCATCTCCAGAACGTACAGGGTCCTGAACTGGAGTAATCCTCCCATCAGGTTTCCCGCCACAACGAAAAGCTGTGATATTGAAGTTTGAAGACTGAGGGATTTCTCCAGGTTTCTGCTCTTGTCCGCGAGAAAGGAGGTGGTGAGGCTTCCTCCGAACTGATTCACTACCAGGTAACCATAGGGAACTCTTAGTACCCCGAAAACGAAAATTCCCAGGATGGACAGGACCCTGTTGATCATGATGAACTTTTTCCTTCCATAGGCGTCAGCTAGTATGGAGACCAGAACTGAAATCCCGGAACCTGTGATTATCCCCACTCCCAAGATGGTTCCAATGAACAGCGGATCATAACCTAAGCTTCTCAGGTACAATGAGGTGGCTAGGGAGTTGGCGCCCCAAAGAATGCCTAGAGACGAGGTGGACAGGATCAGGAATAGCTCTTCCCTATTCATTTTGCCCCTGCTTCATCAGTTTGTACGCCAGTTCCACATATTTCCCTGGATTCATTATTCCCCGGGGATCCACTAGGTCCTTTATCCCCTTCATTATCTCCAGTACCTTTACACCGCTATGCCTCTGAATCTGAAGACCCATCAACCTGGCCTTCTGGAGCCCAATTCCGTGCTCCCCCGAGACTGATCCACCCAAATCTATGGCTATCTTTCCCACTTCCTCAAACAGTTCATCTGCCATTCTCCTGTCCTTGAGAAGTATATTGGGATGCAAGTTCCCATCACCTATATGGGCAATAACTGGCATCTTCACCTGATACTTCTCCTCCAGTTCCTTCAGTCTCCTGACTGCCTCAACCAGTTTGGAGACAGGAACCACAATGTCTTCCACATACATCTCCTTCGCCATGGCCTTGAGCGCAATGGCTGACTGTGCCCTGAGAGAGTAAATTCTTTCCCACTCCTCATCGCTTAGAATCGAGGTCTCCCCGTGCCATTTCCCCAAGATCTCCCTCATCTTCTCTAGGTCGTGCTCCTCCACCCTCAGTATGAGGAGGCCGCCCCTGGATTCCCGCAGTCCTGCACTAAGCTGTGTGTTGAGGGCAACTATAACCTCATTATCTATGTACTCTGCGATCTCAGGTAGGATCCCTGCCCTTCTCATGTCCTGAATAACTCCAGCCGTTGAATCCAGATCTGGCATGAATGAGAGCAGGGAGATCATCTTCTCCTTGGGAAGGGGGATAATCCTGAACCAGATCTCGGTCACTACTCCCAATGTTCCCTCACTCCCCGTGAAGAGGTGAACAAGATCGTAGCCAGCCCTATTCTTCCTGAAGGGTTCGCCAACCTGAACTACTTCTCCCGTTGGAAGGACCACCCTCAGGGAGAGTACCCAGTCCCTGAAGGTTCCATACTTTACCCCTCTCATCCCCCCGGAGGAATTGGCCACCGCGCCTCCCACAGAACAGAGGAAGAACGAGGCAGGGTCCGGAGGGAGGAAGAACCCCCTCTCCATCAACTTCCTGTTGAGGAACTCCAGGTTCACTCCAGGCTGAACTCTTACGAACCAGTCAACGTCGTTGATCTCAAGGATGCTGGACATATGTCTCATGTCCAGCAGTATACATCCTTCGCATGATACTGCTCCCGTAAGGCTGGTCCCAGCACCCCAGGGGACTATGGGTAACCCGTTCTCGTAAGCGTAACGAACAACCTTCACCACTTCCTCCTCGCTTCTTGGGTACACCACAACCCGGGGATTAACCCTGAAATTGACGAAATCTTCCCTGGTCTCCACGGAGGTTTCAAGACCTAAGTCCTTCAGGCTTTCCATAACAGAAATTGCAGGGGATGTTAATAACCTTCTCTCTGGTCTCACTTGAGCTTGGTTCCGCACGAGGAGCAGAACTTGGCAGAAGGTGGGTTAGGAGAGCCACACTGGGGACATTTCACCTGTTGCAGTGAAGCTCCACAACTGGGGCAGAACCTAGCTGAGGGAGGGACGGGCTCCCCACAGCTCCAGCATTTCTGTGAGGCCTGCGTCCCTTGACTCGGCTGGAGTTGATTTACGTTGTTTCCTGTCTGGGGAGATGGAGGAGTGGTCTGAGTCTGGGAAAAGGGTGCCTGAGGCCTGCTCACAGGAACCTGTCCGTAAGGTGCCTGCGGGTAAGCTGGAGGTGGATAGGCTGGAGGAGCCTGCATCACCAGCATGGTAATCATGTTAAGTATTTGCTCCTCCTGAGAGTACTGCTTGTACATCTCGTAAGCGTCAAGACCTCCTCCAGCTACCGTAAGAAGACTGCTATGTAACACGTCATCTGCTATGAACGCTGTAGCCCCAGCGGTTATAAGGTCCTGCATCAGGTTCGCCATCCCAGTCTCCACAATTACCATACCCTGTCCTTGACACAATCTAATCGTATACGCCTTATTGCTATCAGTTAGGTATCCAAGCAGTGACTTATGCTGTGCCTGAATAATCGCTAAGTTGTAACCTACCATGGGGAAGGTTTGGAAGCCCTGTCCCATGAGGAAAGTGGCAACTTCTTGCGCAATATACTGTAGATTGATTGGGTACTGAGTGGGAATTATCTGCTGTTTTCCTCCTAGACCGGTGGATTGCTCACATGCCAAAATTGATGCGAAATTGGATCCTTGATTAGGACCATATGGCCCAGGGCTATAGGGGCCTCCAGGATAACCCTGATAGGGACCGGAAGGTTGACCATAGTATGGATATCCCATCTCATTTTTAATGGAAGCTAGAACCATAAAAGCATTCCTTACAAGGGATAATCCCGTTGGGAGGAGACTGCAATGAAGGGTCTGAAAATTATACTCATTTACTAAAATCATTTAAAATTGAAGTTCCTAAAATTCTCATGAAGTATCTGCTAACGGGTCTGGGCTTTATCTCCACTCACGTAGCTCTTTACCTTGGAGAAGCTGGAGAAGAGGTGACGATTACCTACAAGAGTTTGAACCCTGTGAAGGAAGAATATCTTTCCCTCTTCAAGGGAAAGGTAAAGGCCGTGAACGTGGATCCACTTTCAGAGGAGATGACCAAGCTGATCGCCCAGCACGACGTTGTGGCCAATTTCATAGGTGAAATTTCAGGTGATGAGGATAGGCTCAGGTTTGCCAACGTGGAGATTCCCAGGAAATTGGCCAAAGACGCGTTCGATCAGGGAAAAACATTCATTCACCTGAGCGGGGCCACCTCAACTGGGGAGACCGGTATTAACGTGAAGGAGGAAAAGGAGCACTGCAAGGACTCAAGGGCTACAACCCCCTTTGAGAAGTCTAAGTGCGATGGGGAAAGGGAAATTATGAGGCTTGCCCTGGAGAGGGACGGTCACCTGGCAATACTGAGGCCAACACTGGTTTACGGAAGGTACTCAGCCCACATACAGTTCGTGACCATGTACAAGCTGGTCAAGACCAGAATCGTACCGGAGCTGGGACTGAGGATGGCAACTATAAACGCCTGGACTCTGGGAAGGGCGGTTCAAACACTTGGAAAGAAGTCTCCCAAAGGGCTGTATCTGTACGCCAGTGAGTGCGGGAGTGTTCCTGTCTCTAGATTCTTCGAACTCATGAGCCAAGAGACCGGAGGGGGTATCAAATTACCTGTTCCCACATGGTTGGCCAAGTCCGTTCTTCCCAAGGATATAAGGAATCTTTTGAGGTATTCGGGAACCACGTATGATTGCTCCGCCTTCAAGGAGGTTGTGGGAGAGCTAAAATTTGATGAGGAAGAGGTTAGGGCTAACGCTAGGTTTCTTAACTACCTTGAGAAGAAGGGAAAGTTAATCCCAACGTGAGTCATGTGATGTGGAGCTAGTATTTTCTCACCATCAGAGTGGCTAGTAATTCCGTGTATGGTATAACCAGTAGATTGAGAAGGGGAACGAGGGAGAGGATACCTCCCAACAGCAGAACAAGGGATGAGATTCCATCCTTAGAAAATGCTGAGGAATACCAGTTGAGGGATTGTCCCAGTCCAGGCCTGACGCCAGAAACAATTCCAGATGCAACTATGTACACCAGAACAAGGAAGAGGCCTTCAATAAGGAAAGAGCCCGGGATCCTCAACGCTGAGAGAACTCCGAAAATTAATCCCGTGATCAGGGCAGTTGGTAGGAATTTCTCCCTAGAATATTGGGAGCTTTGCCATGCCAGTCCCAGGTCGGGAATATTTCCATTGACGACGCTACCTGCCTCATACGCCTCCACTAGAATGAGGAAGGAGATGATTATTCCCGAGATGAAGCCTATCACAAAACCTATGGCATCCACAACGCCAAATGAGAAGCCCGCCAAGGCCAGAGCTCCTCCTATGGCTCCTATGGCGAATCCAACTATCAAGGAGATTATCAAGGCTATTATTGCAGGTATTATCATTCCCAGATTCTTCACGAAAAAGTCAAAGGCCTGAAGGTAGAGGGGCCTGTAGTTATACGTGGGCCATCCCCCGTAACCCATGAACCATCCACGCAAGTAATTAGGGAAGCTAACCATATACATTCATGTCGTGGTTTTTTAATAAAGTTGATCAGAAACCCCTGTTTCAGGAAATGAATAATACTGGTCCAGATGGATAGCTCAGGGTATTAGACGGAAATGAACAGGAAAGAAGCCATACCAAGGGAGAGATCAGCCTACTGAATACTCGAGAACTAAAGATAGTAAGCATATGGTAGAACTTAACTATTCGATCATTATAAATACATCATGGAACAGACAACTACTAGATCAAGTGCAGGTCTTATTCTCTCTCTTTTGAAGGAGGAGGGAGTTGATAAGATATTCATGGTATCAGGTACGGACTACGCGTCCTTCATAGAGGAGAAGGTCAGGGATCCCAGTTTACCTGATTTTGTGGTAGTCCCTCACGAAATCACAGCCTCAGCCATGGCCCTAGGTTACTCCCTTGGAGGGAAAATGGGTGTTGTGGCCGTACACACAGTACCGGGCACTCTCAATGCCCTGGGAATAGTGAGTAACGCGTATACCAGCAGGATTCCCCTACTCGTTCTGGCTGGCAGATCTCCCTATACAGAGGAGGGGAGCACTGCAAGCAGGAACCTGAGGATACACTGGACTCAGGAGGCCAGGGATCAGGGCGAATTTGGAAGACAGTACCTGAAGTGGGACTTCGAGATACGTGATCCTACTCAGACCTCGGTGGCGTTGAGGAGAGCACTGCAGATCGCCAGGAGTGAACCCAGAGGCCCTGTTTACCTCACCATACCCAGAGAGGTTAGCGTGAAAGAGGCGAAACCCTCCAACGTGAAGATGTCACCGTATGAGCCCGGTCCCTCCAGGGAATCCCTGAGGGAGGCTGAAAAACTGGTGGAGGAGTCGGAAAGGCCGGCAATCATAACGTGGAGGGGAGGTAGAAGAAGGGAATGGTATGAGGCCATAACCGAGTTCGCAAACAAACTGGGTGCACCCGTTCTCAATTATGTGGGGGAGGTGGTTAACTATCCCTCTGGAGGACCCATGGCCCTGGACAAACTTGATATGAAAGAACCCGATCTCGTGATAGTGATTGAATCTGAAGTGCCGTGGATACCCAAGAGAGTTAAGGTTAAAGCCCCTGTGATCAGGATAGACGTTGAGCCATCATACTCTTATATACCCTACTACGGTTTTCCATGTGACGTCTGTATCCAGTCAACCCCCATGGCATTGAAGGAAATGCAGATAAGGGGAAAGGACAGGTGGAGTGAGGAAATAAGGGAGAGGGTGGAAAAACAGAGGGAGTACAAGAGAAAGGAAATAGGGAACCTGGAAAACTCCTCAAGGGTGCATCCAAGACTCCTATCCAGTTACGTTTCCCAGTTAGGGGCGATAGTGGTCAATGAGTATCCCTTCAATCCCAGGTACGGTAGCTTTGAATATGGAGAGTATTATGCGGACTTGGCTGAGGGCTACCTTGGATGGGCCCTGGGGGCAGGTCTTGGAATCAGAATGGCGACTGGTAGGGATGTGGTCATCACCACAGGTGACGGATCCTTCATTTTTGGCGTGCCCGAGGCCTTCTATTACGTAGCCTCAACTTACGGTTTACCAGCAATGGTAGTCATTTATGACAATTCAGGCTGGTTAGCTTCTGCAGAGGCCGTAGAGGAGGTCTTCCCTGAGGGTTTGGCCAAGGCCAAGAGGATGTTCCCAGGTGCAGATTTCAAGAGGTACAACATAGGGGAGACGGTAAAGGCCTTCGGCGGGTACTTCAGGCTGGCTGAGACCCCTGAGGAAGCAAGGAGCGCCCTCACCGAGGGATGGAATAACGTGAAGAAGGGAGGACTTTCCGTGGTGCAGGTAGTGGTGGAGAGAACCAGATAGGTTCTAGAAGTTGACGGGTCGGTTAAAGTAGGGTCTAATCAAATCTTGGAGGATCATATTTCCTCCCACATTGTCTTGACTCCTCTGACCTCAAGGATGTATAACCTGTTGTCCTGAAGGGCCCACTCCAGGTTCACATGTCTGCCAAAGAATTCCTCTATTCTCAGGGATAGATTAGCTAGCTCTATGGCCTTTTCGTCACTCAGGCTGGGCTCCAGTGCCTTACCTCCCAGGGGAATCTCCCGTATTCCGCCCAGCCTAGGATCAAACTTAAGCATCACGTGCTTATGCCCAATGCTTTTCTCCGCAATCACCCTGTCCCTCTTGGGTAGCACGAAACGATCTGGCGTCACCAGTCCCCTAGTCACCGCCTGTCCCAGTCCCCAAGAGGACTCTATTATGACCCAGTTGGGATTTCCAGTTACAGGATGTATGGTGAATGCGGTTCCCGCTGACTCCGGATCAATCATTTCCTGGACCAGCACAGCTATCTCCAGTGGCATCCCCTGTGCTATCCTGTATGCTAAAGACCTGGGATTGAAGTAACTCGCCCAGGCCCGCTTCACATAAAAGGGAAGGTCAACCTTATTCACGTAAAGGAACGTCTCCGTTTCCCCAGCAAAGCTGGGGCCTGACATACTGGAGGTTATTGTGGGCCTCACGGCCACCATGTCCGTGGATATCTCCCTAGAATAGTGCTCTATCTCAAGTGAAATGTCAAGCGGTATCTCCGTCTGGGTAATGATCTCCTTGATCATCTCATATCTTCTCTCTAGGTCCCTGGGGTCCTCCAGGTTTGCTCCCCTGAGCACGTCACTGATCTTGTTCCTGTTTATCTCCATGAATCTCCTGAACGCAGACCTGGTGATCACAAATCCCCAAGGCACCCTTATACCCATTCTGGTCAGCTCCCCAAGATAGGCAGCCTTCCTGCCCACCGATCTAACCATGTTAGATGATGATTGATCTATTGTAAACACATACATATACGTCGATAAGCAGTACAAAGTTTTAAACATGTTCTAGAGCTTTTGTGAGCTACCTCTGCTTTAAGGGCGAGGTTTTCCGAATCTTCATAAAAACTACATAGGGACTTAAGAACTGGGAAATCTCACCCAAGTATTTTCTCGAGTTCCTCGGAGGTAATCACCGGGAAGAAGTCCTTCATGTTGGCAAGCGACCTCTCGTGTCCCTCCTTGTTGAAGGAGGAGACAGCATCACTCACTATCACGGGCATGAATCCCAGTGCAAAGGCATGCCTGGCACTTGTTTCCACCCCTATTTCCGTAGCAATTCCAGTAAAGATTATGGCGTTCCTGCCCGAGTTCCTTAAGAGAAGTTCAAAGTTGGTCCCTACAAAGATACTCCATGTGTTCTTGGGAAGTATAATCTCTCCCTCGGCGGGTTTCTCGTAGAGTTCTAAGTCCTCACTTGTGAACCTGAACTGCCTTGACGTAACCCTAGATGCGTAGGGTTCAAAACCGCTCGGGAACGGCGTTATCTTCGTGTATACCACGGGTATCTTGGCCCTCCTGGCTGCTCCGATAGTTCTCTCCAGTGCCCTTACAAATTGATCTTTGTTGAAGGTTCCCCTTACTAGGCCGTTCTGTACGTCCCATACCACTAGAATCGAGTTATTTGGAGTTAGGATCTGTTTTAGGTCCATGGATAACTTAGCTAGTTTACATTTAAAAAACTAATTCTTTTTGTACAAATTGTCTTGATATATTTAAAGAATCCAGGGTTTCAGAGATGCTTTCTGATCAGGTTCTCGAAGTGAGAGTTGTCAGCTATTCTCTCCACGCCAAGGACGGTAGTCTTGGGCAAATTGATTATCATCTGTGGATTTGCCTGTATGGGTAGCTTTTTGGCTATATACTCAGCCACTCCCTGCGGGTCCTGCTTCATCAGCTCTATACCCTCTGAGTAGGCAGAGATAAAGGCCTCGTGATCTCCGTTAACTGAGGCTCCACAACTTCCCGGTATTCCCAGCAATTCCTCAAATGTCTTTCCCTTGGCGAAGGGTGACGCCACAACTATGGAGTCCACCTCTTTCCTGTTGAGCATCTCCATGAGCTTGGGCATATCATCTGCGTAGACCACCTCTCCCTTCAACCCCTTCTTTTCCAGGAGAGCTCTGGTCAGAACGTCGGCAGCACTTCCCTTTCTCCACACACCGATCTTCCTTCCCACGTCAGGAGAGACCACCATCAGTCCCTTTATGGTGATGTAATCCGTTCTAATTCCCCTCCTCACAAGGGACACGGTGGAGTCCAGAATTACATCGGCACTGCCTTCTTTCCCAAAATCAATCATGATGTCCTTGTTCTTCATTGTGGAAGCTATCATGGGATAGGAAACAGGTCCTGGTGCAGCTATTACCTTTAACATGGTTATCCTAGGTATCTATGTTACCTATGATTAAATATTTTTGCCAAACTTTTCCCTTTATGTTACATATTGTGCAGTTTTCGCGTGTTTCAAGAAATGATTATTTGTCTAATAGTTTAAAGTCTAACTTTTAGTCAATTTTTTAAGACTTAGTATATGAGGGGTGGCTTATGACATGTCCCAAAATACTTGTACTATTCTATGGCTACGGCAGTATAGTGGACCTGGCCATGGAAATAGCTGAAGGAGCCAAGGCGGAAGGAGCTGAGGTCAAGGTGGTAAGGGTTCCAGAGCTTTTCCCGAAGGAAGTTGTTGCCAAGTTTAACGTAGATCTTTCCAGGATTGAGAAGATTCCTGAGGCTACAATGCAGGACTTAGAGTGGGCCGACGGTATAGTTATGGGCTCTCCAACCAGGTACGGTAACATCACTGGCCAGCTAAAGTTCTTCTTGGATCAGACTAGGGATCTCTGGCTCAAGGGGGCGCTTTACGGAAAGCCAGTGGGCTTCTTCACCGAGGCCGCTACAATTCATGGAGGCCACGAGAGCACTATCCTGACCATGAGTGCCTATGCATATCATCAGGGGATGGTTATAGTACCCCTGGGCTACGGAATAAAGGAGATATCCACTACCACTACCGGAGGATCCCCTTACGGACCCAGTCACCTCGGTAGTATGAAGAACTTGGACGATAACGAGAAGGTCATCGCCAGGTTCATGGGGAAGAGAATAACTGAGGTCGCAAGAAAGCTCAGATGTTAGCTCTCCTTGTTTTTTGTTTCCTGCTTCTGGTCTCCCTTCTAGGTATTGCCCTGAACTCAGAGATTCTGGATAAGGCCTCTCTGGGACTGGACACACCCTTCAAGATCTCCGCTAATCCCCTCTCGCCAATGTAGTTTAACCAGGCCACTACGTGTCCCTCCTTCAAGTGATATTCCACGCACCCGGGGTCCTCCCTAGATAACCTGGCAAGCTCCCTTTCCAATTCGTTCAGATCCCTTGCCACACCTACTACCTTATCGTAGCTTTTAAAGTAAAACGGTTCCATAAAAAATGGTTGGTGTTCAGATCCCTTATAATCGCTTCCCCGCGTTCTGCTCCTTAACAACTCTCTCCAATTCCTGTCCCTTTGTTTCGGGAATAACGAAGAGGGTTATGAGGGTGGAAATTAGCGCTATCCCTGCATAAAATCCTACCATAGCTCCCAACCCATAATGGGATAGAAGCAAGGGAAAAGCCGTGATGTTAAGGGCAGTGGCGAGCCTGTCCACACTGACGCTGATTGCCTGGCTTGTGGCTCTAACCTTGGTTGGAACAAGTTCAGGGGTAACCATGGCAGAGCCTATGATGGATGCCGGACCCACGGCTGAGAAGAAGTAGTTGAGCATGTAGAAGGAGAAACCCAAGAGGGCCGCTTCTCCCACCAGTTTTGCCACGGAAAGTTGAGTCTCGGGCAGTCCAAAGATCCTTGGGTCGGACAGGAGAAGGGAGTAGGCAAACAGCCACAGCGCCACACCAGCGTATCCCACCACAATTAGGGGTTTCCTTCCTATTCTATCAACTAGATAGATGCAAACCAGCTGACCTGGTATCCCGGCAAAGAACTGCGCCACATAGGTGAACTCTATGGGGGAGAGCCCAAGGTTTGACGCTATGGTAATGGGTCCGAAAATGGCAAAGGTTGAGGAGTACATGTCGTAGAGGAGCCAGAGAACAGAGGCAGCCACGATTAGAAGGGCTGAGGAAGAAAGCCTCCTCAGAAAAGGCGTGTTGTCCCTTGCCTTTGGGAGAGGCTTGCCCAGTTCCTGCTCTATCCTTGGAGCGTCTTGATGTTCAGGGTTAACCCTGGACACGAACATCATGGTCTCGTAGATCTTCCTTCTAAGGAGGAACACTGAGATTGCTGGGATGGCTCCCACTCCCAGAACAACCCTCCAGAGCAAGGCTGAGGGAAGGTGAGCCATGAGACCAATCTGTTCCACGAACGCTGCAATAACCGCACCGAGACCCCACATTACGGCAAAGGTCACAACCATAGCCTTCCCCCTGTTTCTTCCCTCAGTGTTTTCAGCAACTATGACGGGGGATAGAACGTAGTCCGCACCTATCCCCACACCCAGGATCAGCCTAGCTAAAAAGAGCTCCACATATGACTGTGCGAAGGCCTGTAACCCTGCGCCAATGGCCATGATTAGAACGTCGAAGCCGTAGATTCTCTTCCTCCCTATCCTGTCAGCTAGTAGTCCGAATAGCAATGCAGCTATTGCGGCGCCGTAATAGGATCCTGCAACCAGTAACCCAAGTTCCGCGCTGGAAAAGGTGAAGGATGAGGGTATAAAGAAGGAGGTGAGGGAGATGGAGTAGAGATTGTAACCGTCGGTGAGCACTCCCATCCCAGAAACTATAACGTTCCTCCACGTCAGCGATGCCATAACAGTTGGTAAATACTCAAGTTAAAAAAACTTTAGTATCTACTCTCTGAAACAATCATGCCTTGAGGAATTTCTCGACAAAGGCAAGGGTGCCCCTCCTCTCCAAGTCCACGGTAAACAGTGATGTCCAGCCTCCCAGGAGCCAGCCAGCTATGACGTCGTACGGCCAGTGTACTCCAACGTAAACCCTCGAGTAGGAAACCAGAACGGCCTCTATCATCATGATGATCCATAGCCACCTTGGGGCCATTTTGGCCAGGACTAAAGCACCATCGCTCACGATCAACGCATGTCCTGAGGGAAAACTGTAGTCAGTGGGCGGTGGAACAAGGAGATAATCGGGATGAATGTAGAGGAAGGGCCTTCCCTGGGCGAAGGCATATTTGCTGATTTCTCCCACAATGATTGCAAGTATGAACGACGCGGCCAGGGTTATGGCTATCCTCCTTGTCTTCCTGAAGACGAGAAGAATTGCAGTCAGGGGAATCCAGACGTATTCCCTTCCATACTTGGAAAGAAAAACCATTACTGGGTTCAGAGCGCTTACCTGGTTATAGTTGATCAACTTGAAAAGGTAAATATTCAACGGCATGTTGGGCTCCGATTCAATCTTGACTATCACGCCAACGACCAGAAAGGCCAATAACAGAGCCCAGTAGTACTTCATCTCTTCTCAGCACGGTGGGAAATCTATAAAGTTTTTCATGATTCATGGGAAGGTCCCTATTAGTACTTAAATAAAATGAGAGAGTGATTATCACAATGATAAAGAGTATCAGCATCGATGGATTTAGAGGATTGAAGTTTAATGATAAAGTAAGCAGGGTAAATCTGATTATTGGGGAGAACAGTAGCGGGAAGACCTCCTTTCTCGAGGCTATTTTCTTTTCTACGCTCCTCCTGTCTAACAGGGTAATGATGTCAGATGCTAATTCCCAGCTTATCTATATGTTTAATAGCAGGGGAGAGGCTCTATCGTCCTTTGCTACAATCGGAGATTCCTTGATCCATATTGATAACAATGAGATCAAGATTAAGAGAGTAAGTCCTTTAGAGCTTTCTGTGCTGCTCGACAACAGGGAAATAGCTAAGATCACTGTTGAGCGAATATCCTTTAGCCATAATGAGGGAAGTGGAGCTGTTCTCATTCCAACATTAAGTGTGAAGGACACGCGAGGAACTTCAGACTATTTTCCTGTATATATCTCTGTTTATTTTGATAATTTTGATAATCCTGAAAGGATAATAAGTTATTCAAAGAAAGCTGGGGGGAAGAGTCAATTCGAAATTCTTAAGGACGATTATGATCAATTTAAGTTATTTTATTCTTCATTACCAGTGTACTCCGTGGGGAGGGGGTTTCTTAAGAAGGAACTTATCAGGGCCAGCTTATCTTACGCCAATATTCTACTAGTGGATGAAATAGAGGATTCTCTTCATCCGGATTATGTCAGGGACGTGCTAAAAAGTCTTCTGGACGCGAGAGAGGTTCAATCGTTCATTGTAACCCATAGCAATGAGGTCATAAAGATGGCGTCCAGGCTCGCATCTGATTCCAGTGACATAGCAATATATTACTTCAACAGAGAAAGGAAGTATGCCAAATACTCGTTAACTGATCTGTCAAGCTTTGATTCTCCCTTGAGCTGGGCTGGATATATATGGTAAGTTGCGATAGAATATTGGTTGAGGGAAAAACTGACGAAGAGATTTTGAAAAGATTGGGGTATGCAATGCCCATACAACCCCTAGGCGGTAAGGGTAATGTACTCAAAAAATTTCTGGATGACATAAATAATGATATGAAAAGGGGACCCTTGAACGTAGGCAACGTCTGTTACTTGGTGGATGGAGATGACGAGGGGTACGGTAATATCTATGATCAGGTGGTGAGCAAATTACGAATCAGCACACGCAGGGAGCCACCCTACATAAAATTTTGTTTTAATGGAAAAAGTTGTAGAATATTAATAGTTGTTGGAGATAAGGTAAGCGATTACAAAGGTTGCATCGAGAGCATGCTTCTTGAGCAATTGAAATTGGATGAAAATGGAGATGTGCTGGTGACTCAGTTTGTAGAATACAAGGCTACACAAGGCAAAATGGATCTCTGCGGGAAGAGCAAGCTATCACTATACCTGAAAGTGATTTTGAAGGCCGATGATATTCAGGCCATCTATCTTAATCGCAACTTTGTTGAAGAATTGTTTAGACAGTTTCCGCAGGTTTTTCCATCTTTTAAATAATTATTTTGCGGAAATAATTGCAAGATAGTCCATTGATTATTAAAGAATTATATTTATGGAGATGGTTAAGGTGAATGTATCAAGGAATGCTATCAGCCCTGTACTAGATGATCGTGAATCGAATCGCGTTGTAAAAAATGGAGGGTTTAATCAAACGTGATCTACCAGCAAAGAGGGATTGATGTGTCCTCAACCCTGTAAACTGATCACGTTGCCCTAACCTGGATGGTCTTCTTTCCCTCTACCCTGATCAGATCGCCCTTGGATATCTTCACTGGTCCTATGAAAGCACCGCAAGATACATACCCACTCTGATCCGGCCTCACTACATTGTGCGGATTGTAAGCCGGTGCCCCTTCTCCCACAAGCTCACCGTTGATGAAGAGCTTGAAATGGCCATATGGAGGTTCGATCTCCTTTCCCACGAAGAGCCTTCCAGCGAATGCGTCATCTGCGATCATGTAGTGCTTAGGTAGATCCCACGTGGTGAACCTGGTTGCCGGAACCTCAAGTCCCAGAAAGGTCTTCAAGACCCTTCCGTTCTCCACCAAGGCAATTATCTCCACCTCAAGCTTATGGGTCCTGAACCAGAGCTCTAGCTCGCTCTTGGAGATCATCCTCTTGGTCAGGACTCCCCACAGACCTGACTTGGTTATCTTGTAACCTCCAAGTCCCTCCTTTTCCACCAACATCTGAGCAAACCTGTCTCCCACGGCCTTGGCCTCATCCTCCGTCAGGTCAAAGGGTTCTATCTCCTTTCGGGAGAGGTAGGCTTCCATGAGAATTTCCGCCTTATCCATGGGGTAATGATCATAAATGACGTTTAAAAGCTATGTTGTAGATGGGTAAGCATGATAGCGTGCACTAGGGACTGCTACGATACATGCGTGTTTAACGAGGAATATCAACCGTTGAAGGACGAGCCAACCTTCGGTTTTACCTGCTCCAGGGGTAGGACAGACCTCAGGAGAAACGAGATGAACAGGGTGGACTCAGCCTACCTTGAAGGCAAACAGGTTGACTTGAGACAGGCCATCTCCCTGATCGCCAGGAAGATGAGGGAGGTGAAACCTGAGGAAATACTTCACGTGGAGTACGATGGTAATCAAGGCCTTTTAACGTGGTATTACCCGGCCAGACTGTGGAACCTGATAGGGGCATTCAGCACGGACTACTCCATTTGCAGTTTGGAGGGTCATGAGGGTATAAAGGCGCATTACGGCACAAGTATGGGGGCTCTTCCAGAGGACATGGAGGGATTCTCCTCCGTAGCCTTCTGGGGCTCAGAGGCGGTGTTCAGCTTCATCCATGGCTGGAGGATGTTCAAGGATAAGTACAAGATCACAATCGACGTAAGGATGAGTGAAACTGCGAAAAGGAGTGAGAAGGCCTATGTGATAAGGCCGGGCAGCGACGCCCATCTGGCTATTGCCCTAATGAAGATCTTCCTGGAGCAGGGATACGCTAAACCTGATCTTGTGGATCTGGAACTACTCAGGAGGAGACTTGATCTCTTTGATATGGATTACCTGCTCAACGCTGTGAACCTGGAGGAGGATCAGGTGAGGGAGCTTGCTGACCTCTATGCGTACTATCGCCCCCTAACCGTGATAGGTTTCGCAATCGGGAGGTCGTGGAATGGTGGCCACTCAGCGGGATTGATCTCTCTCCTCCCTGCGGTCCTCGGCATTAAGAGAGGTTTCTATTACTCTAACTCCGGAGGGTGGGGAATAGACTTTCAGTACCTCAGGGGAACCCACTTCATTCAACCCAAAACCATCGGAATGGGAGAAGTGGGGTACAATCTAGACAGGTTCAAGATTCTTTTTGTCTGGAACTCCAATCCTGTGGTCACTCTCCCTGGAGGGGACAGGATACGTGAAGCTGTGGAGAGCGGTAAACTTTTCCTTGTGGTACACGATCCCTTCTGGTCTGAAACTGCTAAGGTTGCTAACGTGGTAATTCCAGGAGCCACGTTCTTGGAGAAGGAGGACGTAGTCTATAGTTATTGGCATCCCTATCTGGTCTACAATACTCCCATCAGGCCCAAGCGAGGTGTCACGGAGGTGGAGTTGATGAGAATGATTTCGAAAGAGCTGGAGTTGAGCCATCCTCTCCTTGAGGAGGATCCATGGGATGCAGTGAATGTGGCCATCAGAAAAACCGGTATCACGATTGAGGAGTTGAAGAGAAAGGGTATGGTCAAGATGAAACCCGTGACTTCCCCCGGGAGAGCGAACGTGGACCCCTTTCCATCACCGCAAGAGCTGGATCTACCCAGGGGCGAGGTCTTGGTATTCTCGGCCCATCCCAATTACACCAACTCCCAATTCACTGAGGTTTACGGAAAAAGGGAGGCGGTGATTTACTCGGGGAAATATGAAGGAGAGGGTTTCCTGGAGGGCAGAGGAGGAAGGATCAGGGTAAAGCTAGTGAAGGGTGACCTGCCAGAGAACGTCCTATTTGTGTATAAGAGCTCATTACTTAGTGAAGGAAAATCAATAAACTCGGTTCTTAAGCCACCTAGGAACAGGTTCGGAGGTCCCAGGCTAAACGATGAGGTCAGGATCATACTAGATCCCCCTATTCGATTCGAGCCTGATATAACGGGAAGGTCCCATTCTTCTACCTAGGATAACTGGTGATCTACCTCTGTCCCGTCTCCCTAGTCCTCCGGGATAAGCGGATATGTTTCCTTCTTAAAACTAAATATAATAATCTTGATGTAATACCTTTTAACGATATAAGACTTTTTAGAATACATAAGTTTAATAACTAGAAGATCTTTTACTATAATGATAGAAGATTCTGAGGTGAATTTCCATATCATCAACTAACTCGCAGGAGTTCGTGTTGGACGTAAGGGGAGAGGAGTGCCCAATCCCAGAGATGAAAGCTGCAAAGGAACTTCAGAAGATACCTTCAGGTAAGCTAGTGGTCCTCACGGATCATGAGCCAGCCATAGACGTTACATTACCATCCCTTTGCAAGTCGCTTGGTCTGAGGTATGAGACCGTGAGGGAGGGTGAGTACGTAAAGTTCATCATTTACAAGGAGAGAGGATCAGCAAAAATAGACGAGATAGAGGGAGTCAGCGATACAGAACGTCTGACCCTGGGACCCGTTAACTTGAGAGACAAGCTCTCAGACCCCACCATATTGATGTCCTTCGTTCCCCAAATCAAGGCAGTGAATAACGTTGCCCCTGGAAGTTATATTCTTCACATGAAGTGGTTCATTAGCTGGGAAACCCCACTGTACGTGACCTTAAACCCCCTTCCCAGGGGAGATATAGTGTACTATACCGCCTATCAGAAACTGCCCATGACTAGGATAAGTTTCGGGTGGAGGTTTGTTTCCAATAGGGTTGGGAACGAGATCACGCTGGACATAACAGAGTGGTATAAAGGCCCGCTGAGCGGTCAGGCCAAGAAGGCCATAAGAAAACATTTAGAGAAGGCCAAGGAGACCCTCCCCAGAGTTCTCACGTGATTTTCATCTTTTTCTTCTGATCAGTCCGAATATAGTGATGAATGCACCTATTATTAACATTGGAATTCCAGCTAGGATAAATATTCCCAGGAGTGCACCTCCCTTCACGTAGTAATATGTGGAGGAATACTTCAAGGAAGCAGGCTGGCTCCAGTTATTCACGAGGAGAAGGTTACCGCTACCGTTGGGTATAACATAGTATATCCCTGAGCTCGTCACGGAGGAATCGTTCTGCGGAACACCTTCCACCTCAAGCGGAGAAGGCGTTGAGTTATAGTAGAAGATAAAGATGGCCTTTCCATTCGCGTTAAAGGGGAAGGAAATGCTCCCGTTTGGGGCCAGAGTTTTGGACGTCATATTGGAATTTAACCCGTTAAGTATCTGCTGCGATGCCTGAGAGTCAAGGTAGGGATATAGGCCAAACACCAGAACTGCCCCAAGCACCAGTATAACTACGCCAACCACCAGAAGGATCTGCATCGTTCCACCATCTCCCGGCAAGTTAAATTCTTTGTCCACATATTCGTCATCCCTCCTCCAGATACCTGAAGATGCTCCCGGAGAGATAGAGTAGAGTCCCAGCCACGATGAAGTCTCCCGTGTAACCGACTGCCTTCGAGAGAAAACCAGAGATGAGTGAGCCCGAGAAGAGCGCCACTCCAACCATGGTACTGTACACGCCCAATGTGGTCCCTTGTCTCCTTCCGCCAACCACCTTGAAAATGAGTGTATTAGAGGCAGCGTAAAAGAGAGAGAACGCCACACCAGCTGAGAGAGGATAGAAGATGAACCCTAGAATAATCGCAGTGAGGGGAGTTAACAACGAGATACCCATCACTATGTAACCTGTCCCCCTCAGCAGTAACGACCTAAAGGACGCTTCCCTCTCATCTCTGTCCTCAAGGTAATGACCAACGAAATGAAAGGTCAGTATCTGGAAGAGCATTCCCACGGTGATTATACCCAGAACCAGGCTCTTATCAATACCCTCATTGTAAAGGCTTGCTGGATACAGGGTGTTGAACAGCCCGCTTGACACGTAGAAAATGGTTATTGCGATGTAGAGAAGGGGTACGTAGTTAATGGGCTTCTTTGTGAGCCTACTCAGACTGAACATCTTGAAAAGGCTCAACCTGGGCTTATGCAGGAAAATCAGGGGTAACATCTTGAGCCTCACCGCAAAAGACTCAATACTGTGCAACATGGACGTCCTTTCCAGCATCATGGATTTGGGAGTGAAAAGTAGAGCCAGCACAAAGGCAGAGCCCGAGAAGAGCGCTAGAATTGCATACATTTCCGTAATTCTTATTACTAACACTAGGAATGTGGACAGGAGGAGGCCAACCAAATTTCCAATGGAAGATAACATGGAGAGCAGGGAGAAGCTGGACGCCCACTTCTTCTTCTCTGCAGATTCCATGATGAGCAGGTTCATGGGAGTGCTGTATGCCGTGGAAAAGAAGGTGAAGCCCGCGTAATTCAGGTCAACTTCAGGAATGCTGTTGCTCTGGGATGCCAGGACCAGAAAGAGGGTGGAGAAACCGAAACCTGCAAGAATCAGCTTCCTTCTATCGAACCTATCGGCAAGAAATCCCCAGAACATTGAGGCAGGAATCAGCACCACGTTTGACAGGGTGATGGCATAGGCCACCATGAGGGGGCCTCCGCCCATATCAATTATGTTCAGGGTTACGAGAGTTGAAAGGGGACCGCTGGAGATCCCAAAAACCAGTGCCGACCACATCCACTTCAGCGATCTATTTATCAAGTTCGCACAACCTCACCGCGTAACTCATTGTGTAAGAATTGAAAGCAAGTATAAACATTTCAACCCTTGAATGGTCCTCCTCGTTCTCCACTCGTAGAGGATCTAAATTATGATTAAAAAGTTAATTCAAAATGTAGAACGTTTCGACCTCTCTACATGGCTACCATGTAAGCTCGTTCAGTAAGTGGTTCAAAACGCTTTTGAATTTAGGTCAGCTGTGGTTCTCGAGAGTAACATTCATCTACCAATGAAGAGCGCTCCAGAGTTATCTCCCTTATCCTCAATCTTAGATTGAAAATATATACTAGAATATAAATATTCAATCTTTCTTACAAAAGATTTTAAGCCTATTAGGTATCTTTGATACTTATTATGGAATCTAAGAGCTTTAGGGCACTGGTATTTACTTCACTGGCACACTTCTCAAACGATGGAGTTTTTCTGGTATTTCCGCTCCTGATCGTGTACTATACCACTGAGGAGAAGATGAGCGTGGTATTTCTTGGCGCATTGGCCATAGTCTATACGCTTCTCTCTGGTTTACTATCTCCGCTGATTGGGGATATAGCTGATAAGAGGGACTCCGACGCCGAGTTTATAGCGTTGGGGATCTTCCTGGAGGCTCTGGCCTCTGGTCTGTTCGCACTATCCTTTCTGGAGAAAGGATTGGCCATTCCCCTGATTGCTCTGGGAGCCATCCTTCTTGGCTCAGGACAGGCCTTCTATCATCCCCTAGGAGGAGCAATACTCGCTAGGATATTTGGAAAAAGCTCTGGAAGAGCGCTTGGCATAAACGGTGCCATGGGTAGCCTTGGCAGGGCTGTTATGCCGTCTGTAATATCGTTTCTTATCCTCGGTTTGGGTGAGGTCCTCGGGCTTGGAGTTTTCACGTTTTACATGGTTTTAGTCACCCTCGCCATATATGTGGGCCTTATGGGTGTGAGAAGGGGAAGCGTGAACCTAGTTAGAAAGTCCACGGAAAAATTGGATCGCAAGTTCTACAAGTTCCTCATTGTGCTGGGAGCGCTTGTTTTCATGAGAAGCATGTTCATTAGCGGAACTACCACTTTTCTGGGGGAATTCGTGTACCAGGTTTACCTTTCAAAGGAGTTCACCGGGATATTCCTTACCGTGGGTTTCTTAGGTTCAGTGTTTGGACAGCCTGTGTTCGGATGGCTGACAGAGAGACTTGGGGGCAGGGCCACCTTCGCCCTGAGTAGCGTGTTAAGTCTTGTTTTCTTCGGTATCTTCCTTGTGTATCCCAGGAATCTGTACCTGTCACTTTTTTCCTACACGTTATTCACGTTTGCAGCCTTCACTGCATTTCCCATACTTCTCGGTTACGTTGGGCAGGTTTTCCCCAAGAACTTCTTCACTGTGGCCAACTCCTATGTATGGGGTGTAGGGAATACCGTTGGCGGAGCGGCAGGAACTGCGTTAGTTACAGCACTACTGGGTATGAACTATGATTTAACCTTCTCGTTTCTAGTGCTTTTCGGAATAGCCGTGGTATCCACTGTGCTGACCCCGCTCATTCCAAAGAGCGTATAAGTTTTTGGACAAGCTCCGCCAGTGTGTCCAACAATTTATCTCACCTGCCACAATTGCAACAGGTTGTAGACGGTGAAGTAGGTGGAGAACCACTTCCTCAGGCTCCACTTGCTGGAGTTCCACGGGAAGTGGAAGTCCATCCCTGACAACCTGTGCTTCACAGTCCTGAAGACCTGTTCAACCCTGTTCCTCACCCCGAAGGTGATGTGCTCGTGTTCTACCCCTGCCATGGAGAGGAAGTTGTACGCGGGTAGGCCGTCGTGGACGTACCTGGCCCTGAGCACCTCGCCCCTCACCCTCAGCTCAACCTCCCTCACTCCCCTGCCAGGATTAGCACGTCCAGACCTGACCTGGCCTCAGTGACCATGAAGAAGGGTATAACGCCCGTGTTGAGGTCCCTCACGACCCACAGGTAGTACGCCACGCCCTTAACCAGGAGTACCTTGGTCTCGTCCACGGCGTACTCCCCTGACACAGGCACGTCAACTCTCGCGCTGGACAATCTCCTCC
>NZ_JAKNCW010000079.1:0-239 GCF_022064045.1 Metallosphaera javensis (ex Hofmann et al. 2022) | reverse complement strand
GTGCGCGCCCTCCCGGACCTGGGCATGGTCTTTCAGCAACCGCGCGGCGCGCACGCAGAGGTCGTCTGCGGGCAGTTGCTCGGCGAGGTCCTCGCGGCTGATCTGCCCGTCCTGGCGGAGCTCGAAATGCAGGGTGTCGCACCAGTCGATGAGCATGAACACCGACTGCAGCAGGTGGTAGCCGTCGGGCCGCCGTCCGGTGATGTGCAGGAAGAGGTTGAGCTTGGCCGGGGCCGGAA
>NZ_JAKNCW010000078.1:0-241 GCF_022064045.1 Metallosphaera javensis (ex Hofmann et al. 2022) | reverse complement strand
ATCAAGAAGCTGGGCGCCGGGGTCTACAACTACATGCCGCTGGGCCTCAGGGTGATCCGCAAGGTCGAGGCCATCGTGCGCGAGGAGATGAACCGGGCCGGTGCCGTCGAGGTCACCATGCCGGTGGTGCAGCCGGCCGAACTCTGGCAGGAGACCGGCCGTTTCGAGAAGATGGGCCCCGAGTTGCTGCGCATCAAGGACCGCCATGACCGCGACTTCGTGATCCAGCCGACCTCCGAAG
>NZ_JAKNCW010000077.1:0-243 GCF_022064045.1 Metallosphaera javensis (ex Hofmann et al. 2022) | reverse complement strand
CAATTGGACACGGTGCGCCGCTATCTGCGGCATCTGCATGCAAGCGATACGGCGGGGCTGGTGGCCTGCTTCGAAGACGACGGCATCGTGCATTCGCCCTTTCTCGGCACGATGCAGGCGCGCGACTTCTTCGTGCGGCTGGCCCAGGCTTCGAGCCAGAGCGTGATCACGCCGATCGATCTGTTCGCATCGGTGCAGCCGGCCGACGACACCGTGCGGGTGGCGGCCTACTTCCGCTACGAC
>NZ_JAKNCW010000076.1:0-246 GCF_022064045.1 Metallosphaera javensis (ex Hofmann et al. 2022) | reverse complement strand
TCTATCTCGGTGAGGGACACGCCCTTCTTGACTGCCTCCTCCAGCACTGCCTTCGCCTTGGCCTTTACCCTTTCTGCTTCCGGACTCATGGTATTACCCCTTCCGGGGATATTTTTATTTTTTGCCATTATTTTTCACCTCATATTCCACAACTAACCGGGGTAGCCCCGGGACAGGACCTGAACTTCTCCACGAAGGTGGACATGACCCTCCAGGTCCTGGACAGGTTGAGGAGGGAGCTCAACG
>NZ_JAKNCW010000075.1:0-249 GCF_022064045.1 Metallosphaera javensis (ex Hofmann et al. 2022) | reverse complement strand
CACCAGCGCGGCGTCCCGGGCGGGCTTCGTGATCGGCAGCGCCGCCGGGAGCGCGGTCTTCGCCTGGATCCTGGCGGCGCACGGCTTCGGGGCGGCGGCCGGCGCGCTTCTCGGGCTGACGACGCCGCTCGCCCTCGCGGCCCTCCTCGTGCGCGAGAATCCGGGCGACGCGCTCTTCCGCCTGCGAGGATTCGCCCTGCGGCAGCGGCGGGCCCCGGGGGGCCTCGCCTTCGCGACAAAACTCCTTTC
>NZ_JAKNCW010000074.1:0-249 GCF_022064045.1 Metallosphaera javensis (ex Hofmann et al. 2022) | reverse complement strand
GTTCTCCGTGGGAGACAGGAGCGAGAACACGTTTCAGGAGCTCGCGCAGTACGTGCCCGAGAAGGGGACATGGGTTTCGGACGACTACAACGTCTATTTCCTCCTCCCCGAGCACAGGGTCGTGTCACCCGTTAACCCCAACGAGTCCTTCCACTCGTCCCTCAGGGACAGGCTCGTGAGGTTCAAGAGGGCAACCAAGGCAGTGAACAGGAGCTTTGATATGATGAGGTACTCCGTAGGTCTCGTTCT
>NZ_JAKNCW010000073.1:0-253 GCF_022064045.1 Metallosphaera javensis (ex Hofmann et al. 2022) | reverse complement strand
AGCGCATGTAGTCGTGGTCGTCCAGGCAGAGGGCGTCGCCATGGCTGAGCAGCCAGCGGCGGCCCTCCATGGTCAGCACACAGGGGTAGGGCAGGGCGGTCATGCCGCTGCGTCGTACAAAGTCGGGGCCGAGCAGGAAGTCGCGGTTGCCGGACATGAAGAAGACCGGCCGGCGTGCGGTGGCCTGCTTCAATTCGGCGAGGCAGCGTGCCTCGAAGCTGTCGGCGCTGAGCGCGTCATCGCCGATCCAGAC
>NZ_JAKNCW010000072.1:0-259 GCF_022064045.1 Metallosphaera javensis (ex Hofmann et al. 2022) | reverse complement strand
AGACCGGGCACGACGTCCTCGATCTTGACCTTGCCGTCGCTGGCGCGATGGACCCTGAACGGCGTCTCGCCGTCCACCGACTGCACGATGTTGAACGGAACCATGCCGGCCAGAACGCGCCGGCCTGGGAGTTCGGCGCGCAGCCTATCGGCGTTGTCGACGCCGTTCTGCAAGCTGAGCACGGTGGCGTCCGGGGAAGCCTGGGCGGCAATCATGGCCGCCATCTCCCCGGTCGCGCCGCTCTTGACGGTCACGAGGA
>NZ_JAKNCW010000071.1:0-271 GCF_022064045.1 Metallosphaera javensis (ex Hofmann et al. 2022) | reverse complement strand
CATCAGACTGGATGGCGTTTTCGTTGGCTCGCCAACTCAACAGGACGCCCAGCTGACCACTCCTGGCCTGGGACAGAAAGACCGTCGCTTGCCCCATGGGCAGTTCACGACTGACCCGCCCGCGCCACTGATCCAGATCCCAGGCCACCAGCTCGGACCCTGTGCAAGGCTGCGTCGCACAATCGGACGGACGACTCCCCGACTGATTGGCCGTCGCATAGTTCGGGAACAAGCTGGTTCCGCCAGGATTGGCCCGGACACGTTCAAACAG
>NZ_JAKNCW010000070.1:0-271 GCF_022064045.1 Metallosphaera javensis (ex Hofmann et al. 2022) | reverse complement strand
TCACGGCGCTGATGGCGACAACCTCGAGTCCCTGAAGGGAGATCCTCTCGTACCCTGAGACGAGACCCGCAATCCCGAAACCTGAGCACGAGTTGCCGCACGCAAGCGAGGTGAGGATTGGGGAGCCCACGTCCGCCCCTCCTATCTTCACGGCGTTCGGAGAGAGATTTCCTTCGTTGCATATCTCTCTTGGCAGGATCTGCTCGCATATGGCCTTGACCTCCTGGCTCATCCCGTTCAACGTGAAGAAGGGGAAGCGGGTGTTAGCTAC
>NZ_JAKNCW010000006.1:0-83559 GCF_022064045.1 Metallosphaera javensis (ex Hofmann et al. 2022) | reverse complement strand
CTGCTTAAAACCCTTTACCTTGAGGTGGGTGATACCAAGAAACTGTTCAGCCTGAGGTAAGTTCCGAAAAGTGCTACCAGTGGTGTTCTGGCACCTTCCCTTGCCCTTCTCCCTTGGAGCTGGAGTGTTGAAGTTCAGGATTCTCCTGGATACATCCCTCTTCCTTGGAGGTTTCCTCCTTGGTTCATCAATACGCAGTCTTCCACAATGGAGCAAGATAACCCTTTTCGCCCTTTACATGCTGGGGGATACCCTGCTCAGCATACTTCTCTTGATTGGAAGTCCAGAATACAGCAATAAGGTTTACCCCTTCTCCCCCTACACGCCTGAATCCCTTCCCCTGGCAGGGATTTCCATGATCATAGTAATGAACGTGATACTGGCCACTGTGATATACATAGCGTTCAGAAGCGTATTGAAGGGGCTTTAACTCCCTAAACTGACGCTCATATTCCTTCACCTTCCCCTTTAAGCTCTCCCTTTTCAAGGAATCCGATGAAGATTTTCATGATAATAAAGAAAGCCACAACGTTCATGAAAAGGAACATGAAAATGCCTGCATCCTTGATCTGCCACACTGGATAGGGGGAGAGTGGGAAGGAATAGGCGCTATCTCCCAGGAGGAAAGCTACGGAGAGGGCAGTATCCCCAGTCATCCATCCGCCCAGAAGGATGTAACTTGTCACGTTTCCTCCCGCCTGGAAGGAGGAGCCCACCAAAAAACCTCCGCAGAACAAACCAAGCTCCAGTATCACCCTCACAACCTCATTATACGCCGAGACGTCAAATATCAAGGGGACGTGGGCTAACAAGGCGACTCCTGTCCCTGCAATCAGTCTCCATATCCAGAATCTCCTTGAGGCCTCGGAGAGTCCCATCCACATTCCCAAGGCAAAGAGAGCATAGTGGGAGGCCATGTAAAGTACCGCATTTCTCCCGTATATCCCTTCAGTAAGTGGATTAATTATTAAGAGAACCAGGAAAACTCCTAAAAAAAGATGTTTTCTCATAAACTCACGGATGATAGATTGGTAGTTGCAGGTAAAGCATTGTAAATACCACCACCCACACGGCATCCACAAAGTGCCAATAATATGACGCTCCCGTTGAGAGCTGGTATGGTACCGTGATCCTAGTCCTCAGCAGTGTAATGGTCCAGAGAACCAGACCCATTATAACGTGAAATGCGTGGAGAGATACTATGGTGAAGAAGAACGCCGAGTACACGTCCTGCTGTGGCGTAAACTTGACTATGTGAGTGAATTCGTACACCTGACCCATGAGGAAGGAGAATCCCATGAGCGCCGTCAGTGTGCCCAGTATCTTGAACATCCTCATTCTACCCTTGAGGAAATTATGATAGGCAAGATGGGCCGGGATTGAACTAGAGAGTAAAACCACAGTCATGATCAGGGGAAGTGGATACCAGTCCACGGACAACCTGGGTAGGCTCGCAACCGTAGGCGTCTCGTTCACGTCATATATGTAGCCTCCTATGAAACTGCCAAAGAGGAATATCTCCGCAATAATGAAGAAGAGTACAGGGGTTTTCGCCCTCCTGGCTATCTCCACTCCGTTCTCCTGGATGGTGGGATTCTCCATTCCTCCCAGGGATCCTGTAGCTCCAGCGGGCGTTGCGTTTACCATCTTCGTCAGAGTGAAACCGCCAAATCCCGGTAAGGGTTTAATCTGCTTAAAGTAGTCATTATACAGCCAGGCTATTCCGACACCTATGAAGGTCAGAACCATGAGGATTCCAGGAATGGTCACACCTGCTAAGATAAGCATGAAGCCGAGGGGTGGGAAGCATAACAGCAATCCCAGCAGGGAGGGGAAATAGGAACCATGCCTATGTTCGGGTGTAGTTCCATCCATCTCCTTTCCGAAGGAAAGTGGAAGTGCCACGGGCCTGAGCGTGAAGTCCGGCACTCCTATGAGCTGTTCTGAATTCCATGGATCCATACTCCTTACGGGAGGCCCCCTGACCCATCCGTAGAGCAATGTGCCGAACATGAGAAGTAGGCCTATTCCTTCCACGAAACCGCCCACAGTAATCAGGTTCTGGAAGGGCTGATAGATTGGTGCCGGCACCACCGCGTACCTTCTGGGCATCCCCAGGACTCCGTCAATGCTCATTCCAGTGGCAACCACGAAGGCCCCAACCACAATCATGAACATGGAGGTTCTTGCCAGTTCCTGATCAAACCACTTCCCCGTGAAATAGGGGAAGTAGTACACCAGCCCACTCAACAATCCCACTAGAATTGCAAAGACCATGTAATGAAAATGTCCTACCACTAGGTAGGTCCCATTGAACGCCAGGTCCACGGGTATCAGGGGGAAGAACACTCCCGTAATCCCGCCCACCAAGAAGAGGGTGATGAACCCTATCATGCCTATGGTTAGGGCAGAGAACCTTACCTTCCCTCCGTAAAAGGTGATGGTCCAGTTCACCACCTTTACTCCCGAGGGAATGGCAATTGCCATGGTGGTCGCAGCAGCTATCTCCCTCACCACGTCACTGTCAATCGCCGTGAACATATGATGCATCCATACTCCCAGAACCGACAGGAAAGCTATGGCCATGGACGAGAGGGCCAGCGCTTTATACCCGTAAATCTGCCTTCCCACGGCCCTCGGAAGAACCTCACCCACCAGTCCCATGGCTGGCAAAATGAGAATGTACACCTCCGGGTGACCGAAGAACCAGAAGACGTTTTGCCATAGAAGTGGATTTCCTCCAAGAGCAGCATTGAAGAACGGAAGGTTCCACATCCTCTCCAGAAACGCCATGACTAGGCCCGCGGTTAGGGGAGGTAACGCAACCATGAGGAGGATCGAGGTGGCGAAGAAGGACCATGTGAAGAGGGACATTTTGAAGAAGGGAATCTTCCTGAGTCTCAGGATCGTCATGAGGAAATTGATACCCGTTAAGGTGGAGGAAACGCCAGCAATCATCAACGCCACCTCAATCAGCGTAACGCCGAAACCTCCGTTCACCTGCAGATCAGTGCTCAGAGGAGCGTACATGTACCATCCTGTGTTTACGGGTCCAAATAGTGGGGCAATGATACTCATGAAAACTGCCGGTACCAGAATCCAGAAGGAGAGTGCATTTATCTTAGGCCAGTATAGGTCGTGGGCCCCTATCATTCTGGGAACCAGATAGTTTGCAAAACCTGTGGAGATGGGCATCACCATGAAGAAAATCATAAATATGCCGTGCAGGGATACGGCGTTGTAGTACTCAACGGCTCCCACATTGTTTAGCGTTAGCTGATCTCTTATCAACGCCCCATAAGCTGAACCTGTGATAAGACTTATTATACCTAATACAATGTACATTATCCCTATGTCATGTGCACTTGTGGTCGTAAGAGCTATCTTTAGAACCTCTTTAACCCTGTTTACCTTTCCCATCCTAATCTCAATGACAAATTCATTTAACGGGAATTAATGTTTACATATATATTTTTCATTAATTCGGTATTTCCATCATACAAAGATAAAAAAGCTTTTATAGTTTAAATCCTCGTTATTTTAGATAATTTTAATTTTTAGAAATATTTTATTATTTAGTTAAGTTTGTTCATTTAACATCCTTACCTTCTTTTATCCAGTAAAAATGAGCAGTACAGATTCTGACCGCCACAACAGCCGACGGAATCAGCGGGTAACGATGTTCCCGTGTGCTCTCATATCTTTTATATTATTTTTAAGGCTATTAGAACTAGAATAAGGCGTGAAACACATGTAAATCAATATGATTTTCTTTCAATTTAACAATTAGTCAGAGCTCATAGGACCTTATCATAAAAACTTCAGACTATTACAATCCGCAAAATCTAGGTTATACTTTCTTATAACATCCTGTACGTCCTCCCATGGTTTGCTCATATCTGACGTTCAAATCGGAAAATGCATTTATTACAGTAGCAGTCAAGGATGAGTCTTTTCTTGAGATGTTCGACATTTTCGAGAGTATGTAAGTCACTTCAAATGGAGTTATAGCACACGTGATCCTCTCATCTTTTTTAACCACTCATACCCCTTATCACCAAAATAATTATCTTTAAAAAAAAAAGTAAATAAATACATTAGCATCAAAATACCTTTTCATACTCTCTCACATACTCCTCCATAGCCTCGTCAAGTATCTCGTCGACGTCCTTCTTAACTCTCCCCTTGAATATGCCGAAATACTTATCTAGCGCATCATTCCTGACGGGTTTGAGTAGGATTCCCTCGTCTGTGAGTACAACCTCGAACTTCCTTGCGTTAATCTTCTTCCTTATGCTTGCGGGTAGGGTGATTCTTCCCCTCTCATCCATCGTGAGCGTTTTTTCGCGTTTCACGTTTACCCATTCGATTACTCACACATATAATTTTTACAGGAATTCCACGATAGACGTTGATATCCCCTGGCCAGCACTTCATGCCTCTCGGATACAGGAACGCTCTGCGGAAATTGGACATCCTTGATTTTCTAGAGTCGGGAAACATTTGAAAAAATGCTTATAAAATAGAAATCTGAACTATCATGATGATTTAAGATGGACAAGGCGGTCTCCCCCATGTTTTCCTACGTTGTAGCTTTCATAGTAGCTGTTGTAGTGTTGTCTGCAGCCATTATCTCCATTTACCAGTTTCACACGCTCTCCTCTCCTTCCACCACTAATACCACCACGAGCTCAGGCCCCACAAAGATCACGCTTCCAGTCATATCGTCAAATAAGACAGTGGTCATTTCCCTGGTGGCGCTATCTTCGGCCTCCACCTTTAACCTCAACGGAACGTCCTTTGGCCAAATGACAATTTATGTGCCCGCTGGTTACAACCTAGAGGTAAAATTCACCAACCAGGAGTCACTTCAGCACAACCTGATCCTAGTAATGAACAACACCGCTACTCCCAACGCAGCGGACCTGGCAAGTGACGGGAAAATATTGCTTTACGTGGGTACAACTTCCTCCGCATACACGCTTCAGGGACTCTCCTCTGGTCAGACTGCGGTGGGAGTTTACGGACCCATTGCCCCGGGAACTTACTGGCTGGCTTGCGGAATTTCAGGCCATGCGGAATCTGGAATGTGGGTTAACCTTGTGGCATCACAGAACGTAACCACCCCGTACGCCGTAGAATGAGCAATTTATAATGATTAATTTTTTCTTATTTAAAACACAAATATAGTAAAGTTTTAATAGAATACATAAAGGTAACTCAATGCTGTTAATATCATAGTGGAGGGAATTGGATAGAAGGGACTTTCTCAGATTGAGCCTCATCCTGGGAGGGGCCATTGCGGTCTCTCCCCTGGTTACCCCCGTTCTTGACTACATGGGATATTACTACGGAGAGCTCAAGTCCATCTCGCCCAGATACCTTGTGGCCAACAACTCTCAGGGACTGGAGGGTTTTCCCAAGTACAGGGTTGCCAACATAAGCCAGCTTCAAGGGAGCTGTCCGGTCTATTTCTTTGCCTATCCCCTCACGGACGAGCCCTGTTTCCTGGTGGACTTCTACAAGTTAAACAACATGAAGGACGTGGAGTTCAAGAACCCCTACGCCAATCAGTTCAGAATAAATACAGACTTCAAGAATATCGTGGGTGTTGGACCCAAGAGGTCCATATGCGCTTTCTCTGCAGTTTGCGTGCATCTAGGATGTCAGCTTCCCGCACAGGCCCTGGTGCCCAGCCCAAGCAATCCTGGATTGAATCCTTCGACCTCAATCCTGCACTGCCCGTGCCACGGTTCCATGTACCAGCTTGACCAGGGCGGAGTAGTGGTGGGCGGCCCGGCCCCCAGGCCTCTTCCCATGGTCCTCCTTAAGTACGACGAAACGACAGGGGATATTTACGCTGTGGGAACCAATGCGCCCTATTTCTCAGAGGCTGTGCCCAGAAGGAGACCAAGGGATAACCTGATCTATGACCCCAGGTACAGCTACTCAGTGCCCACAAACCCGGCTTGCGTTAGGGTGAGTTAATGGAGGAACGCGAAGGGACCTGGCTTGACAGAGTTCTGGAATGGCTCGACGAGAGGACTGGTCTTTATGGGCACACCATAAGGCAGGCCCCACGTTACGCGTACAGGCTGGATTTCTGGCTGGGATCCTTTGTCCTGGCCTCCTTCCTGTTTGAGGTAGTAACAGGGATGCTCGTGGCCCTTTACTACGTACCTGCAGATCCCTATGCGTCCACCTCTTACCTTATATCCAGCGTCCCCCTGGGGGCTCTTCTCTTCAGTCTACACAGCTGGGGTGCCTACGCCATGGTATTTCTACTCCTCGTACATATGACGAGGAACTTTCTGGTGGGCGCGTACAGGAAACCCAGGGAGATAATGTGGATAGTGGGAACGGTACTGGCGGGGTTAACGTTAACTGAGGCCTATCTGGGATACTCTCTCCCCTACAACCTGATCTCCTGGACCGCGACCACCACGGGACTGAACCTATTCACCTACATGCCCCTGGGACTGAGCAACCTGATAGCTGCCATGACCCTCCTCCCCCAGCTACCTGGGATAGCCAGCGGAGTTGATCCCCTCGTGGACAGGTTCTTCGTCTTCCACTGGATAGTTGGTGCCTTAATTGCGCTGGTCCTCGGCCTTCATCTCTACATCTTCGAGAAGCACGGAATTACCCCGCCCCTCAGCAAGGAGAAGAACAGATCCGAGCTCATAGATGACTACCCGGATAAGCTTAGAAGCGACCCAAACTGGAAATTGCAACCCCTGACCAGGACCTTCGGAATCATAGTGGTAACCATGTTGATGACCTTCGGTGCGATCTTCCTAATTGCCTCAGCTTTCCCCTTCCAGATAGCGATAGATGGGTCCCAAATCAAGTACATTATGCCGGAGTACAACCCTGCCTTAGCGGCACAGACTCCACCCATCCCTGACTGGTATTTCCTCTTCATCTACTTCTTCTACAAGTCTGTGACTCCGTCCAATGCATCGCTGATATTTCTGGCGTGGGGAGCAGTCACCGTTCTCTTTCCATTCATAGACGAGTACGTGTTCAGGCATCAATCTCCTCATCCAGTAATGAGGCCAGCCTCCATGGCTCTGGGAGTGGGATTCATACTCTCCTTCGTGGTCAACAGCGTATGGGCCTATCTCACCCCAGGTAGGGATATAGGGCCCATAGGAGTTGAGGTTGATGGAGTAATATTCGTCCTATCTTTCCTTACTGTATTTCCAGTCCTCAGATGGCTACAGTCCAGGGCAGGCCCTGAGTCGGACTCATTCAACCTCGGGAAGAGGCTCGGATTCGCGAGCGCCCTGTCAAGATCCCAGGAACTTGAAACCATAACGTTGCCCAGGTCAGTCTCCCTGGGATTGGATCTAAGTATTCTGGTCACATTGGGCCTCATTGCCTACACCACAGCGAGGATGTTCACCCTCACCAACCTCTTCTTGGATCAATTTGAGCTGGGGATACTTGCGGGGATCAACATGTTCCTTCTATCCTGTCTCATCCTGGTCTACACACTTAGGGGTGATGAAAAGTGAAAGCGGAAAGGATAGCGGAAATTTCCACCATAGTGTTCGCCATAGCCATCCTCGTTTTCCTGGGAGCGCTTTCCTTCCAGTACCTAGGGGCCATAACCCACGGCTCCTACATTCCCAGTAATGAGACCCCAATTCCCATCAAGGTGATTGCCAAGCAGTACGTATGGGAGTTCATATACCCTAACGGAACTGTCTCCTACGATAAGGTTGTGATACAGGCAGGGAAACCTTACGTGTTCGAGTTAACCTCAGCTGACGTAATCCACGCATTTTACATTGTACAGCTGGGAATGAAGATGCAGGCCATCCCGGGTTACACCTATGACCTTTACGTCATGGTGAACCAACCAGGGGTTTACAACATCTGGTGTGCCGAGTTCTGCGGACCTGGTCACTATACCATGAAGGGGATTATGGTGGTTACCAACTCCACGGGGTGATATCATGTTAAGGCCCAAGGACATAGTAGCCTGGATATTCACCATGGTGCTCATGGCTCTGGTCTTCCTGTGGATAGGAGATTTCGGCACGCTGGGTTACCTAGCGCAATCTCCCATATCAGCGTACGTGGAGAACCTATGGAGGTTGATGTACATCAGTGCGTCGGGAGTTTTCGGGGTATTCATGGGTTCCCTAATATTCTTCTCCATAAGGTTCAGGTACTCTGAAACTGTGCAGGAACAGCAGGTGAGAAGAGCAGACATATCCAAGATGGTGCTTCCAGTGATCCTGGTATCGGGAATAGGCCTAGCCTACGCAATATCCCAGTATTTCTCCAACGTACTGGAGTACCAGTTTAACCTGGGCCTGCTAGTGGGTCTAATGATCCTCCTTTTCTCCTCTCTCATCTTCGTAATATACAAGGAGTATTTCAGGGACTGAGATCATGAAGCTCACGTTATTCTACTTTTTTCTGATTGCGTCTGGTCTCCTCTTCTACCTGATGTCACCCCTTTTCCCCGACCAGTTCCCCTTCCAGCTTGGGGGTGGGCTGGTGTTCTGGATGGGGGTGGCTTACCTGGTGATGATACCTCTCAGGGAAGTGATCTCAACCCTGAGGGAAGGGGTGAACTGGGGAATATTCCTGTGTTATCTTGCTGTTCATTACGTGGCATATAGCCTTCTGCTGGACAGAATCCTGGGAATATCTCCTCCCGCAGTGTTTTCAGTGACCTATGCCCCCATGAGTTCAGTGAGGCTGGGGAACGCGCTAGGATTATTTTTCTCTCCATCAGTCACGGTGGGCGGATCCTGGTTTTACCTGGATTTGAGCTTCTTCTCCATCTTGATGGGGATGATCATTGGCCTGCTCGTGGTTGGAAACATCGTGGAGCTCAGGGGAAGAGGATTCAGGTATAACCTTTCGATCGTGGGCTTACCCCTGCTGGGGATTGTCAGCGGAAGCACTTGTTGTATCTCCATCGCAACTGTTGTGGCCTATTATACTCCCGCACTTGCACTGGAGAGCCTCTCCCCTGTTCTGGACGTGATCTACGTGGGATTACCAGTGATAACGGCTGTGTTTCTATGGATGAATTTTATGGGCATCAAGAGGTTGATGAGCGGGCTCTCCAGGAGGGAGATGAAGGAAAGGGTAAGGTCCTAAGATAGGACATACAGCATTAGACCAAAGTTCTCGTTTGACTTGAAGGGAGCTTGGGAAATGACTAAAAACCTTACGTGAAATAGTGGTGGAGGTATTACATGTTGAAATGTTACCTCCTTTATTGAAGTGAGGGAGTGCTACACCTTGTCAAGCAATGGTGCCAGGTAGTCAAACGATGACTAAACTCCCTGCGTTAATACCTTGTGTAAGTTTTTACCCAGTTCTCTTGAAAGGTGCCCATGCCAGAGGATAAAAATTAATCAACTAGCGGAGAGCTCAATCGCGGTAAAGGCTCTAAAATCCTCACTCTTTCCGGTGTGCAGAGTCCAAAAGACCCGCGTTAAGACATGTTTGGCTCGGTTCTAGTGTCGTGACGTGGAAAGTTCGGTTCTTGGAATATGGACCACCCTTTACTCCTCTCGTCGAATTGTCTGATCTCCCTGATCAGAACTCACTGGACCCTCACAATCTCCCTTACCTGATCAAATCCCCTATCGAAACTGGCAATATATCTATCCTTCTCCTCCAGGAGGATGGCCACCTGAATGCAGTCAGTGAAGCTGAGGTGATACCTTGTGAAGCATTGAATCCCCCTTTCAAAGGTGTCCTCATCCACGAACCGCAGTCTTAGTCCCTGGTTCACGGCCTTCACAATCCCGTTCAGCACCACGCCGGCGTAACTCTTTCCATGCCTCGAGAGGACTAACGTCAATATCTCGTCAATGACGTAGTCACACACCACTGGTTGGCCATACTTGAGGGACTGTATCTCCTCCAGAAGTTGTAAGGCTCTCGCGTGATTCAGGTCCCGCCTGTTATAGAGGGAGTAGAGGAACGAAGTATCCAGGAGTATCATTCGGTTCACTTGTAAATCTCCCTGTCCATTTCATCCACGGGGACCGGATCAGCTTCGA
The DNA here is from genome assembly GCF_022064045.1 of Metallosphaera javensis (ex Hofmann et al. 2022). NCBI lineage: Archaea > Thermoproteati > Thermoproteota > Thermoprotei > Sulfolobales > Sulfolobaceae > Metallosphaera > Metallosphaera javensis (ex Hofmann et al. 2022). The sequence goes on along the minus strand of NZ_JAKNCW010000006.1, from coordinate 73,519 downwards.
ACTGATACTCCCTGAACACCTCGGTCAATCTCAGGGCCTGGTTCCTCTCCTTGAGGTAATGATTCAGCAGGACAGTGATAACGTCATCTAGGGTCACCCTCCTGCCCTCCTTAGCCTGAAGCTCGCCAGCTATCTGAAGAAGTCTCTGTCTATTCTCCTCGGATACCTTGATGACCTTCATATGATACGGATGGTATACCCAGTATAAAAAGTATACTGAGTTCAAGATCTGGTACTGAACTGGTCGGGGTCGGGACTTGAACGGCTCAGTTCAAGGGTTTCAGGGTGATGCAGTTGAACGTGTTGATGAAATAAAGGATTAAAATAATTAAAAATCATTTACATTAATATCTTCTCTAGGGAACGTCGCGGATGAAACCGTAACTCGTGAGGGAATTTGATCGTAGAGCGGGCAATTTTCCCTCCTCATTAAATCATTATCACGAGTTCACATTGCACTATAAATTAATTAATATCTCCGTGCCTTTCCTCCGATTTCTTTAAAAACTTTTAAGTAGTGCTCTTCACCTCTACCTTCCTCTTCCTAGAGAATATATCGTCCTTTCTGGAGAGGAGTATTCCGGTTAGCATGGTAAGCATGCCCGCGTAGCTCTCGTGGTTCAACTGGACTTCCCCCGTAACCTCATCCAGAAGGGAACTCGCGATAGGGACTGAAAAGGCCATGACGGTCACCTTACCGACTCTCTCCAGCCTCAGCATCACGTTCCAGAGGTAAAAAAGGACGCTCCCTCCAAGAAGGGCCGAGAAAAGGAGATCCCCCAGGAAACTTAGGCTGGGATCAAACCTGAAACCCAGGGGAGTCAGGGCGAGGAACACCAGGGAGCCTAGGAGCATCTGGGACGTGTTAACCACAGCAGGGTCCATGGTCCTCATCTTTCTGTAGTACACTGTGAAGGCAGCCCAGAAAACTGCGTTGAGTACAGTGAGGATTCCTCCCAGGAGAGAAAGCCTGCCTGATAGGGAGAGACCATATACCGCAACGCCGAGGAAGCCTATCATGGCACCTGCCACCTCAAAGGATCTGGGCTTCTCGCTAAGGAGGAGATAGGCAATGGGGATCGAGAAGAGGGGCATGGTATAGCTAAGGACCGCTGACTCTGAGGGTGCAACGTAGTTGAGACCCATGGCCCACAGCCCAGAACTGGCTGTGGTCAGGAGGGTTAAGATGATCACATCCTTGTTAAGGACAATCCTCCGGGCTAAGGGCAGAAGAGCCATCCCTCCTATGAAGTACCTTAACGACATGAAAAGAAAAGGGGAAGCGAAGGCCAACCCATCCTTCGTGAACCTGTATTGAAGCGATCCCAGAACTATGTAGGGGATCAGGTACTTCAGTATTTTCATTGAGTAGAGACAATATCTTGAAGTTAAAAGATATGCTTTCCGAGTGTAAAGAGTTGAGTTTAATATTGCCAAAGGTAAAGATTACAACATCTGGTCCTTTCATAGGTTGAATCTCGTCCTAGGTTTTAGTCTGCAAGATGATAAGGTTATAATGAACAATTAATCCCTAATGGGTATGAAAGCGAAAAGACTAGTCAGATGCCGCGACATATGTCTAATAGCACATTATGTTTTCAATAGCGAGAGTTTATAGCTCAATCCTAATCAATAAAGCTGATCTCACCCTCGTAACTTTTACGATAATTCAAACCCTTTAGGAAAAATAAAAAAGGAAGTTTAATTTAACCGGACAAATACAGCCCTAGATCCATAACCATGCTATACGCGTTATACGTTCCCGGTCCGGTGACGTAATTCCATCCGTAATGGGCTGGGAACGGATTGTTCCCGGAGGTCACTGGTATCCACGCAGGTAATCCCTTCACCAAGCCCTGTGGCGTGTATATCTCCCCGGAGTATGAGATGTGGTAGAGAGCGTAATTTAGAGGACCCAGTCTCTGACCCACGAGCGAGACCATTGCTGCAGTCATGGGTGCTGCCCCACTTGTCCCGTACCACAGGAATAGTTGACCATCGAAGATCAAGGGTAGACCGAAGCCGAACTCCGGTATGTTGTAACCCCCTGCAGAAACGAAGGCTATGTCAGGGTATGTTCTTACCGTGTCTGGAGTGAACGGAATCAATGACGTTAACTCGTAGCTCTGAACCGGGAAGACCACGCTGTTACCTCCTGTACTGTAATCCCATCCCGAGAAGGAGTAGATCTGTCCCGCTGAGGTAGCGTTGAGGAATATCCCACCCACAGAGGTAACTAGGGGATCGCTCTCTGGATACCATATTGTATTGTAAACACCTATGTGGAAATTGGGTGGAGGATGGTCAGATTCAAACCCCCAGTCTCCAGACGCTGCCAGCACTGAAGTCCCCTGAACCGATAACTGTACCATGATGTTATGAATCATGTAGAGCATTGCCGGATAATACGCCGCCAGGTAACTCTCGGGTAGGGTCACTGAGATGGACACCACGCTCGGGTTGAGGTAATTCGCCATGTAATAGTATTCGTAATAGTAGTTCAATGAATTGCCCACAAGCGCCTCTCCGCCCACATATCCGTCGCTAAAGACTATCACGATGTTCGCGCCGGGCGCGAACGCCCCGGAATACTCAGCATCAAGCTCGTTTTCACCAGACTGACCTCCAGAGGTATCATTTCCAAGGGTTATTACGTTAAATGAACCGGTTCTGGGTATGCCGAAAAGCTTCCAGAACGTATATATGTCCGTGGTATTCACGTAACATTCTGGCACTCCCTCTATGGCAATTGTAGAGCCTGACCCTGTCTTACCCTGCGCGTATAGGGAGGTGAAATTGAAATATTGTTGTATGGTGTTGGGAGTGATTATTGCGCTCGAGATTAGCCCTCTACCGCTGGGTCCCTTGCCCTCCATCATGGGAATATTCCATGCCTGCCTCAAGGCCAGATAAACGTGTGGATCCACGCTGTCTATGCCCACAATCCCCAACACGTACTTGCCCACGCTGTATGGAAGGGAAGGTGTAACGTTGTTGGAAAAGTAGTAGAAGGGTCCCACGTTCTCAATTCCCACCTTACCGAACCAGTATATGTCCTTGAAGGGGTAGTAATACACGTTTATGTAGGTGTGGAATGCCTGTTCCACTTCTCCAACCGTGGCGTTAAAGGTGAGTATGAGCCCGTAATTCCCTGTGGGGACGAACCCATACCCCTCTAGATAGTTCTCCAGGGAAGAGATGTAGGACTGGTCTGGGTAGTAATATTGTCTGAACTGAGAGGGCGTCAGGTACTCTCCGGGACTTGAGATCACGTGTTGAAGTTCGTCGTCAAGAGATGAGTAATGGGTGAAGTTGAGAAGTATCGCTACCGGGATCACCGTGCTGGGATTGAGGGGTTCCACAAACTGCGATCCAGGTAGAATGGAGTACTGTGGAGAGGAAGTCTGTACGTAATACGTCGAGCTCTGGGCCTGCAATACTGTACCTGTACTCAGGGAGGAAAATACTAGCAGAACTAATACTATAAGAATGGAACTTATGTTTTTCATTATTCTTTAAAAGAGTCATACTCCTTTAAAAACGATTGAATATAAGTTTTGAGATATGATTGTTCACAAAATGATATTTCTACCTTTATCTTTCAATTTATAGTTTTGAGTGAGGAGGGATATACCCAGGTTCACCAGGATTACTAGAACTGCCACCTCAAACATGACGTTGAAGGCTTCCCTCCCTGGAAAGAACGAGATGTCCAGTATCTGGTTACCCAGCATCAGGACGTAGGGGTCCTTATAGGACGACATAATGGATGTGGCCAGGACGGGACCAATGGACGCCCCCAGGTTCCGGAGAAGGGTGTTAACCCCAAGGCCAATCCCCCTGGCCGTCTCTGGAAGGGATACGGCAATCATGTTTATGAGCGGGATGATGATGGATATCATTCCCGTCCCGGCCACGATCACGTCCTCAACCAGCGCCTGTGACGTTCCCCTGTTCAGGATTAGGAGAATGAAGCCAAGAATGGACGTCACGGATCCGAATATGAGGAGGGGTTTGGGCCCAGCTTCCCCCGTGAGCTTACCCACCACTGGGCCCACCACGAACATCACCACGGTTGCCGGGGCCAGGGTTAAACCCGCTGAGAATATGTCCAGTCCCAGCCCGAAGGGAGGGGGTAACTGTGCGTAGTAAATTATACCAAAATACATGATCATGAGGGCTACACTGCTCACAACTCCAACGAGATTGGCCACCATGACGTTCCTTATTCTCATGAGTTTCATGTCCACCAGGGGTTCTCTGACCCTCAGCTCCGCTGGAATGAACACCAGGATCAGGACCATTCCCGTCACAAGAAAGGAGACATTCTCGGGACTGAGCCAGCCCAGCGTGGGACCCTCGGTTATGTACACTAGGATCAGGACCATCCCCGTGGTCAGGAGAGTTGTCCCAACGTAGTCTATGCTCTCCTTCACCCTGACCCCGGTATCCTTGAGCTTAAAAAGGATAAGAAGGAAGAAAAGAAGGGAGAGAACGAATGCGGTATGGAAAGCGTACTGCCACCCGAGGCTCTGATCTATGTAGGACCCAACGATGAGCCCCAGCGCCGTCCCAATGCCCACCGAACCTGAGAGGAGACCCTGTGCTGTTGCCACGTCCCGTGGTGGGAGCACGTCCGTGATTATGGCTAACCCCACGGGAAAGATGCCGTATCCGATCCCCTGAATTGCCCTAGCCGTGATCAGGGCGTAGATGGAGGGTGAGAAGCCTGCAAGCGCAACTGCGATTAGGTAACCACCCAGAGATATGAGATACATCCTTTTCCTCCCGTACATATCAGCGAGTTTACCGAAGATTGGTGACACCACTGCCCCCACGATGATGAAGGCTGAGGTAATCCAGGAGGCAAGGGTGGAGCTGACAGAGAAGTCGTTCTGAATTGTGGGGATCGCAGGGACAACCATGGTCTCCACGTAGTTTATGAGCAGGTCACCCCATACCAGGAGGAGTAGGACCTCCCTGCCCTTCCTGTCCATCATGATGTGATGGAGTGGTAGGAAATAAAGGTTGATCAGCGACCGAAGGACCGGGAGGACATCCATGGCCTTTTGCGGACTTTTACAATGTAAGAGATACTTCAAGGCGATTCACGTCAAGATGAATATTTATTAATGAACTAGCTCACTCTCAAAGGAAGCCAGATGTGAGATGTAGGTATAGAACCGGCATGTAAACAGTTAAAGGAATTTTCAGTAGGTCCTAGTCCCTTGGCAGTTTTCAGGAACCACTTTGACGCTTCAATCCCACCTTCTGGATCCCTCTGGTGGAATCTGGGATTAGCTCCTTCACCAGCATTTACTCCCCGTAGAGCCTCACGCAGTCCTGTACCCTGAGAGCGAGGGCCTCTATATCCTCCTCAGGCAGGGATGGAGCGAAGTACCTCCACGACTCGTCATTCATCCAGGGCATGACCTTCACCGCCCTGAAGATCTCCTCGCATTCCCTAGAGGGGTTCTCCAGCTGATGATCCTCCACAAACTGTTTAATCAACATCATGGCAAAGAGTGGCTTGTTCTCCTTGACCAACCCCGTCACTTCCTGAAGGAGGGTCATTTTCTCACCAGAACCAAGATGATCACCATGGAACCGAGGGCCACCAGGGATGCAAAGGCGTAAGCGTAGACGTAACTCAGGGAATAGAGCAGGCCCATCAGGGAGTTGCCCACAAAGTAACCTAACCCCCTGGATAGGGAGAGTATACCCATCCCAGTTCCCACGTTCTGTCCTGCCACCTTGGAGACCAGACTGGGCTCAAAGGTCTCAGCTAAGGCGCTCCCCACACCCAGGAGGATGGCCATGGGATAAAGCCCAATTTCGCGGAAAGGGAAAAGGAAGATGAACCCTGCACTTGCTGTAGCTGTCACCAGGTAACCTAGAGTCAAGCCCAGATAATCCCTCATCCTCACCCTGGAGAGTACCATCGCGAAACCCGAGGACGAGCCGAGAAAGAACCCGTAGGTTAAGGTGCCAAGGTAAACCTGAGAGGTTGACTGGGTCACGGTGATTATGGGGAACCCCGGACTATAGGTGCTGATCCCGAAGAGGAGGGAGGCCAGCGCAACTGCGCCCAGTACTTTCCCGCTCCTTCTCCCACCTCCACCTTCCCTGGGCCTCGTCAAGAAGAGGAAGAAGGAACTCAACAGGATTGGGATGGCAGTGAATGGAAGAATCTCAGCGAACGAGAGCCTCAGATAAAGACCGAGGGATAGATACACCACCGCTATTAACCCTCCAAGAAAGTCCAGAGAGTGAAGAATTGCGAACGCCCTGGATCTCTCATCCTCGCTTGTAACCTGAACCAGCATGGTCCTCCTGGCAGGACTCCTGAAGTTCCTCATGAACCAGCCAGAGAGGAAGAGCCCTATGGCCTCTAGACTGTTCTGCGCCAGACCAGTGAAGGAGAGGAGGGTTATCAGCAGGTTACCAAAGATGGCCACTCTCCTGCTCCCATACCTGTCCGCCAGAGCTCCGCCTAGGAACGAGAATATTAACCCAACGCCGTAAGACACGCTCTCCACGATCCCGTAAATGTAGACGGGAAGGTGAAACTGAAAGACGAGGATAATGGGAAAGGAGGCAACGACTGCCTGATAACCCAGATCTGCGAAGAATGCCGAGAAGGATATCTTGTAGACGTCTGCGTTCATGAGAAGAACATGTAGCTCATCCAAAAAATCTTTAGCTGATCATGGAGAGTATCCTCTCCCACAGATCGTCCACGAACTTCTCCAGTTCCTCGTAATCCTTCTCTGAGAGTTTCTTATACCTGCCCTGCACGGAGAGGAAATCCTTCAATGGTCTTCTGGTCTCCTTCTTTAGGCAGTGAAGTGATTCGTTGCTTATCCTGACCTTTCCGTTCACAACCTCAATCAAGGGCCAGTAACAAGTCTGCACCGCAAGTTTTCCCACCTCGGCTGTCTTTGAGGGATCGAAGAGCCAGCCGTAGGGATCAGGGGTAAGGATCTGAATGTATCTGAATCCCTTCACCTCCTTGGCCCTTCTCAACTTGTCCATGAGGTCGTGGGGATAACCCACGGACGCCGTGGCAGCGTAGGGGATATTGTGGTCCAGCATAATGAAGAGCAATTCCTTCTTGTTCTCCTTCTTCCCCTCAGGGGTAGTGGTGGTCACGGCTCCGTGGGGGGTGGAACCACTCCTTTGACCTCCGGAGTTCATGTAAGCTTCGTTGTCCACACATAGGTAGATGAAGTCCTCATTTCTCTCGGCCGCTCCGCTAAGGGACGCGAAGCCTATATCCGCTGTACCCCCATCTCCAGCCCAGACCACTACAGTTACATCCTTGTTCCTCTGCTTGAAGGCCCTCCACATCCCAGAGGCTGCAGCGGGACCGGCCGCGAAGGCAATGTTAAGGACCGGATAGCCGTAGGCGTTCTTGGGTCCTATTCCCTGAATTACGGAGGAACAACCTGCCACTACCACCATTGCCACGTTCTTACCTAGGGCCATTCCCACCATTCTCATGGCCATGTTCTCTGGACATCCAGGACACGCTGAGGTACCCGGGAGCAGTGACTCAGATCGCAGATCTCGGAGTCCCAAGCTCAACCTCCTTCACCTCTCCTGGATAGTACCAGGTCACATCCTTGATATCACCGCGTCTGATCTCCTCCAGGGATCTGGAAATTGCATCCATGAAATCCTTCTTGTTCATGGACACGCCTCCCAACCCTGCTATTACTCCCTTCACGGGATTGTTAAGAGAGGCCCTCATCTCCAGGTATAGGGGTCCTCCTCTGCCAAGGGATGTGGCCCTATCAAACACGATCACTCCCTTCTTATCTCCAAGCGCTCTCTCTATCTCTTCCTCGGCCCAGGGCCTGATATATCTCACCCTGTATAGCCCTACGGGAACTCCTCTCTCCCTTAACCTGTCCACAGCCTCCATTGCGTCCAGCGACCAGGCTCCCATTGTAACCACCGCATACTCAGCGTCATCCAGCTTATACTCCACGTTAAGCGTCTTGTAATCTGCCAGCGGGTTCACCTTCTCATACTCCCTTCCCACCTCACTGATCACGTCTTTTGCACCAACTATTGCCTCGTTTATGGACTGCCTGAGCTTCATGTAGTGAACTGGCTGGAAAATGTTACCCATGCTCTCTTGCGTCTCCGGATCTATTACGTAGGGTTGCCTTCTGGGCGGAAGGAACGTATCCACGTCCTCCTGGGACGGGATATACACGTTAGTTTTCGTGTGAGAGAGAATGAATCCGTCCATCCCCACCATCATGGGGACGAAAACCCTGGGATCCTCTGAGATCCTGAAGGCCTGCAGGGTCAGGTCTAGCGCCTCCTGGGGACTTGAAGCGAAGGCCATTATCCAGCCGCTGTCCCTCTCGCTCATGAAATCCGTGTTCTCGTTCCAGATATTCCAGGGAGCGCCCACTGCCCTGGTTGCCACAACCATGACAATGGGTGCCCTGCTACCTGCAGCCCACCATACCATCTCATGCATGTACAGAAGTCCCTGGGAGGAGGTTGCGGTGAAGGCTCTAACCCCTGACACCGCCGCGCCCAGGGTCACCCCCATGGCTGAGTGTTCGCTCTCCACCCTGACCACATCTGTGCTGATCTCCCCCTTGGCCTTCATTTCAGCCAGTTCTTCAATTATGGTGGTCTGGGGAGTTATGGGGTAAATCCCCACAACGCCAACCCTCGCCAGCTTGACTGCGAGGGCAACTGCCTCATTTCCTGAGATGATCTTCATCACGACTCGCTCACCATGGAAATGGCCTTGACGGGACACACATTGGCGCACACCCCACAACCCTTACAGTACTCGTAATTGACCTCAGCTCTTCTCCCCTTAACCCCAATGGTGCCCTCCGGGCACCACAGGTAACACGCGTTACAGCCAATACACCTGTCGCCAACAACTGGTCTCACCACTCTCCAGTTACCGGTCTTACCCCCGGCTCCCTCACTGGGATGAGAGACTGGGAAGAACTGGTATTCAAGCGACAATCTCCTTCACCTCCCTAGTATTCTCAAAGGCTACCTCCACTGCCCTCTTATTGAGCTCTGCCACGTTCCCGCTGAACTCCAGGTCTATGGCCTTTTTCACGGACTCCAGGGAGGGCATACCCACGGCCTTAACCAGTGCACCCAGCATCAATATGTTAACCAGTGGCCAGCCGGACTTAACCAGCTTCAACTCCATTGCTATCCCCGTTGCGTCAACCAGAAAGAGCTTACCTGATACTGGGGGGTTCCCCTTCCAGTTAAGAACAATTTTCCCATCCCTCTTCAACCCCCTCACTGGATTGGATATCTTTAGAAGAGTGGGATCTAGGATAACCACCACGTCTGGCTCCTCAATGGGTGAGGTTTCCCTGATCTGCGAATCTGAAATCCTGCAGTAAGACTCTATTTCCGCCCCCCTTCTCTCCGCACCATATATGGGGAAGGCTGAGGAGAAAAGTCCATCTAGTCCAGCAGCCTCAGCAAGTAAGTTGGCTGCTGTAACAACTCCTTGTCCGCCCCTTCCATGAAACCGTATCTCAAGCGATGATTCCACCCAACTTACTATTAACTTGTTAGTCTAATAAAGATTGTTACTGAAAAATTTAAACTGATGGAACGCCATAATATACTACCTTTTGAAAGAATTCCCGTCTATGCAATATCTCTGATAACATGGCAATAACTGTGGCCACCAGGCCAAAAGGAGGGAAGAAGAACGTGGCAAAGTCAAGCACAAGGTAGGGCATGTTCAGTATCCTGTTATCCCTGAATCCCATCTTGGCCTTGGACCTAGCAGTTATAATCTCTCCCAGGGAAAACACAGCTCCCAATACGAGTAATAGGGGATCGTGATTGAAGACGTATGCAAGTGGAGACACCACCGTGAACCCTGTCCCCAGGAAGGACATGGGAGTGTCGGGGTGATACCAGGAGGGTCTAGACTTAAGCATGTAAATCATTATCGAGGAGATAACGCTGAGAACCAGCAGAGGGAGAGCCACGTAATATGCGTCCTGGAGAAACATGGAGGTGAGAAAGGCTATAGCGGAGAGTCCACCAAACAGGACCTCCCTGCTTAACCAGGAGGTGGAGAGATTAAGGATCACCCTCATGGACTTGGCAGTGACCTTGGCGTGTCCCACGGATAGGAGGAGCGTCCCCGCCAAAAGGATGAGGGCAATTAACTGAAAATAGGGCAACTTCAGCAGGGAGTAGACTAGAGCTATCTCGCTTCCAAGGGTGAAGGCGATGAGGCCCGCAGAGTTATCCTCCCTCTTCTCCTTTAGAGGGGAGGCATTTATCTCAGCCTTGGGAGGGATAATCTTGATTCTGGGCCTGGTTATTGACGCGGGGGCAAGATACTTAACCTCTCCATCTGGCCTGTCAAGCCAACCAAAGGTTAGTGCACCCGTGGGGCAACTTTCCACGCAGTAGGGCATTCCCTTTCCGAGCCTGTCCACGCAGAGATGGCACTTGCTCATTGTTCCGTCCTTTGAGAAGTGTAACGCCTCATAGGGACAGGCCCACTGGCAGTAACCGCAACCAATGCACTTGCTGGAGTCAATGGTTACAACCCCCATCTCGTTCTTGGAGATGGCGAGAGCAGGACATGACTTCATGCAGACCGGGTTATCGCAATGGTTACACGAGATGGAGAGGGCCGTCTTTCCACCTTCCAGTTCAAATACAGGAAGTACCCTCCAATTCCCACCGTAGGCCTTGTTGCACGCTTCAACGCACGCACCACAGACTATGCACTTGTTATGATCAAAGGTGAAACCGAGCCTTAGCTCCTCATCACTCAGCTTAAGGGCTTCCATGATTGAATGTCGTGCCTAATAATATTAAGGTTTATTACCTATATGTTTAAACATTTTTTATGGAAAGTGAGTTCTACCGAACAGCACTAATAAGGAATTTCCTTGCAAAGTTGATAGCTGACGAAAGGGGAACCCTGGAACAAGCCTCGTATATGGATAAAACCAGGCTATGTTCCACGTCCGATGATGAGATCAGAGGTTTAATAGAAAGCACCGCGGAATTCATCCTGGGCCAGAGCCTGGAAAAGGAAAGAGTTGAGACGCTAACAAGGAACCTGAGAAACTGGTGCTATAACGTGGAGAGTACCCACAGTTGAGTTTTCCACTCACAGCCTGAACATACCAATAAATATCATTACACCCAGCATCATTAGTATAGAATCGTAAAGCTTAATCTGTCCGTTCTTTATCAGAAAATACGCTAGGATTCCCGCAAAGAACGAAACCTCAACCAGAGGAGTTAAGGAGTTCAACGCTATTCCCTCTGTGCCGGAGGCGAAACCTATTATGGCCAGAAGCAGGCTTGAGGCCATAAGATTCTCGTTTATTACGCCCAGAAGCAGGTCCTTCATTACGTTTTCCTTTCTCGATCTAAGTGCAGTGGAGATCTCCTGCAGGTTGGACATCACGGGCACAATGAGAATGGCAACATAGTAAGGTGGAACGTGAAACGTTGAGGACAGCGAGAATATATCCTGAAGTAGCCAGGATGATGATATCCAGACTATGACGCTTCCTGCCACAAGTGCCGGGATTGCCTTTGAGTCCCTGACAACTCTCCTGTTCACCTTTATTACACTGTAGGCCAGAAATAGACCAAACAGAACAACGCCCCACCATACGTTAATCCTTCCAGTGAACCCCATGAGGCCAATGAACAGGGAAGCGACCACTATGAACAGATACTCCCTCTGAATTCCCACATTGAAATCACTCTTCCACCTGATGAAATGAACCACACCGAAAAACGTGACCCCAATCACGTAAAGGGAGATCACACTTCCCAGTACAGTTGACAGTGCCACGTAGTAGTTTGATCTGAATGAGGCTTCAAGAGTTATTATTAATTCTGGTAAAATTGAAATAAGCGCTATCACATAAGGACTACTGAATTTGGCTCCTCTGTAGATAAGCTCCACACCTAGCAGGAAAAGAGGTATGGAAGCTATCTCGGTGAGTAACACATTCAATATTACGACTTTATTCCCTATAAGCTTTTGAGTATTGAGAGATGAACAATTGATTAATTTTCCCTTGATAGTCTACTTACAAACTGAAAAAGGTTCAGTCCCGGGAGAGCTGGGGATAACCTAGTTTGTGATTAAAATCCCGAGTCGAATTCTCCACATCCTTCTAGTCGACGAATTCCACGAACTGGTCCTTAATTCCCTCAAGCTCCTTTTCCCTTCTGAACAGGGCCTTCGTGTTGTGAACCTTTGCGGTGGCGATGGAAAAGCAGTCGGGTAAGGAGATGGGGTATTTACACTTGCAGAGCGAAGCCTCCTTGGAGACTTCCCGGGAAACACTCACTACTTTAAAGTAACCGGACTTAAGCATGTCGTCCATGATTCTCCCTGCACTTTCAGCGCCTACCTTCCTGCAGAGGACGTAGTAAACTTCCGTGAGATTGACCACATTAATCATGGGGTAGATAGTTTCATCCCTCACCCTACGATAGAGCCACTCCAGCTCTCCCTGTAACAGGGAAATCAGTATCCCGGAATCAAAGACCAAACTTCCTTTCAATTCTTTGTTCATCAGCTTTCCTCTCCCCTTGCAGTTCTTTGTATAGGTCTTCTCCCTTCAGTACCCCAAATATCCTTTCCAGCAATACAGGGTCTCTGTGTTCCCTGCCTCTACTCGCTATCAGATAATTTATGGTATCGTCCAGGGAAAATTTCCTGCCGTACTTACTCTCAAGCTCTCCCCTAATCCTTATGAGTTCCTGCTTGGTGGTCTCTTTAACCTTTATGGATTCTACTTTTTCCACAATTACCACTTTCTCCACACAAGTATAAAAACTATAAGTGAGGGATTTGGGATGACGGAATTGAGTTCTCCGCATGAATTCGGCTTTCAAATAATTACGTGAACGTACTCATAAACCCATGAAAAACGCTTATATGGAAAATACTTTTAACTTAGTATTACGTATTATAGTATTAGTGGATCCATTTGGCTAAAAAACGAACTTCCAATGATATTATAAGAGATATGCTTCAGCTGGCACAGAATGGAATAAGAAAAACCAGCCTTATGGCTGGGGCAAATGTCAGCTTTGATCTGCTGAAAAAATATCTCTCACTTCTGGAGTCTCTGCAACTCATAAGAGAAGAGAACAGGATACTGTATCTAACTTCCAAGGGAGTGATGGCCCTGAACTTACTGAATAGACTTGCTTCAATTAAAGAAGAAGAGGCCATGTTGGAGAGACAGATAGAAGAGTTAATTCCACTAGGTGAAGTGGTCACTAAGCTGTCGTCTCTAGATAATATAAAGGAAATTCTGAAGAGAAACGGTATACCATATAAGGCAATCAGTAATTCCGTGTTTGTTGGCAATATGGAGATATGTGACGAGAGTAACTGCCGTAAAGGGACCATATTTCTCTCCAGGCCCAGGGTAATAGTAGGTAAGAAGTTCCTTGTTTATTCTGACGGGAAAAATGTGAAGATATTGAAAAACGACGAAAGCTCTATCAAGAAAGTACTTGGAATCGGACTCAGGCAAGGATAAGGACTAGATAGTTTAAGGATGATTATAGTGAATGGCTCTAGGAAAAAATTATCTGGATTGGGTCTTTCCTAGAGAGTAGGTTTTCCTTAGAGCTAGGGCCCTTATTCGTCCATCCTCATCCTCATTCTTCACCACGGATTGAAGTACGGGTATTGCCTTCAGGCTGGAGGTGTCAGCGAGAGCCTCGACCGCAGACGACCTAACTCTCGGTAGCCTATCTCTGACAAGGGCTGACAGAGGATCCACCGCTCTTTCCCCGAACTTCCCCAACCACCTTGTGGCACTCTCCCTAACAGGGAAGCTCTCCCCCTTGAAGGCCTTCTCCAAAATGAAATTGTAGTTCTCCTGGGACCCAAAGTAGGCTAACGCCTCAAGCACCGCTGATCTTATCACGTCGAGATGGCTCTCCTCCGCATAATATTTTTTCACCTCCTCCTGATACTTCTGAAGGCCTATCTTTCCTAGACTTCTCACCAACTCAGCCTTAACGTAATAGTTCTCCTCTGCCCTTAGCATGGAGACGGCAAGATCTGAGGCCCTTTCCTCATACTTGAATTCGGCCAACGCCTTCGCTACCCCTCTTCTGGCCTTGGGATTTGAGACCTTATGGGAGGATAACTCACTTAACGCCTCCTGAGTCTTCATTTTCCCGAGACTTAAGGCCGCCTCATACGCGACTCCCCAGAAGGTATCATCCAAGAGCTTTCCCAAGGCCCTAACAGCCCTTTCGTCCGTGTACTTGGAGAGTCCCCTGGCCGACCGGATCCTGCACATAATACTGGGATCCTCAGTCTCGGAGATCAGCATCTCCTCGGGCTGGTTATCGTTCACCACAACGAACGCCTTAAACTCAGGATCGACGCAGGCATACTTCAGACCGGGTACTGGTATCTCTGACCTGGAGTTTAGCTTTATCTTTCTGATCTCCGATCCTGAGTTGCTTACTATCTTTACCTCGATCTCTAGAGGATAGCCTGGTTCGGCCTGCTCCAGCACTATTACCGGGGTGTTGGAGTACTGAATGGATACTGTGATCTCAGGGTGGCCTGCTGAGTATACGTAGAGATCAAAGAACTGCGATAGGTCCTGTCCCGACACTTTCTCCATGGCTTTTCTGAAGTCCTCGGTGTCCACGGCCTTGCCCGCATGTTGCTCCAGGTAGGTCCTGATTCCCTCCCTGAAAATCTCGTCTCCCAACATGTTCCTGAGCGCGTGAAGAACCAAAGCTCCCTTCTGATATGTATGTCTGTCAAAGAGTTCGTCCGGCCATCTGTAGTACCTGCTCACAATAGGCCTAGTATATTCCTCCGTCTCCTCAAGGTAAGTTTTCATCTTTGTGTACATGTCGTAGAGGAATTCTTCCTTCCCCTTGTCGTATTCGGTAAAGAGTGCCTGAAAATACGTGGCGAAACCCTCGTTCAACCAAATGTTTGGCCAATCCTTCGTGGTAACAAGGTCGCCGAACCACTGGTGGGCCAGTTCGTGAGCTATCAATGAGTCGGCGCTATATTCCTCGTCAGCCTTTCTGTCATGAAGTATCCTCCACGTCAGATGGGTACTGGATATGTACTCCATTCCACCATTCATTCCAAAGAGGATCACCTGAGCGTATCTCCTGTATGGATATGGAATTCCAGTGTAACTGGAGAAGAATTTCATGGCCCTTTTGGTGCTCTCCAGGTTCCAGAGATAATCCTCGAAACCCTTGGGCAGATAATACTCTAAAGTCACACCGTCAACCTGTTCTCTAAACGTGGAGAACTGGCCCACGGCGAGGCTTGTGAGATAGAAGGAGTGCGGAAAATCCATCACCCAGTGATACTCAACCATATCTCCTAAGTCCTTGACCTCCTTCAGTTCTCCATTGGAGATGGCCATAAGGGGTTTTCTCACCTGGACATAGAGCTCCGTCTTGGTCTTGATCCCTGGTTCCGGGAGAGAAGGTATCCAGTACACGGGATTCTCGGTCTCCCCGGTGGTGGAGATCTCGTTCATCTCCTCTAATTTTTGAACAGAACCCATCAGCGAGACAACGTAAGATATTGTCACGTTATTGGGACCTGAGTCCACATCAAATCTAAACAGGTTTCCGTCGTAATGATATTCCCCCCTCCCATTCACCGAGAACTCCCTTACGGTGAAATGCCTTCCGCTCAGGGTCATCTGTCCCTTCCTGCACTCCATGGAAAGAGACGCCTTACCCTCCAGCCTATCATGGTCCACCTTGAGAAAATAGGTAGCTGAGTTAATGGTGCAGGGATAGTTTTCGGGATAATGCTTTTCATGTTCCTTTAGAATGTATCCCTTACCCAACCTCACCTGCTCGGTCTCCCTTGTGGGAACATAGCTCATGAAAGTGGGTTATGCCAATCTTGGTTAAATCTATTGCCTGAAAGGAGGGAAAAATAAGAATAAATAAAAATATTTCTTATCATACAAATATCATTTAAACCTTTCTGATTAATCCCACGTAAATATCCTTCAACCATTGGAGGGATCGAAAATATTTAGCTTATATAGTAACTATGGTTAAGTAGGAATGTAACTCTTTATTAATGAACAGTTGAATAATGTAAAGATGTATCCTGCACAAGTTGGGTATTACAGGCCAGACTCCGTTGAAGAGGCCCTGGATTTTCTGGATAACAATGAAGGTAAGGTTCTGGCAGGGGGACAGAGCCTCATACCCATGCTGAAGCTCAGGATCCTGAAGCCAAAGTACCTGGTGGATATTGGTGATCTCAAGGAACTATCCTTCATACGTGAGGGGGAAGTGGTGTCCATAGGCGCTACCACGAGGCACAGCGAGCTAGCCTCCAGAAAGATTCCTGGTCTGGAAATAGTTCAGGAAACTGCATCTAAGGTTGGGGATATTCAGGTGAGGAATATGGGCACCGTAGGTGGAAGCTTGGGTAATGCAGATCCATCAGCGGATTATCCGGCACTTTTCACAGCACTGGACGCAACGATGGTTATCAGGTCAAAGAAGGGCACCAGGGAAGTGAAGGCTGGAGATTTCTTCAAGGGAGCTTTCACCACTGCACTGGAGCCCTCCGATATTCTGGAGCAGATTAAGGTTCCCACTTACAAGGGATATAGACAGGCCTACAGAAAGGTCGTTAGGAGAGCGGGTGACTTCGCGCTAGTTGGATTGGCCCTCCTCCTGAAAATGGAAGCTGGGGAGGTAAAGGACGTGAGGATCTCATTCACAGGGGTTGGGGAAAGGCCCCACAGACCCCTTGAGGCAGAGAACGCCCTTAAAGACACGAAGCTTACGGACGGTGATGTCTCCAGGGCCATGGAACTGGCAGTTAAGGGAGTCAATCCACCTTCAGACTCCAGGGGGTCCTCCTCCTATAGAAGGGAGGTTATGAAGAGGTTATTGAAAAACACTTTGGAGGAGATGAGAGGTGCAAGTTGAACCTGGACAGAGGGTCCGGATAATGGTTAAGGTGAATGGGGTATATTACGAGGATGAAGTTGAACCAAGGAAATTGCTAGTGGACTTTCTCAGGGAGAATCTTAACCTTACAGGCACCAAGATAGGTTGCGATACCTCAACCTGTGGTGCCTGCACGGTTCTCCTCAACGGTAAATCCGTGAAGTCCTGCACTATACTGGCAGTTCAGGCAGATGGCAAGGAGATCACCACCATTGAGGGACTATCCAGCTACTCCAAACTGAGCCCAGTTCAACAGGCATTCAAGGACAACTTTGCCCTGCAGTGCGGATTCTGTACCGCTGGAATGGTAGTTCAGGCCCATTACATCCTTTCAGAAAAGAGGGAGATGACTGAGGAGGAGGTGAGGGATATGATACACGGGAACATCTGCAGATGTACAGGGTATCAGAACATAGTGAACGCAATACTTGACGCCTCTAGGAGGATGAGAGCATGAGTTACGCAGGTAAGTCCGTGAAGAGGTTATACGACGATAAGTTCGTCACCGGGAGGAGCACATACGTAGATGACATCAAGGTCAATTCACTGTATGCGACGTTTGTGAGAAGCAATGTAGCCCACGGTGTAATAAAGAGAGTGCACAAGGACGACGCCCTGAAAATGAGAGGAGTAGTTGCGGTATTCACGGGAGAGGAACTCAATCAGCTCATTAAGGGAGGAATAGGTCCATGGACCACCTACATTGATCCAAGACCCTGGAAGATCCCGCTGTGGAGGTTTGCCCAAGGCGAGACCAAGTATAACGGAGAACCAGTTGCCATGGTTGTTGCACAGGACAAGTACACCGCCAGGGACGCCGCTGAAACAGTTAATGTGGACATAGAACCTCTTGAGGCAGTAATAGACATGGAGGAGGCAAAGAAGGACAAAGTTCTGGTCCACAAGGAACTGGGAACCAACCTGGGATATGTGGGAGACTTCAATGCGGGGGACGCTGAGAAGGCGCTCTCCAATGCCGATAGAAGGGTTGAGGTGGAGATAGCCAACAACCGTCTCATCCCATCTCCCATGGAGCCCAGGGGTATAGTGTCACAGTACGATGGAGCCAATCTCACCATATGGTACTCCACACAGATTCCGCACTTCGCCAGGGCAGAGTTCAGCAGGATCTTCAACATACCCGAAAGCAGAATAAGAGTGATAATGCCGGATGTGGGTGGAGGTTTTGGAAGTAAGGCCCATATCCTACCGGAAGAGCTTGCAGTAATAGCTGCCTCCATAAGGTTAGGGAAGACTGTGAGATGGACAGCTACCAGGACGGAGGAGATGATTGCGACCAATTCCAGGCACAACGTGTTCAGGGGAGAAATAGGATTCAAGAATGATGGTACGCTGGTTGCAATTAAGGGAACTCTGGATGTGGAGCTCGGTGCCTATCTCACCTACACGGAGGGATTACAGCCCACTATCATTCCACCAATGATCCCTGGTCCCTACAGGGTTAGGGACTTGGCCATAAGGAGCAGGGCAATATACACTAACACCATCCCCATTACCATGTACAGGGGTGCCAGCAGACCCGAGGCAACGTTCATCATCGAGAGGATAATGAGCACGGTGGCGGACGAACTGAAAATGGACGACGTTGAGGTTAGAATGAGGAACCTTGTCAGGGAGGATCAAATGCCCT
This sequence comes from Metallosphaera javensis (ex Hofmann et al. 2022), assembly GCF_022064045.1. Classification (NCBI taxonomy): domain Archaea; kingdom Thermoproteati; phylum Thermoproteota; class Thermoprotei; order Sulfolobales; family Sulfolobaceae; genus Metallosphaera; species Metallosphaera javensis (ex Hofmann et al. 2022). The sequence goes on along the minus strand of NZ_JAKNCW010000006.1, from coordinate 54,864 downwards.
ATACCAATCCCTTCGGTCTCAAGTACGATACTGGAGATTACCCCACCCTTCTCAAGGAGGGTGTGAAAGTCCTGGAGTATAACAAGCTGAAGGAGTGGGCGGAAAGCGAGAGGAAGAAGGGTAAAAAGGTTGGAGTTGGACTCGCCTATTACCTGGAGATATGCGGTTTCGGACCCTATGAGTACTCCGAGACAAGGGTGAATGAGGACGGTAGCGTCATTGTGGCCATAGGAGGTACGCCCCACGGACAAGGGACTGAGACCGCAATAGCCCAACTGGTGGCTGACGAGCTTCAGATACCCATAGAGAGGATTAAGGTTACCTGGGGAGATAGTGAGGCAATTCCTGCAGGGACAGGCACTTACGGTTCCAGAACCCTGGCAATAGCTGGAAGCGCTGCCATGGCCTCAAGCAGGCAGGCCCTAGAGAAGATGAAGCGTGTTGCGGCCAGGTCCATGAAGGCCGACGTGGAGGAAATAGAGTATAGAAATGGAGAGTTCGTACACAAGAAGGAGGGGAAGAAGATGAGCTGGGACGCTGTAGCTAGAGAGGCATACTCAGGAAAGGAACCCGGGGTTTCAGCGAGCGTTACGCTTGAGGGCGACGTTACCTTCCCGTATGGAGTACACGTGGCAGTAGTTGAGGTTGACGACTACGGTATCACCAGAGTGAAGGAGTATAGGGCCTATGACGATATTGGTAGGGTTATAAACCCCGCACTGGCTGAAGGTCAGGTACATGGAGGTGGCACTCAGGCTGTGGGACAGGCGCTCTATGAACTCGCAATAATTAACGAGAATGGTCAGCTTGCGGTAACTTACGCGGATTACTTCGTTCCCACCGCGGTGGAGGCACCGAGGTTCAAGAGCTACTTCGCAGAAAAGTACCACCCCTCGGCTTATCTGACCAAGAGCAAGGGAGTTGGGGAGGCGTCACTAATCGTGGGACCTGCGGCCATAGTTAGGGCAATTGAGGACGCCACTGGGAAGAGGTTCAATAAAACGCCCGTGACCCCAGAAGATATCTTGAAGTGATGACTTTTTCCTTTTTTCTCCTTCACGAAGCTCAACCATATTCTTGTGCTATAATCCTTGGCCCCCTTCTCGTTCTACTAGCCCAGACCTCATTCTGGCACAATCTTGGAGTATCAAATGTAGATGCACATAAATAGATACTTTAGTAGTCTTTTTCTCATGATTGTATTTCGTTTTGTTATGTTTATCTCAAATATAGCAAAACTTATAAGATCAAACATTCTATAATAACTTGTGATAAGATGAAGCTCAAGGAAATCTGTTCCTGCTCCGCACTGGCGGTAGTTGGAGTTCTGGTCATGGTATTCGGCCTGTTGGGGAAAATCGCCTACTTTAACGAGTCTCCAGACGCACCCCTGTACATAGGCATTCTCCTGTTAACCATTGCTTCCTTCGTAGGACTCTCCATGAAGTCGCCCGATAATAGGGAAGAACCTTGGCCTTAAACGGGGTAAATTAGAGTTATTCTTAAATGCAATGAACAATGGAGTCGAAACTTTTTTATAATGCCATTATCACTATATTTTAGAGACTATGAAGAGCTTAAAGGGAACCAAAACGGAGGAAAATTTCAAGCATGGCTTCATGGGCGAGGCCATGGCAAACAGAAGATATCTCTATTTCGCGAAGAGGGCAGACGAGGAAGGATATCCGGAGCTCGCGGGATTGCTAAGGAGTATAGCTGAAGGAGAGACAGCCCACGCCTTTGGTCACCTTGACTTCATAAGACAGGGTGGCTCTGTGGACCCCGCCACGGACAAGCCCATAGGCACAATAGAGCAGATGCTGGAGTCGGCCATAGCTGGAGAGACCTACGAATGGACCCAGATGTATCCAGGTTTCGCCAAGACAGCAAGGGAAGAGGGATTTGATGAAGCTGCGGAGTGGTTCGAGACCCTAGCAAGGGCTGAGAAGAGCCACGCTGAAAAGTTCACAAATGCCCTCAAAATGCTGAAAGGGAGCTGAATTGTATACTCTAAATAAAGATAATCCAGCTTTTTTTGATTCCGCTAAGTTACAGTCCGAGTTCGTGAGACAGGCAACTGTGTGTCACGGTTGTAGATTATGCTTCAATTACTGTCCCGCCTTCCCGAAGATGTTTCAGTACACGGATAAGAAGGGGCCATCCAAGCTCACGTTAGAGGACTTGTTTGATGTGGCGTCGGATTGTTTCCACTGCAACATGTGTTACGTCAACTGTCCCTACACACCCCCACACGAGTTTAACATGGACTTTCCACACCTCATGGCGTGGGCCTGGCTCTATCACAAAAGTAAGACCGGATTGAGTATGCGGGACAGGTTATTTGAGATGCTCGACACTGCCACCCTGGTGAGACCCATTGCCAAGAAATTCCTTGAAGGCGGGAAGGAGTTAATGGGGATAAGCCCTGACGCTCCATCTCTGAGGCTGGCAGATAGGAGCTTCCTCAAATCTGTTAAACCCAAGAAGGTTGAGAAACCTGTGGCCAAGGTTGTCCTTTTCCACACCTGTCTGGTAGAGAATTTCTACCCCGAGATAGGTGAGGACGTGGTAGAGGTCCTCAACGCGCTAAACATTGAGGTAGTCACGGATAACTTTGCCTGCTGTGGTGCCCCCATGCTTGACGTGGGAGATGCAACCCAACTGAAGAAGAACGCTGAGAGAAACTTCAAGATGCTGAAGGAGTACGTGGATAAGGGTTACGATGTGGTTTCCCCTATACCTACCTGTACCCTTATGCTTACCAAGGAATACAAGTACATACTGGATAGGGAACCAATCAAGGTTTACGACGTCATGGAATACCTTATGAAGCTGAAGAAGGAAGGTAAGGTTAACTGGAACGGAGAGATTCCCAAAAGCGTGTTCTACCACACTCCCTGTCACCTCAAATACCTCAAGGTAGGAATTCCGGGGGTTCAGGCCATGAGAACGCTAAAACTTAACGTGGAGATGTCCAACATGGGTTGCTCTGGGATAGACGGTGGATGGGGATTAAGGAACTACAGTAAGGCCAAGGTTGTGGGGGCGAAGATGATGGACGCTTTCGCCAACAGCAAGGCGGACATTTTCGCTACAGAGTGCCCTCTGGCGGGACTTCAGATAGAGAAGGCTTCGGGAAGGAGGGCTGTTCATCCCATTTCCCTTCTCAAGGAGGTGATCAAAAATAATTCAAGTAAATGAAATTCTTCCCTGGTATGAGTACGAAAAGATAAGGATGGAGAGGGTAAGGAGATCTGCCCAGCTGAAGAAGGGTAGAAGGATAGAGCTAGGAGACAGAATGTCAATCCTCTTCGAGAACAAGGACACTGTACTTCAGCAGGTACAGGAAATGGTATACCTGGACAAGCTGAGCAAACCTGAGGATATCAAGAGGGAAATTGAAATCTACAGTTCTCTGCTCCCTTGCAACGGGAAGATCAAGGCAAGCCTGTACATATACGCTGAGAACGAGGAGGACCTGAGGAAGGTATTCAAGACCCTTCCAAAGATCTACGACAGTATCTTCCTGAAGGTGGGCAACAAGCTCATTAAGGGAGAACCGGAGGCAGGACGGGAACAGGGAGAGGAATTCAGTACGGTGCAATTCCTTACCTTTGACCTAGAGAACTCCAGGGACACCAACATGGAGGTATACGTAATCCATGAGAATTACAGGGTTAATGCCAAGGTAGATGAGGCACTGGCAAGGAAGCTCATAGAGGAAGCCTACTCCGAATGCTGATTTTAAACTCTCTATATCTACAATTAACAATCCATAACTTTTCTTGAGAAATTAAAATCGCACCATTTTTAGCTTATATTCTTCTGGTCAAGTTTAAACATCAGATCTAGAGTGAAGATAAGGCCCATAATGAATTACGCAGTCGCCACTTACGTTTTTGTTCTACCCTCCTTTCTTGTCAACCTTTTGGGACTCTCTCCTCTGCAATCTTTTTTGATCATTTCTATCCCCTATGGCGGAAGGTTGTTGGGTTCGGTTATATTCTCTAGGTTTGGGCACACCCTAAGCCTAGTGGAATTTTACAAGCTCCTATTTGGCGCTGCTGCATCCCTTTCACTGCTTTCCGCACTCCTGGTGAGTTTCCCCGCTGAAATTACAATAAGACTGATTGTGGGAGTAGTATTCGGTCTGATGTCATCCATGGCGATGTATGAGGCGATGGAGCTTAACGATAGGAAAGTGATTGGCGGAACCTTAGGGGGATGGGCCATAGGATGGACTCTCGCCGGAATAACGTCCATGATGCTGAGGTCCTGGAGCTTAGCCTTAACTACTGGAGCCCTATCCGTTCTACTTTTACCTGTGATATCCAGACATGACATGAAAATCAAGAAGGCTCAGTCTAGAATGCCGTCACCTCTGGGTGTAGTGACCTATCTGCTTTCCTTCGTTCCATCCTTCTCATTATCCCTAGCTCCATACTTCCTTGAGATCAATGGGTACTCGTGGGACATTGTATTGATATCATACGTGCTTGCCATACCCATGTACTTTATCCTACCCGCCCTGAGTCGTAGAGTGAATCCTGGAATCCTAACCGTGATAGTGGCCAGCATAGCCTCAATATCTGGCGTTTTGTTCTTCGACGGCTACATATATCTCCTTATACCGTTCACCATGGCGGGACTTGGCCTGAACTCGGTTACTCCCGTTATCGCGAGAAGATACGGAATCAATTCCATAAACTCCGGAATTGCCATAAACTCTGCGGCTCTAGGAGGAGTTGTCTACCCGGTCATTCCGTCAATGATAGACTATTCCGACTTCTCCATCATAGTGGGCGCCAGTACGTTTGCGATCTCCTCTCTGGTAATCGATACAAAAAGGAAAGCTACTCAAGTAACTTCTTGAGAGTATAACCTATAACACCAAATAATATCACGTTCATTATTCCGAACATCAAATAGGAGACATTCACTAACTGTCCTGCAGAATAGGGAGAGAAAGGTACTGCTGGAGGAGAATAGACTGGAAATCCCAGTATCAATAGAACAGCCAAGGTTGTATCTCCGATCATATAGAGTACGAATAATGAACCCTTCATCACCTTGCCCATTTGGCGAATTGTACCTCCAAGTAGTAACCCTCCGGCCACCATAGTGGAGTAATCAAGAAAGGTCCAGTACAGGTTTATCCCAGACTCCACAAAGAAGTATGGGAGATGGAACACGATGGGAGGTATAACTGCAGGAATTGCGAGTAACTTGTTAAACCTGAAAAGTCCCAATCCTGCTAGAATACCTGCAAAGTAGAGCGAGTAATGGGATAGCATGAGAACTAGAGGATTTCTAGGTAGTGCCTGAAGAGTAAAGGGATTCACGGTTATAACAATGATCACGAGTGAACTTACAACATAAAAAAGCTTTGACTTTGAGTTTAACAAATGGCTCACCTTACGTACACGATGTAGTGGTAAAGTTGAATTGCCACTCCCCAAAGGAAGAGGAGTATGCCCAGGTCCATTCCAGCGTAAGTTGCCTGCGGACCCACACTGGGGAGTCTCCACATTATTGCCGTCTGAATAGCGGTTACCACGAGTATCGCTGGAAGCGCGAAAATGGCAATGGTCTTCCTGAACTTCACCTCTTCCCAGGTCATTGTACCTGCTGGTTTAGCAACCCTCACTCTCATCCCAGAGGCCATTCTATATATCATGTAGACGGCGAGAGCTCCGAAGGGTATCATGAGCAACATGTTTATCATTGCAGGGTGCATTAACCACACTCCGAAACTTCCAGCGAATAGCAGTGACGCAACGGCAGTACCCAGAATCGAGGTTGGTCCAATTTTTGGAACAGTTTCTGGTGCATTAAGAGAAGGTGCCGACTTTGAGCTTTTTTGTCTTCCTGTAGCAAGAATAACAAGCCCTATGATCACCGCAGGGATTCCCAGTATCTCTATCTGCTGGCTGGTTGGGGCGGGAACACCGGGGGCAAGGTAACCCCACACGCTCAACTCAATGAGCGAGACCCACGCTACGGTCATGATCCAGGTCCAGAATTTTCTATTTCTAAGGAACATGTACTCGCTGTTCTCGAAGAACGGCATGAGGATTAGAACCAATAATATTACAACTAGAATCGACAGTGCCTGGGCTGGACTCATGGCCTGCCCGTTGGGTAACTCAAAGTCCACAAACTTATACAGGAACAGGAAGAACCAAGGTGGATATGGTTGAGTGGATAAGGCTGCAGCGGTACCTGGCTCAGGCGCAGGATAGGGATTGATTACAATGGGCAATCCATTAATGTTAGCCAATAGATCAGGTATGAAGAGAATTATACCCCAAGTCATCAATACTATGGACAGCATGTATACCACGTTCCTGGGCCACCACTCGTTAAACTTGGACCACTCCTCCTTTGTGTAATACGCGGGAACCTTGGGCTTCTCCTTAGCAGAAGGGGTCATACCATACCTTTCCGACATCAGGAAGTGAACTCCGAACAGAACGCCAATTAGGAACACCATTATGATATGCCAGCCCAACAATCTATCAAATAGCTGGGACTTCACAAGGGGATTGCTGGCAGTAGCTGCGTCACCCCCTGGCCCAAATAGCCAGTTAGCTATTGTGGAAGCCCCAGGGAAACCAGTTCCTACCAGAAGGCTTTCGCCAATGTTGATAGCATTTACACCTAGCACATCACTTACGAGACTGTAACCGAAGAACGATGCACCCATGGTTAAGGCAAGTAGCAGAACTCCGGTGACCCACTGTAGTTCCCTAGGCTTCTTGTAGGCTCCCTTGTAAAAGTTCCTGAACATGTGAATGTATGCCAAGATAATCATGATGTAGGCTCCGTAAAGGTGACTGAAAAGGAGAACCGAACCGTAAGGCACAGTATTAATTATAGCCTGAGTCTGAGCGTAGGGATTAGCAGGCATGTAGTAAAGGAGAAGGAAAAGCCCTGTTATCACGGTATAGATGAAGGCAGCAGAAACCATTGCTCCAAGCCAGTAGGAGATGTTATACATGTAGTCAGGGGTCTTAAAGAACGGAGCTTCTGTGACTCCTACCCTATCCAGTATTTGATCAATTAGACCTTTCTTTTTCTCTTGTGATGTCTCAGTCATCTATTTCAACCTCCTCAGATCAGATGTTTTCCCATAAACATTGTTATTAAGCTTAAGTTTAAGATTATCAAAAAATTCTCCCTTCATATTTTGCTGAGTGGCCAAGGAGACCGAGGGAGTTGAAGTTCCCGATGAAACGCTCACCGTAGTGGAGGGGGAGTAGGTGAGAAACTCCACCAGCGCTGAACCAATGGCCATGACTATTCCAGCTATACCGATTTCCGCCAGAAGTGAAATGGAAAGATTGTATGGATAGAAGGTGGTGGGGTAGGCTATCACCCTTCTCAGCATTCCCATATAGCCCTCCATGCTCATTAGGTAACCCACTATTACGAAGGGAATTGTCCACACAAGTATGCCAGCGTTAATGAGTCGAGTAGCGGACTTACTGTAATCAAACCCGGGTCTCACAGTTCTCAAAACGTCTAGGAAGACCGCCGTGAATCCCATCAATATTAAGGTCCAGATAACCAGGTGGAAGTGACCAACAACATAGTACGTGTTGTGGACTATGGGATTTATGGGGAACATGGGAAGTGGGACAGCTTGCACTCCTCCTAGGATGAAGCCTATGAGGGCCATTAGTGTTGCCATCCCAACCGGATCCTTGTAGTTGTATCCTTTGCTAGTAAGCACGGTTAAACCTAGATTGAGCACGGTTAAACCTGAACCCGAGGCCAGCACCAACGTGGAGAGGTTTATCCATAGCCTCACGGGGACAGGAATTGGGAAGGTCTGAAGGTGATGAACCCAGATCAACATTGAGCCTATGGCAAGGAGATATATGTTCCACCTAGCCCATTTCTCGCTGAACAGTGGCCTTCCTGAAAACTTCGGCACGAAGTAGTAGAGTGCGCCGAACAGCGGGAAGGGAACGTAATATACTACGGGATGGCCGTAGAACCAGAAGAGCACCAGCCACAATAACGTGTTAATGGGAACTCCCGCAAGTATGTTGAGAGTGTACCACAGCTCGGCAGCAGTCAACGCCGGTAAAGTCAGCGCAATAATCACAGCGAAGGCAACGCCATAGGCTGAGAATATTCCTAGCTTCTGCCCCTTGGGCTTGGTCGCATAGGCATCACTAACCAGGTTCACAGTTGCTATGGTTTGCGCCAGGGAGCTTATGGCCAACGCCAGGTAGGCTATTCCCATCAGTGCCCCATGATAATTGAGGAAGGCGTGGAAATTGGAGTTGTCCTCCACTGCAAGTGGCGGATACATATACCATCCCATGTCTGGTCCTCCCAGTAGGGCGAAAATCAGACCAGCATTGGCAAGCCAGAACATTCCGCTCATTAACTTGGTCCTCCTTATGCTCATCCCATCCTTGTACATGGAGTAAGCTATCACTGAGATGGCAGCAAAGGGAACCAATCCCAGCATCGCTGACCATCCGTGTAGAGTTAGGAAAGCGTAATACGTTACGCCAACCTCTGGACTGTTTGAGGGATAGGTCAGGTAGGTCCTCAGATTCATGGCAGCCATTCCCACAACGGCTAGCCACGCCAAGGAACCAGCGAAATACTGCCATATAACCCCGGAGGTAGTTGATGGGAACAGAACCTTCTTTATATTAGATGTAGAAAAAATACTGAAATAATTGGAAATTATTTTCAAGACATCTTTGACCTGGAAACTCAATCATACCACCTCAAGGGTTCCAGTCATATATGAAAAATCATAACCAGCCAGCTCCGGCTCCCTCCACGTGTAATTTCCTGGCTGGTTGGGTGCCACGAAGTAAACGTAACTTGGTTCGTTAGGCACAGCGTTAACGTTGACTACCCCGTCGGGAAGTCTAATGAAGAAGCCCGTGATGACCTGAGGTGAGTTCAGAATGATCGTGATTGGTTCCCCTGGCTGTGCAACAATCACGTTAGGATGAAACACGTCTGAGAAGGTTCCGTTCTGCATTGCGGTCATATTTACTACCAGTATTCCGTCCACCACTTCAGAGGTTCGGTTAGCTGGAGGTGATTTCTCAAAGGTCAAAACTGCCTGTTGGGCCTGTGCTGGTAAGCCCGAGAACAGCGGTAAACCATACCTTATACTCGTGCTGGACCCGTTAGTTACCTCTATCACTGACCATGAGAAGAAAACAGCAACCATGACTAACATTACGATAAACCAGGCAAGCTCAGCGTGATGAGCTATCTTTTCCTTAAAATCAGCCAATCTTTAACACCCTTTTATCATTCTAAAATGATGGAGAAACCCCCTTTTTAACTTTTCTATTTTAACTTAATTTAAGTTTAACTTGCTTTCCTTTTTATCTTTTAAAAATAGTTTTAACAATAACGTAAATTAACTAAAACTTACCCCAGCGTTATCATGGTTAGTTAAGTATTTTTATTTTGTTTTCATGAGAAAGATCAAGAGAGATAAATTTGATAAGATCTATTATAACAAAATATTTAAACCTTTCACTCAACAAACATTTAATGTGATAGTTATGGGTAGGCATTTCGCGCTGAAGAGAGACGACTTCATTTTCGCGACTAGGTTGATAAGAAAAATGAGGGATCCCAAGACAAGGTTCGACGAGAAAAAGTTCGCTGAGAAGGGAAGAGATTACCTCTATAATTACGCTGAGGAGAAGGTGGGCCCGCTGAACCCCGGGAGGAGGATGTTTCTAAAGGGAATATTAATAGGAATAGGCGCGCTGGCTGTGGCTAGCGCTGTTCCTGTGATCTCTTACCTTAATCAGCCTCCTGTTTACATTAAGAATTTTCCGTGGATAATTATCGTGGATTCTGATGGTAACCCCATTGAGGCATCTAGTTTACCTGTTAATGATCCCTCAATCCTGCTGTTCCAGTATCCCATGGAAGGAGACATAACTTTCCTTATCAATATGGGCGACTCTAACGACAATCCGGTTGCAATCCCCTCCACAACGGTGGTCATCCCTGAGGACGGAAGTACCTATACTTTCCCCGGAGGGGTAGGACCTCACAACTCCATCGTGGCGTATAGCGCCATATGCCAGCACCTGGGATGCCAGCCCCCTGAAATTCATTTCTATCCTCCTAAATATTTCGCCCCTGGCGGAGTTACTCCCAACTTCTTGCCGACTGTGGCCTATCAGGCTGCGCAGAATGCCGGTGCATCATCGGTGATTCACTGCGATTGCCACGGCTCCACATACGATCCATGGAAAGGAGCGGCTGTGCTAACGGGCCCGACACAAAGGCCATTGCCTTACGTGGAACTTTACTGGGATCAGAACACGGACTATCTATACGCTGTTGGAATGAACTTGAAGGCCCCGGTCATCATGGGGCAACCCTCCGATCTGGCCAGCTTTGCTTATCTTTCCTCGTATAACGAGCAGACAGGCTGTCCAAAGATGCTCCTAAGCAAGGGACAGACTCCAACTCAATGCTATTCAAAGCTTAATAACGAGGGAGACACTTTCTCTTCTTAGGTGGGATGAGATGACTAAGCTGGGATTGATGATATTGGCCATGATATTTGGAGGAACTGCGGGTATAGCATTCTTTATAGCATACAACATGATATGGAACACTTCGCCCATCAGGTGAGGTAATTGAATGACAGGACAATAGCTCTGATAACCTCAATTGGTGTAATTTTCTTCCTTATCCTTTCAATCCCATTTAATATTTTCTCAGGGTTCTCACTGGGAAACGGTATCACGATCGAGATCGCCGTCTCAATCTACATCCTGCTCATGTCAGGTATCTTTATTCTTGTTTTCAAAAGATTTAGTTAATTTTTTGTTCTCGATCCTTGCACTTTTGCTATGTAAACTTTATTAGATTAAAGATTTACCTAAATAATGTGAGTGAAATGAGCCTCGAGACTAGGGTATACAAAATAATGGACTTAGTGGCTCGTCATAACTACGTTACCGGGCTTTCAATGCTGGAGATACTGACCCTGATCGGTCTGTATTCTGCAGGAATGGGGATACCTATCTTCAACCTTGGATTGGCAGGGGCAGCAATTACGGCACATATTTACGGAGCCATCACCGTGGCGATTCTCAGTATAGTCATCTTGGCCGCTGCAATGAGGACTAACGAGATCAAGTTAAAGGCTATAGCGCTGTTCAACGTTCTGTTCGTTCTGGTTGCCGCTTTCGAAGGACTCTTCTATTTCGGAGGTTTCGTGGATCCCTCTTATGCGCTGGGAATGGCTGTGGGATTCGTTGGCACCCTCTTCACTACTTCGGGACTTCTCTTCTACTGTTTATCTCACTGAAAGATAACATAAAAATTTTTAAAACCTTATTTTCCAATATATCATGATAGTCATGGCTCTGACTGGAGTTGGACCCAAATCAAGGCTAACGACTAATCTGGCCATAGTTGAGACCCTTTTCATGACTGGAGCTTTCATAGCTGGAGTGGCTGCATTACTTTATGATAAGTTTCCTATTGAGGCGAGCTGGCAATCCTTCATTCTTTCAGCCCACATTAGCTTCGCCATGCTCACAGCGTTCTTTGGGCTGGCCCTCTACACTGCAACGGCGAGGGAGAGCAGGAGAGGACTGAGAATTCTGGGATTGCTCAACGCGGTGTTCATTGCAATCGCTGCCGCTGGAGGGCTTCTGTTCTACAGCACAATAGACTACTCGTTCTCGTACGTGATGGCACTAGCCTTCGTAGGCGCCTACATATGCTCCACTGCGTGTATATTCTATTAAGTTAATCCTATTACGATATTATTTTTTAAAAATACAGTTAAAAACTAACATTATGTTAACTAAGAAAGGTTTAAAAGTTAAAAAGCGAATGATATAGTTGATAGAAATGGGATTTGAGATCATACCTGGACTTAGGGCGGTTTACAGGATTGAGGAAGGGGGGATGAGAAAGGTTATGGGAGAGGATATTAATGTGGACTTAAACAAGTTAAGCGCATTCCTCAAGGAGAACTACAGGATAGGGGAAGATGAAGCCAAGAAACTGGATATGGGAGAGCTGTTGGGGTTTGCTATGATCCTTGACAACCTAGGTATAGCGGTCATGGGAAACTACGTGGTCTTTGTTGACGCAGTGAAGACCAACTGGAACAAGGTCCTTGAAGCTTTTCAGGGGGTGATGGCACAATGAAGATCAAGGGATATCTCGGTCACGTTAAGGTTGATGAGAAGTGGAATGTGGTAGAGAAGGTGAATGTTAGCGAGGAGTTGGCTGGCATTCTCAAGTTTAACGTGGAGAAGGGGAACGAGGAAGCTAGAGAGCTCGGGTTCAAGAGGATGAACGGGTTCGCGATGATGGGGAGCAAGAAGAGCCTAGCTTTCATGAAGGGAGAGGCCATCATGGTTGAGACTAGCAAGGCGGACTGGCAGGAGTTGTTCGTCCATTACGTTTACATGAAGGGGTGGCTTGCCCTAGGAATAGCCCTTCTGGTGCTCTCAGTGGTTCTTTACTACATGGGTTTTGCAACTCCCTATTTAGATTACTTCGCTCCTTTGCCTAGGTTGTATCTTCCCACAATTCTACTCTTGATCTCCCTTATTATGATTCCATCCTCGAAAACCAGGTATACATATAGGCTTTAACTCATTCATTTTTATAGATATTTACTATTTTTGTCATTTCTACATACGCGTACATTCCTCCAGCGGTAACGAGTATGGCAAAGGGAATTGCACCAACTATGAGATAAACTGGAATGGATATAGCCAGTATGCCGGAAGCTATCTTCAATCCCCTAGAACCAAAGTCATCGCTGAGCCTTACCATCTCTAGAGAGTATTCGAAGAGGTAACTGAGGACCAGAAGAATACCAATGAATTCTAAAATCGAAAAAACTGATGGGTTAACCCTGATCTCCACCATTACGGAGGAGACAAAACCAAGAACCAGACCTGTCATTAATACCGGATAAAGTCTTACAGAAAGGCTGAACTTTTCACCGAGAGAGGAGAAGGATTTCCTGTTCAACCATCCGAAGAGAAATAACATTATGTACGATATCACGAGGGGTAAAAAGTAGAGAGATGTGTCAACGGTCTCAACGGACATTCCTAGAAAGGTGGCAAACAGTATGAGAGCAAGGGAACCTCTTCTTATTCCGTCATAAAGCGCAATGTTTAACTTTGGTCTCTTAGGCATTACAATTAAGTAAGAAAAGAAGATATTAGAGTTTAAGCTGGGAAAAGAGTTACCCCCTTAGCTCTATGGGCACTATCTCCCTCTTGAGAGGACCGACGTACAAAGCCCTGGGCCTTATGAGCCTATGCTGATCCTCCACGTATTCTATGACATGAGCCGTCCATCCCAACGTTCTGGAAAGGGCAAACAGGGAAGTAAACATGTAAACCGGGAATCCTAGAGCGTAGAACACTACCCCGGAGTAGAAGTCAGTGTTGGGGAAGATGTGCTTGGCTCCGAAGGTCTCCACTCCTAGCTCCTCCAGCTTCTGCGCTATTTCGAAGTATCTCCTTGCCTCCTGATTCCTCTCTGAGAGGAGCTTGGCATATTTCTTGAATATCTTTGCCCTGGGATCGTAGGTCTTGTACACCCTGTGTCCGAAGCCCATTAGCCTGGACTTACCCTCCACTATCTTCCTCTTAAACCAAGTTTCTGTCATGTCGGGCTCCCCAATTTCCACAAACTGTTTGAATGCCTCCTCGGCAGCTCCACCGTGAAGTGGACCCTTAAGTGCCGCAAGGGCTGCCACTACGCAGGAGTAAATATCGGAGAGAGTCGATGAAGTGACCAGTGCAGCTGTGGTAGATGCGGGTACCTCATGATCGGCGTAAAGGATAAGAGCAGCGTCCATGGCCTTAACCTCCTCATCCGTGGGCGTTCTGGAAAATGAGGCCTTAAGGAAGCTCTTCGCAAAACTTTCGGAAGGTTCAGGAATGGCTGGCTTCTTCCCTTCCTTCGCCCTGAGAACGTTTGCCACGACCGTGGAGGCCCTTGCCACAAGCTTAATCGCGTTGTCCCTGTTCGTGGCCTTATTCCAGGGCATTCCGTAAATGGAGGAAAGGGCAGAAAAGGCAGTCTCCATCATGCCAACAGCGTCAGAATCCCTTGGCAAGGAATATATCATGTCTATGACCTGTTGGGGTACCTCGTATGCCTCGTCCAATGCGCTCTTCAACCTCTGCAGTTGAAGTTTCGTGGGTAAATCCCCGTACAGCATTAGATGAACAACTTCCTCGAAGCTGGTGTGTTCCACCAGATCCTCAATGTCGTACCCACCGTACCTCAGTATTCCGTTTTCCCCGTCTATATAGGTTAACGAGGTTGTCTTGATGAATACGTTTTCCAATCCTCTACTTATCTGACTCATTTCAATCACTTCCAGGAAATTCCTCTCCCTCCACCTGGGAAATTGCCTTTAACACGTGAGATTCCCTTATGATATCCCTGACGGAGATCACTCCCTTGAGGTTCCCGTCCCTGTCCACCACGATCAGATGCCTCAAATTCCTCTCCGCCATCTTCTTGACAGCGGTGTACACGGTATCATCCTCCCTCACAGTCACAAGGTCCTTCATGGTTCCAAACTCCTCCACCGGCTGGTTAAGGCTAATGCCCCGCGCAATTCCCCTAATCACATCCCTCTCTGTGATGATCCCGGCGAGCTTACCATCCTTGGTTATAATGACAGAACCCATGTTGTGAGAAGCCATGAGCTCAACAGCCTTGATGACAGGAGTCCCTCTCTCCACCGCAACGGGATTTTTACTTATCAGGTGCTTTACAATACTCGCCATAATAGATATATTACATTTCGATTTTAATAAAAGTTATGCTAGTTCTTTATCTAACTTCTCATAAAAGTCATAATGGATGACCTCGTACTGTTCCTTTCTCGTCATCATCTTGTCCATGAGGTTCTTCTGAGTCCCCTCATTCATCAGGGTCTTCAGTGCCTCCTCCATGGCCTTGGCAGCTACCCTAAAGATTGTTACAGGGAAGATCACGTATGTGTAGCCCATTTCCTGGAATTCCTTTGCAGTTATTAGAGGAGTTTTACCGAACTCTGTCATGTTAGCTAGGAGAGGAGCATTAACCGCCTTGGCAAATTCCCTGAACTCCTCCTTGGACTGAAGCGCCTCTGGAAAGATTATATCTGCCCCGGCCTCCAGGTAGGCCTTTGCCCTCTCTATGGCGTCCTGCAGGCCGAAAACTGCCCTTGAGTCCACCCTGGCGATGATCTTGCTGTTTTTTCTTGCCCTCACCGCAGCCTTTATCTTGGAGACCATCTCCGTATGGGGTACAACCTCCTTTCCGTCCAGGTGACCGCATTTCTTGGGCATTCTCTGGTCCTCTATCTGAATCGCGTCCGCCCCTGCCCTTTCCAGAAGGGAGACAGTCCTGTACACGTTGAGTGCCTCTCCAAATCCCGTGTCAGCATCCACAATCATGGGAATTGATGTTACTTCCCTTATTCTCCTTACCATGTCCACCAGCTCGTAGAGGTCTATGATCCCAATATCGGGCAACCCCAGGGATGAGGTAAGGGCCCCTCCAGAAAGATATACAGCCTTAAACCCTACCCTCTCGGCGAGAAGGGCGGTAAACGGGTTGAACACCCCTGGTACTATGGTGAACTCCTTACCAAGAGACAATATCCTTCACCTCCATCTTCTCCAGGTTCCAGATCTTGTTCGCGACATCCTTACTTAAACCCAGTTTCTTGGCCTTCTCCTCCACCTCCTCATCGCTCATGGGGTTCTTGTAATGCCCCCTGGGGATTCTGACCTCTTCGGAGAAGATGCCCTGCGTGGTCTTGACAACAATCGCGGTGGGTAACTCTGAGGGATAGACCTTGGTGTATTTCTCGTTCTCTACAACCTCGATCTTTCTCATGAGTTCCGTGACCTTTGGATCCCCTATCAGGTCATAGGCGTCAAGCCAGAACTCGCCCGTGAGCAGGGTAACTGCTACTATGAAGGGTAAGCTATGATCTGCCGTTTCCTTGTTCTTTGGATCCCATTTACCTTCGTCAGCAAGAATTGTCCTTCCCGCCTCGTACGTTTCCACGGTGATCTTGGATATCTCTCCCCTCAACTGGCTCCTCAATCTGAGGCCGGCCTCCACAGCTGCCTGAGCATGATACTCCACAGGATACTTCTTTATGTATGTCTCCAGGATCTTGCCGGTTCCCAGGTTCTTGAAGGGCTCATCGGACATATCGGGGGCAATCACGTTCTTGAACCCCATCTTTCCCGAGAATGGTGTTGAGGGACCGGTGAACCCAGACTTTGCAAGCAGGACAGCAAAAACCGAGTTCCTCACAGCCTCTGCCGTTGCTCCAGCCTTCCACATGCTTAGGCTTCCAGAACGGGTTTCCCTCAGTGCCACATGCGGAACCAAAGTTATGGAAATGGCGTTCTGAAGCTGTTCCTTGTTGAGACCTAGAGCCACTCCAAGGGCCACCGCTGATCCAACCTGAAGGAAATTCACGTGATCGTATCCCTTCTTTCTCAGTGAGGTGGAATCACATAACCTAGTTGAAATCTCGTAGCCCAGAACTATGGCCCTGATCAGTTCCTTCCCGCTCAGTCTGGGATTGACCGCGAGGAGACCACCTATCATGTCCGATGGATGTAGAGGTTCCAGGGAAAGGTAAGTGTCGTTAAAGTCAAGATATCTGATCAATAGGGTGTTGTAAAATGCAGCCATGTCGGGGGAAGACGTACCTCCTCCCAGAAGCAAGCCCTGACCCTGAAAGTATGGGATTACCTTTCTCGTCACTTCTGCAGGCGGAGAGGATATTGAAGCGTGAGCCACCGCAAGGGAGTCCAACATCCTTCTCTTGGCCTCATGTACTGCCCTATCAGAAAGGTCAGAGAAGGAGGTTGAGGTGGCAAACTCCGAGAAAAGTTCAGCTAGCTCCATACTTTAACTTTCCTGCCTAAGATTTAAAGCATTACTGAAAAAATCTAGAAATCTCCTAAACTGCTTAAACCTGGGAGAAAACTAAATTGCTTTAACCACACTTTTCTCTAGCTGTTCAAGGACGAACTCTGGCGTTATGGGGACCTCCACCCGGCTTAAAGTGATACCCAAGGCATCCTCTAGAGCGTTAACGAGGACGGCATAGGGGACGGTGGCTCCGCCCTCAGCCACACCCTTGGTTCCCAGGGGCGTAAATGGGGATGGTGAGATCAGATGCTTGATATCCATCCTAGGTATTTCAAGGGCTGTGGGCATCCAGTAATCTGCCAGGTTGGTCTGCTGTGGAATTCCTGAGACGTATCTTATGACCTCAAGGAGAGAAGCCCCTATTCCCATTGCGGTGCCACCCATGAGCTGGCCGTCCACTATAAGGGGGTTGATTATGTTACCGCTATCGCTTACCACAACGTATTTCTTGATCTTGATGAAACCGGTCTCTGGATCAACTTCTATGATTGCACCATGGGCGTTAACCCCATAGGTTGAGGAGAAGTTAACCCTCCTGCTCTCGTCCGCAACGTTGACGTTTGGCGAGTTGAACACCTCTGTAGCCTCTATTCCCATATCATCAAGGGGCGAATGATACCTGTTATAGACCAGGTTAGCTACTTCCTCCACTGGAAAACTTTTGTTGCCCACCCTTACCATCCCATCCTTGATCTCCACCCTATCCACCTCAACATTGAGCACCTGGGCCACAAGCTCCCTGATTCTTTCCCTGAGCTTGATTGAGGCCTTATACACTGCACTTATGGCAACCACCGAGAACCTGCTACCATAGAATCCGGTTCCTGGGGGCCCTGAGGTATCTCCCAGGACTACCCTTATCTTATCCATTGATATTCCCAGAACGTGGGAAACAACCTGGGCCACTGAGGTTTCATGACCTGTTCCCATGGAGTTCGTGCTCAATGAAACCGTGACGTCTCCCCCGCTGTCCATCTTGATGTAAACTCCCTCATAATAGGGCGTTCTCGCCTTCTTCACCACCAGGGTCTGAAAGGCCAGGGAGGAACCCGGTTCCAGGGCGAAGGCCACGCCCATACCAGTGAGACCTGGCCCCTTCTCTCCAAGGGCTTCCCTCAAGACCTCCAGGGATTTCACGTAATCTCCACTGTCATAAATTGCCCCCGTGATTGTGGTATGAGGTAAAGTCTTGATGAAGTTCTGCCTCCTGATCTCCCACTGGGTAGTCTTCTCCTTTCTGGACACGGAGCTGACCATGTTTTCCAAGACTAACACTGCGGGTGGAATACCGAGACCCCTGTAAGGCCCCGTAGGAGGCATGTTGGTCAGCACTCCCTTAACGTTGAACTTGAGATATTGAATGTTGTAAGCCCCTGTGAGGTGATATATCTGCCTCAGGATTGGAAGAGGCTGATAGGTGTGCATGTAGGCACCGAAATTTTCCAAGAGATCTACTTCCATTCCAAGGATTTCCCCTTCTCTGTACATGATCTTAGCATGATACTCCCTGTCTGGGCCCTGAACTGCGGACATGACGTGCTCCGTTCTGGTCTCAATGTATTTCACGGGTCTTCCTGTGATCATGGAGGCCATGGTAGCCAGGACGAGAGGCTTCAGGAAAATCTTGCCCCCGAATCCTCCACCTGAATCCGGAACAATTATCCTTATCCTACTCCGAGGTATCTGAAAAACTATACTTAGAGCAGTTCTAAATACCTGTGGAACCTGAGTGTTAGCGTAAACCGTGAGGCTTCCTTCCACGGGTGAGTAATCGGCTATAACCCCGTTGGTCTCGAGTGGCATTGGGGAAATCCTGTTAACGCGAAAGGTCTTCTCCAAGGTCTTGAAGGAAGAGGGTTGCCTTCCGTACTCAAAGGAATCCTGATACACCAGGTTTGAACCCAGCTCCTGGTGGACTAAGTTAGAGCCGTTGAGAGCTTCACGTGCGCTCTCCACTGGTGGGAGGGGGTCGTACTCTACCTCAACTCTCTCCTTCAAATCCTCAACCTCATACCTGTCCCTTCCCGTCACCAGTGCAATGGGCTCGCCAACGTATCTGGCCTCGTCCACAGCAAGGGGAAATTCCCTGGGCGCTGATTCGTAAAAGAAATTGGGCATCGGGTTAGTTTTCAGATCCGCCTGAGTTATGACCCCTACTCCATTACCGTGAACCCGAAATCTTGCCCTTGGATATGGAGATCTTATCACTCCTAGGAAGAGTTCACCTGGTAGGTGAATGTCGTCTATGAACCTTCCTCTTCCGGAGATCAGCCTTGGATCCTCTAACCTCCTCACGGGCTTACCTATCATACGTTTAGCCCCATGAACTTCCTGTAGAAGTGTCTAGCCGCGGAGACCCTTTGAATGTCGTTAGTCCCCTCATAGGTCTTAAGGATCTGTATATCCCTTAACATCCTCTCAAGGCCGGTGGAGGTGGTGACCCCATATCCACCGTGGACAGTCATGGTCCTCAATACTATCCTCTCAGCAGCCTCTGTGGCGAAGAACTTGGCCAGAGAGGCGGCCATGATGTACTCGTTCTCCATTCCCCTCTTGAACAAGGATCCGGCCCAGTAAACCAGGAGCCTCGATGTGGTGAGGTCCGCCATGGACTCCGAAACCTTTTGTTGGACCATCTGAAACGATGCTATGCTCTGCCCAAAGCTCTTTCTATCCACGGAGTATCTAACCATCCTTTCCAGGGCAGCTTGGCCTATCCCTAGCGCCTGAGCGGCAACTATGGTTCTGGCGTAATCGAAGGACGAGACAGCATACTTGAATCCCTGCCCAACCTCCCCAACCACGTTCTCCTCCGGAACCTTCACCTCGTTAAAGGATATCTCCGTGGTGTGAGATGCCTTTAGCCCAGTCGTGTCTATCCTTCCCTCAACCTTGAAGCCCGGAAAGTCCTTCTCCACAACGAACATGGTGATTCCCTTCCATCTCTGCTCGGATGGAGGGGAAGTCCTAGCGGTAACAATGATATAATCTGCAAGGTCTCCGCTGGTGATGAATATCTTCTTCCCTGTTAGAATGTAACCTCCATCAATCTTCTTTGCAACGGACGTCATTCCGGCTACATCTGTGCCCGCTCCGGGTTCTGTGTTGGCAAAGGCTGCTATTTTCTCTCCACTTGCCACAGGAGGCACATATCTTTCCTTGATTTCCTTGCTACCAAACCTGAGTAGAGCGCTGGTGAACATCCAATTTATCAGGAAGAATGTGGAGAGTGAGGGCCAGACCCTGCTGATCTCTTCCGTGGTAACTAGAAGAGAGAGATAATCACCACCTGCTCCTCCGTACTCCTGGGGCACATCCAATCCGTTAAGTCCCAGCTCCTTTATCCTCTCCCTAACCTCTCCAAGGTCTCCCTTCCTTTCCCCCTCTTCAACCTTATTCCTTACCTCCCTCTCCAGGAAATCCCTTATTGTGGTGCGCAAAAGTTCATGATCTTGATCCAAGTCTATCTTGAAGTCCTCGAGGCCCTTGAACGGGAACACCAACTACATCACCTACAATCTGTCTAGCTCCTCCCTTATTATAGAGCTACCTCTTTTAGCCAGCTCTTCCTCTATAACGAGAGGAGGAAGTAATCTCACCACCGATTCACCTGCACCTATGGCCAGAACGCCCCTCTCAAAGGACCTCCTTAACACATTTTCCAGTCCCTCCTCATATGGTTCCCCATCCTTTCTCAGATCCACCCCTATCATGAGACCCATGCCCCTGATCTCCTCCACGTACCTGGACCTAGATGAGCTCAGAATATCCGTGATTATCTTCCCCTGCGCATTTACCCTCTCCAGAAGTCTGGGGACTTCCTCAAGCACGACCTCCGCTGCGGCCAGGGCAAGCGCGTTTCCTCCAAAGGTGTTGGCATGTGATCCCCTCGGAAGGTCCATGATCTCGCTCTTACCCACAACTGCCCCTAGGGGTAACCCTCCTCCCAATGCCTTCGCCAGACATACCAGGTCGGGCTCCACGCCGAAATGCTCAAAGGCAAACATCTTGCCGGTTCTGCCTATTCCCGTCTGCACCTCATCCAAGATGAGGAGAATCCCATGTTTCCTAGCTATTCTCTGAAGACCCTGGAGGAACTCCCTAGGGGGGACTACAACTCCTCCCTCTCCCTGGATGGGCTCCAGAAGGAAACCTGCCACGTCGTTGGGATCAACGATCTTTTTGAGGACCCAATCCTCAATGTAATCCAAGATGGCGCTGGCGCAGTCCTCCCGACAGAGCGGGTTGTGTCTATCGGGATAAGGAACTAGGAGGGTTGAGGGTAATAGGGGAGAGAACGAGGACCTTTGAACGGCTTTGCTGGAGGTAAAGGACATGGAGCCGAAGGTTCTCCCATGAAAAGAATTGGTGAATCCAATTACGTACTGCCTCCTCGTGTGACCCCTGGCTATCTTCAGGCTCGCCTCAACGCTCTCTGTCCCGCTGTTGGTGTAAAACACCTTACCCTGAAACCCCACCAGGGATACCAGCTTTCGAGCTACCCTGACTGCCAGATCGTAATAGAAGTCCGTCAGGCTGTAATGGAAGAACTTGTTCATTTGCTCCTGAACCGCATGCACAATCTTCTCGTTCCCATGCCCGAGCGCCATAACCCCTATCCCGGCATTCATGTCTATGTACTCCTTTCCGTCAACATCATAGACCAGGGATCCCTTGGCTCGTTCAATCACTAGGGGATACCATCTACTGAATGATTGCATTAAATACCTTGAATCTTCCTCTATTATTCTTGAAGCCGTGCTCATGAATATATATTTGTCATTATCGATATAAATCTGCTCGTTTAAAATTGCATCTGATTCAGTTTAACATATTAATCAGAAAAGTAATTAGAAAATCCTTTCGGAGAACGCTCTTCGTATAGTCTGACCATGTCGAATAATAAGACTACAACCTCGATTTAAAACATTTTTGAAACATCTGAATCATCACGATACTTTTATAACTTTCTGAATAATATAATTATATGGACTTCTCTTTCTCAGAGGAAGAATCACTGTTTCGAGAAAACTTGAGGAATTTCCTCCAGAGGGAACTTAGGCCACTTGTCGGAAAGATCGACCGGGAGGGGATCCCGAGAGAGTTCGTCAAGAAGGCGTCGTCTCTAGGAATATGGGCCATGACGGCGTCTCAGGACGTGGGAGGTCAGGGGGCAGGATTCCTTCTGTCCACTATAGCTGCAGAGGAGATAGCCAGGGCTGACTTCAGCATGGCCACTGCGGTTTATTTCCTTCTGGAGAGCGGTTGGGGATACGTGCTGGACAGATACGGTTCCAAGAGTTTGAGGGAAGCCGTTCTTCCCAGGGTGACCTCAGGGGATTGGTTCCTCGGGGTAGCCTCAACGGAACCCTCCGGAGGAAGCGACGTTGCTGGGATAAAGACCCTTGCAACTAGAAAGGATGGAAGGTTCGTGTTGAACGGACAGAAGATCTACATAAGCGGTGTCCTAGAGGCCTATAACTGGGGTGGAGGACATCTTACCCTGGCCAAGACTAGTCCTGAGGCAGGTCACAGGGGAATATCCATGTTTTTTGTCCCCACTTCTACGCAGGGCATAGAGGTGTCAAAGATAGAGAATATGGGAAGGATGGGAATTTCCACTGGGATAATGAGGTATGTCAACGCGGAGATCCCTGAGGGAAACCTTGTGGGCGAGTTGAACAGGGGCTTCTACTACGCCATGGATGGGTTTAACCACGCAAGAGTGCTGGTTGCCGGGGCCTGCATAGGTGCAGCTGAGGCAATCCTCGAGATGGGACTAGAGTACGTTAAGCAGAGAGAGGTTTTCTCGACCAAGCTCAAGGATTTCGAGGCCATAGCCTTCGAGGCCGCTGAACTTAAAACTAGGCTAGAGATGGCGAAGCTTCTCAACTACAAGGCAGCCTGGATGATGGACAGGGAACCCAACTCTGACGAGACTGCAATGCTAGCAGCCATGAGCAAACTCACGGCCCCGCAGGTGGCCTTCGACATAACGAAGGCCGTGATGATGTGGATGGGCGCTTATGGCTACTCCAAGGATGCGATGGTGGAGATGGGATTCAGGGGCATAGTCTCTTACCTAGTAGGGGCGGAGGGAGCCATGAATGTGATGAAGCTGATCATATCAAGGAGGCTGTTCAAGGATTAGTGTAACGTCTAAACCTTATTTTCCCCACATACTTGAGGATCCAGTCCACTATTGCGTCGTAACTCTTTAGGCCCTCCTCTGTCAGGATAACCTCCCCCTCCTCGTTTACCCTGATGAGGTTCCTCCTCTCCATCCATTCGAGGTAAACGAGCAACCTGTCGTAAGCTAGACCGGTGTCCCTGGCAAGGGGAGTCCTCTTGGTGGGACCATTCTTCTTCAGCACCTCTATTATCCTTGCGATGACGTAGAGGTCAGGCCTGAGGTCCCCGTTCTTGGAACTCAATCTCTAACCACCTAAGGTCCCATAGCAGGTCGCCAAGAATTAGCGAACCTAGGATAATATTCTTCCAGGTATACCACGCAATGTAACCCGTTAGGATAGCTGAGAGCGCTCCAGCAACTGGAATGGTAAAGGTTGTGAGGAAGGGAAACCCTATTCCCAATAGAAGGATAATGACGCTAAGCACCCCCGTTATGACGAGCCACGCCAGTATCACGAAAAGCACAACTCCAATTGCTAGTAACAACCTGCCTAGGAAAATCCTCTTCCTCAACTCTGACCAGTCGGTTCCCTCCAGGAATTGCAATGCTTCTGATACAGAAGTGAAACTGTGTACCTTCTTCCGCTTGACGTTGGACCTATGTTTGAAATAGAAGAGGGCCATTCCAAGTGCGAGGCCGGGTAAAACGCCTATAATGAGGAAACTGGAGTAGGGAGTTATCAACACGAAAGATGATGACTCTAGCGACTCCACAATGTAAAGAATTGTGAAACCTATCAGGGAAATTATCACCCCAATAGGAATCAATATGGTACTTTTGGCGTCCTCCAGAATTAGATTGATATCCTCAAGTAAGTTTGCCAGCCTGGATACCTTATCTAGAAGTTCCTTACTTCTGTCGCTCATGCGTAACCCACCCCTTCTACCTGAACCAGTGCCGTTCCGTTTACCAGAAGGTAGAATACCACTCCGCTGGGCATTGCAGTGACAAGCCCTTGGGAGGGTAGGTGAGATGTTAAGCCCTCCTGGTAGCTAAAGTAGTTGGGAATTACATAAAATGCGACCGGGTCACTGTAGTTCGAGCGATAACTGATGGTGATTGTGGGGAGACCATGGCCTCCATATCCGAAGCCCTCAGTGTCACCAAGGGGAACTCCCTCACCATAGGGTAATTCCACCCTGAACGAGATAGCTGGTCTCATGGAGTTGAGCACCACGATGGAACCGTTGGGCAAATATACCTGCACTGAACTGTTGACGTAGCTGGTAGACGACCCGTTGAATATGGGTATTAGATTCACGCTGACGTTCAGAAACGCAATGTACTGTGATACCTTCATCACAATGATGGCTTCGCTACTCTCCTGTTCGGTGGGAAAGTAAGCCCAGCTGAACCTATGCACCGTGCCTGCGAAGGAGGCCAGTACGAAGAAAACCAGAACTAGGATCACCAGAATGACTACGAGTCTGTTCATGAGATAACCTTCTCATACCCTTTAAAATACAGAACTCATTCCCAGTGAATGAAAATTTACAACACACTGTACGACAGTGCAGTGGCGATGGCTACGACCTTCCCCTGGGAGTTCGTAACCCTAATCCTGTACACTGAAGTGGTTTTTCCAAGCGACTCAGGCCACGCCTCGGCAACCAGTTTCTCCCCTGGACTCACTGGTCTCCTGTAATTCACCTCCACGTTAAGTGCAACAGCCCTCCTCCCCTGGTTACTTATCGCTTCGAAGGCAGAGTCAATCAACGCAAATATTACTGCCCCGTGCACGGTGCCGTGTACGTTTACCTGATTCTCCTCCGTGATCATGGACATTCTCACGTACCCCTCCCTTTCCTCTTCCTTCCTTATACCCAGTAGCTCTGGAAACATGGGAGACACAGTTCAATCCATTATAAAACGTTACTTACCCCATCAACTCGCAAAATACATGTTTAAATATCTTCAGATCTATAATTATCAATGGACGAGCTTCTCGTTTCCACAGTTTCAGACTTTGCCAGAAGGGAGATCCTGAGGGTAGCGGACAGGATTGACAGGGATGACCTTTACCCCCGGGAACTGATCCTGAAGATGGGAGAACTGGGGATTCTGGATCCCCTTCATTACGGCGCGGAGTTACTAGACTCTATGATCTGTCTGGAGGAGATAGCCAAGGTGAGCGGTTCGGTCGCGCTCCTACAGGACGTTCAGGGAGAGCTGGTGAACGCGCCCCTGAGAAAGTATGGTAGGGACCAAGATCTAACGGAGGAACTGGCCAGGGGTAAGACCCTAGGCTCATTCGCCCTAAGTGAACCATGCTGTGGGTCAGATACCTCCTCCATGAGATCAGTAGCTAGGAAGGTGAACGGAACGTGGAGGATAGACGGTGAGAAAATGTGGATCACGCAGGGACTTTACGCAAACGTGTTTCTAGTTGCAGCCAGAAATGACGAGGGGAAGATATCCGCCTACCTCGTGAGGGACACCCAGTGCGTGGAAAGGGAGAAGATCGAGGTCCAGGGTAACAGGGGAACAGGGACGGCTAAAATAAGGATGAACGATTGCGAGGGTGAGCTCGTGGGAGGATGGGAGGTTGTGAAATACGCTCTTTCCGTGGGCAGAATAGCTATCTCTGCGATATCCCTGGGACTTGCTTTGGGAGCTGTTGAGGAGGCCTACAACTGGGCTAAGGAAAGGCAGGCCTTCGGAAAGAGGCTCACTGAACATGAGGGAATAGCCTGGATGTTCTCAGACTCCATTGCGGAGCTTGAGTCCGCGAGGGCACTCCTCGAGGTTACATGTAATGCCTTCACTAGGGACTGGAGAAAGGCAGAACCCCTTATCTCGTCACTGAAGCTTGTTTCCTCAGGGATCGCCAACAGGGTTGTGGACAGGATGGTTCAGGTGATGGGAGGAATGGGATACGCAAAGCTAACGAGAGTTGAGCGAGCCTACAGGGACGTGAGGCTGACCAGAATAGGAGAGGGTACAGATGAGGTTCAGAGGATGATTCTCTCAAGGCACGTGGAGGAGCTTATACATGAGCTTTAATCTAGTTATAATTTTTTAAATCTTATTAAGTGTACTTTTATAGACTTGTGAAAATAAGTAGATTTTATATAGGATTTTAACATAATTATCATGTGAGATAGTGGAGAACGTGGGTATTGTGGGAATTGGTTGGTACGGGTTCTCCACTAATGTCCACGACCTCTCGTTTAGGGAGATGATGTTTGAGGCTGCTCAGAGGGCATTTTATGATGCTGGAGGGATGAACCCAAGGGAACAGGTTGACGCTTTCATATCATGCCAGGAGGATTTCTGGGAAGGAATATCCATTTCAGACGAGTTCGCCCCAGACCCAGTGGGAGGATCCATGAGGCCAACAATGACGGTGGCCGGGGATGGACTCCAAGGGCTAGCACACGGGTTCATGTTGATTAACTCAGGGGTTGCGGACGTTGTAGTGGTTGAATCCCATGCCAAACCAAGCGATATCCTGACCTTCCCTGAGATCGTGGAGTTAGCCATGGATCCCGTCTACGTTAGGGAGGCTAAGATTCCTAACTATCACTTCATAGCGGAGTTGGATGCCACGAAGTTCATGCACAGAACCGGTGTGACTAGGGAGGACCTAGCGGAGGTGGTAATAAAGAACAGGGCCAGCGGCCTAAAAACAGGGAGAGCCCCACACGCGTCAATGCTGTCAAAGGAAGATGTCCTCTCTCAGGAGATGATTGTTTACCCCCTGACCCGCGTGGACGTCGCCCGTCCCGTGGATGGGGCCATAGTGGTTGTTCTTGCCTCGGAGACCTTTGCGAGGAAGTTCAATGATACGCCAATCTGGATCACGGGAATAGGATTCTCTACTGACAATTCCAACTTGGAACTGGCCAAGCTGGGCGATGCCTTCTATCTCAGGAAGGCGTCTGAACTGGCCTTTGGTATGACCAAGCTGGAGTCTCCCCTAAAGGTCAACGGAATGTTCGTTGACGACAGGTACAGCTACAAGGAACTGCAACACGTAGAGGCCCTTGGAGTTAACAACGTGGCGGAGAAGCTGAGGGAAGGATATTTCCATGAGGGGAGTTATCTACCGGTTAACCCTAAGGGAGGCCATCTGGCCAAGGGTTATCCCCTGGAGGCGTCAGGACTTTCCCTTGTCCTTGACGCTGTAGAGTACATGAGAGAGGGGGTCAGTTCAGCGGTGGTAGCGAGCTGGAGAGGGATACCTACCTTCACGGGAGGAGTGGCGGTATTGCAGAGGTGACGCAAGAATGAAAACTAACCTGAAGTTCAGAAGGGTCGCGGCCATAGGTGCCGGAATGACTCCCTTCAGAAGAAGAATGTTGGAAACACCCCAGGAACTAGCGTGGGAGGCCTCAAGGAAGGCCCTTGACGAGGCAGGTCTAGAGTTAAGGGATATAGACTGCGTGGTAATAGGGAGCGCACCAGATGCCTTCGATGGGGTCCACATGAAGGGTGAATACCTAGCTCACGGCGCTGGAGGAGTGATGAAACCGGCGAGTAGGGTCTACGTTGGAGGAGCAACCGGGGTCATGACGGCAATATCTGGGTGGTATCACGTGGCCAGCGGGATGTGCAAGAAGGTCCTTGCTGTGGCAGAGGAGAAGATGAGCCCGGGTAGACCTCATCCCCAGGCAGTTTTCAGGTATATCTGGGACCCCATCACGGAGAAACCGCTGAACCCAAACCTCATCTGGATCTTCGCCATGGAAATGCACAGGTACATGTTCGTGAATAAGATAAGCAAGGAGGAGATCGCTCTGGTCTCGGTGAAGAACAAGAGAAACGCTGCGAATAATCCCTATGCTCAGCTAGGTGGGGAAATCACTGTGGATGATGTGCTGAGAAGCGAGGTTCTGGTGTGGCCGGTACAACTTCTCGACGTGAGTCCAGTAAGTGATGGGGCAGCTGCGATGGTTTTCGTGGACGGTGACATTGCGAGGAGATACACAGATACGCCCATATGGGTTGAGGGAGTGGGATGGACTCTTGACAACACCTCATGGCCCAATAGGGAACTGGCCTACCCAAGGTATCTTGAGAACGCCGCTAGGATGGCCTACAGAATGGCGGGGATAGAGAGACCGCAGAGAGAGATAGACGTTGTGGAACCTTACGACCCCTTTGATTATAAGGAACTTCATCACCTTGAGGGGCTCATGTTGGCAAGAAAGGGCGAAGCACCACTGCTCCTGAAGGAAGGGTTCTTCGATAGGGATGGAGACATACCCAGCAGTCCCTCCGGTGGGCTTCTGGGAGTTGGAAATCCCATAGCGGCCGCAGGGTTGATGAAAGTCATAAGCATATACTGGCAACTCAAGGGAACTGCGGGAAAGATGCAGGTGAAGAGACCCGTTCACACGGGTGTGGCTCAAGCGTGGGGTGATCTGATGCAGGCCTCCACGGTCATAGTTATGAGGAATTGAGGTGAGATCATGGTGCATCCTTTGAAGGAGGAGGAATTGAAGGAACACTTCACCGTCACGTACAGGCCACAGGCCAAGTACTCCTACACAGCAGGGCAGGCCCTCAGTACTTTCCTCAGGGGTTTGAGGGAGGGGAAGATACTTGGAAGGAAGTGCCCCAGGTGCGGAAGGGTATACGTACCGCCCAGGCTGTACTGCGAGGATTGCTTCTATCCCACTTCCCAGTGGGTGGAGGTGAAGGATGAGGGAATTGTTATGACCGCCGTAGCCAGCTTCATATCGTGGACCAGGGACAGGCTTGAGGAGCCCGAGATAGTGGGAACCATCAGGCTTTTCCCTTCATCCCCAAGGGATTACGTGTACCCCGGGCTGTTTCACAGAATCTGCTGTTCCTATGATGACGTAAAGAGCATGAGGATCATGGGAAAAACAGTGAGGGCCAGATGGAAACCTGTGGAGAAGAGGGAGGGAAGCATAGAGGACATAGAGTGCTTTGAGGTGGTATGAATGTCGTGGGATAAGCATGGGAAAGAGGATGAGCTCCTCACGTGGAAGGACGTTATGGAAGTTGAGAGGTATGTCTACACGGTGGGACCAGACGGCGAGGCTTTCCTCAGGGGTTTGAGGGAGGGGAAGATACTTGGAAGGAAGTGCCCCAGGTGCGGAAGGGTATACGTACCGCCCAGGCTGTACTGCGAGTATTGCTTCCTGGAGAACGGAGAGTATGTGGAAGTTAAGGAGCCGTATCTGGACAGCTTCACGACAATATACTTCGATAACAGGGAAAAGAGGCTGGATGAACCCATCACAGTGGGCCTGGTTAGGTTCAAGGAAGCGACCGGGGGTCTTCTGGCGATTGTTCAGGGCATTCCGGAGATAGGGAAAAAGGTTGAAATCCTAGAGTACAGCATTCCCCTCAGGGTAAGAGCTTGACATGGAAGCCTAACGCTGAATGGAAAGATGAAAGTAATATAGGAAAATGGATGACCGAGAGGAGCCAATCCCTAGAGCAATTTCAGGAGTCCACCTGGAAGGAACCTGAGTTTTGGTCCGCATTTCTGAAAAGAATAGGAGTGGAGTTCAGGAAAAGCCCAGAGAAGGTACTGGACCTATCTCGAGGAAAGGAATGGCCCAGGTGGTTTGTTGGGGGAAAGCTGAACGTTACTGACCAGTTAAGGGATTCTCCGGATCCCATTGTCTCGTCCATGAACGAGGAAGGGGAAGTTAAGGAGTTCACCCACTCTCAGACCCTTAGCTGGGCAAAATCCATATCCAGCTGGCTAAGAAAGGAGGGATTGTCACCTGGTGACAGGGTAGCGGTTTACATGCCCATGACAGCCGAGATAGTTCCCGTAATGCTGGGGATAGCAAGGGCCGGGATGGTGATAGTTCCCCTCTTCTCAGGCTACGGCGAGGAACCAATCCGAGTCAGAATGGAAGATAGCGGAGCCAAGGCAATCTTCACTGTGGATAGATATGCGAGAAAGGGGAAGTTTATAGAACCCACCAGGAACCTGGAGAGACTTGATGTGATTAAGGTTGCACTAAAGACCTCAGCTGAGCTCAAGGATTATCATGACCTCAGGGAAGTAGTGAAGGAAGGGGGAGACGGTTATGAGGAAACAGAGGCTGAGAGTCCCCTGATGATCATCTACACCTCAGGTACCACCGGGCGACCAAAGGGCTGCGTTCATGTACACGGTGGCTTTCCGGTCAAGGCCTCGGCAGATATGTATTTCCATTTTGACGTAAGAAGGAGTGAGAGAGTTTCCTGGATTTCAGATATGGGATGGATGATGGGGCCATGGCTTGTGTTTGGGTCCCTGATGCTTGGGGGGAGGATTGCCCTTCTGGACGGTTACGCAACTCCTGAGATCATGGAGAGTTTCGTGGATACCTTGAAGGTAAAGGTCCTAGGTCTATCGGCCAGTTTGATCAGGAGCCTCAAGTCCTCTAAGCCCTCCATGAAACTTAACGTGAGGGTTGTGGGAAACACTGGCGAGCCCATAGATCCAGAGAGCTGGAAATGGATAGCCCAAGCCACACAATCTCCGGTGATCAATTACTCCGGTGGTACGGAGATCTCAGGTGGCATACTGGGCAATTACGTGATCAAGGAAATGAAGCCGTCCTCCTTCAATGGACAATCGCCTGGAATAAGGGCTGAGATCTTCGACGAGAGCGGTAAACCTACGGGACCAAACGAGGAAGGGGAACTAGTGGTGTTAAGTGTTTGGCCAGGGATGACCAGAGGATTCTGGAGGGATCCAGATAGGTACATCTCCACCTACTGGTCCAGATGGAAGGGCGTCTGGGTTCATGGGGATCTGGCTCTTAGGGATGAGGATGGATACTTCTACATAGTGGGAAGGAGCGACGATACCATAAAGGTCTCTGGGAAGAGAATAGGCCCTGGAGAGATAGAGGCGGTCCTCAATGCCCATCAGGCGGTAGTGGAGAGCGCGTGCGTTGGGTTACCAGACCCAGTTAAGGGAGAAAAGATAGTATGTCTAGCTGTGCCCAAGGAGATGAAAGAAAGTCTAGAGGAAGAACTGTTAAGATACCTCGAGGACAAACTGGGAAAGGCCATAGCACCCTCAGCAGTGAAACTGGTGCCTGAATTGCCAAAGACCAGAAACGCCAAGATAATGAGAAGGCTCATAAGGAACACAATACTGAACAGGGACCTGGGAGATACGTCCTCCCTGGAAAACCCCCACTCGCTAGAGCTAATAAAAAAGATTCTTTCTTAGCCTTTTACATGTATAGCGGGTTTACCTTCACCCTGCTGTTCCCATCGTACACATATATGTCGCCGGGGTTCTCGTCCTGCGTTTTCTTATGGGACCCGTCGCAGAAGGGTTTGTTATTGGAGAGACCGCACGCGCATATCCACAAGGTCTCCCCACTGTTCGTCTTAACTTGGTATGGGGAATTCCTGTCGTGCCTTACAAGTCTAGCCATTTTATTTCCTAAAGCAGATTTAGATCATAAATTATATAAGAGTGAGGTTACTTCATGTAAATCAGATGGCATCAATTTCACGTGATGAACAAAACAAAGCTACGTGTCCCATCGTGGAGACAATCAAGATCATAGGGACAGAGGCTAGGCTACTGGTACTGAGGTATCTCTTTGATGGACCGAAGGGGTTCAATCAACTCCTGAGGGAAACTGGGCTGAGCTCAAAGACCCTATCCTCCACCCTCAAGTTCATGGAGGAGGCTGGTATAGTGGAGAGGAGAATAGTGGATACTAGACCCTTCAAGGTGGAGTATGCTCTGACCAGCAAGGGTAAGGAACTAGAAAGTATTTTCAAGTTGATGGGACAATGGGGAGAGAAGTGGGTATTGAATAAAAATTAACTTTTTGTGACCTTCCTTCCCCTAATAATATACCACGTTCCTAAGGCCTTAGCGCCTAGTTTTCCCTCGTTGTCCATGAACTCTATATCAACGACCACCGCTGTGTAACCCTTTCTCAGGATTCTTGCATGGCATTGAAAGGGACCCTTATGCATGGGTTCAAGGAAGTTCACCTTAAGCTCCTGTGTCACCTGATCGTCACCGTCATTTACACTTGCCACCACTATTCCTCCAGTGAAATCCATGATGGTCATGATCATACCCCCGTTCAGCACGCCTCCCCTTCTAGTTATTTCGTACTTGTAAGGAACCTCCACCACCGCTTCTCCCTGCCCCAGATGTATGATCTTAGCCTCTAGCATTCTGAACACAGGATCTCCTTCCTCAAGGTAGAGTTGTAGTTCATTAAGTGACTGGAACCTCATGCCATGAAATGTTATTATCTTGCTATAAATTCTTTACATTCTCTACGTCTTTTTAAAAAGGATCAGAAAAGTTTGAAGATATGATCTCCAGACCATCTGAAAAATAACTATCTTTTAAATTCCTACAGCTGTGGGCCAGGCAGTAAAGATATGGGGCCGGGACCTAGGAGGAGAAGTAGGAGAGCACCAGCCAGGAACAGGATGTCCAGGTCGTATCCAGGATTAGTTATGGATGGTAGCGGTTTCTTCATTTTTGCTACGCTCACTATGGTAGTTCCCAGAAAGAACAGCGCCAATACAAAGTCCACCAACACGTATATGGTGCCCAGGATTACTAGCAAACCTCCCGCTAGCTCAATTATCAGTGAAAGGTCCACAAACGCACCGGGAATTCCTATTTGCTTCATCATTTCCTTGACCTGCTTATTCATGGAAATTTTTGGGAAAGAGTGGGGTATCAATGCTACCCCATAGAGTAGCCTGAATACAAGGATGCCTATGGAACCTATCAGGTCACTCATTTGCTTCACCTTTTAATCTAACTTTACTTTTTACAGTATATAAATTAGCACGTAAAGTGAAAGAAATGAGATTACCCGGACGATAGTAAGTTACTTTCAAATCAAAAGGATACAATAAAGTAAATAAAACTAGGGCTGTCTTGCCCTTCCTCTTGATGACCTGATCTCCCATCTGGAAAACGGATAGAGGACAGCGGTTCCCAGGGCAAACCAGTAAACAGGTGTGGGATAGCTAACCACCTCAGCAACAATCTGATCTCCCTTATAAGTTGAGGTAAAGGTCTCGGTTCCCCAGATAAAGAATGGATACTGTATGGGGACTCCCAAGAGTTGAGGGATGAACTTGAAGAGAACGTAAATCAGGATGGGATCCAGAACATAGAGTACGGGAAACCAGAACATTGTGGAGTATATCTTTGGATTACCCCTCATTGACTGAAACGCGTATCCTATTGCCAATATGAATACGTAAAGCCTGAAGGCGGTAAGGAGGAAAGTTATAACGTCCGAGAGAATTAACCTAGTGCCCATGAAGTAAATCAGTGCCTGAAAGGGAGAATCCTCGATGGTAACTATTCCTCCTACGCTATAATACCACCAGGGGAAGGGTATAATGGAAACTACTGCCACGAGAAGGTAGTAAATGGTAGTAATTTTGAACTGCATTATATGTTCACTCCCTGCGTGAAGTTGAAGGTACCAATTCCCAAGTAAAGAGTGATATTCTCCTGCCTCGCCTGTGCCAGTGCATAGAAGGCTTTGGGGTTAGTTATTATCAGCGTGAAATTGCCTTGACCCATAGGCGGTACACGTATGGGATTTTTCAGATAGATGTACTCCCCACTTACGTTATAAACGTACATGGAAACGTTGAAC
The DNA here is from genome assembly GCF_022064045.1 of Metallosphaera javensis (ex Hofmann et al. 2022). NCBI lineage: Archaea > Thermoproteati > Thermoproteota > Thermoprotei > Sulfolobales > Sulfolobaceae > Metallosphaera > Metallosphaera javensis (ex Hofmann et al. 2022). Next base: position 21,117 of record NZ_JAKNCW010000006.1, on the reverse strand, counting down.
GGGTTACTCAGTGAGAGAGTTATGTTATGTTGAGTACTGGAGACGCTCCTGATCTTAACTTGGCTTAATGAATCTTTCAACTGAAAAACTTGATTTATACCGCTGATTACCATGGACTTTACGTTGAGCAGAACAACAAAGGCAACAAGGAATGCTATGGCTATGAGCGTGGCGGAGAGTTTCACCGCGTCCATGAATCGATTACCTTATAATTTTAAAGTACAAGAGATATATAAATTAAATGGAATTTCTATTGAATAATTAGGGGTTGCTAGCTCTACAGACGTCGGTGGGTAGGTTTACCCTCCTAAGGAGTGCTCTTATCCTCCTGAAACCCGAGTAACTGTGGTTCCTCAGGCCTCCTGTCATTTTTGAGGGAATATGCATGAGCTCGTGGATCACCACATAGGCCTTATCCTCACAGGACAATCTGTCGAACCTCTCAGATATCACCTCTATTACGTAAAGTTTATCCGTATCCAGAACGTACCTCCATTGACTTGGTAGAGAAAACGTTCTTGCGTAAGCCCTGGATCTGGACCCGTAGCTCCTTATGAATTCAATTTTCTGCAAGTCTAGTCCAATACCTAAGCTGTCATTAAGAAATGATGCCATAAACCTTACGTCGCCAGCTACTGAAAATCTCAACTCGTCATAAACTTGTTCGGATGCTTTTACCTTTAACGATCCATTAAACGACCTTCTGAACCCTTTTACCGTTATACTTGAATATTAGCTCATGCTCTCTCTTTATTTTCCTATCAGAAACCACTATGAGGAGGCTCCTGCCCAGCTCCTTCTTCAGGGTAATGACGCTCTGTAGATCAAGGACGTCCTTTTTCTCTGATAGTTTCTTCAGGTTCTCGGTAAGAGAGGTGACGGACTCTGGATCGGAAATGGAAAACACGTGGGTATTGTTAAATTCCACGATGCTGTCATCGTCCATTATGAAAATGACGTCCGCTATTCCAAATACCCTCAGGATTCTGGATACAAACCTGGCAATGGACCTGCTCCTCACGTTGCTGTTTAGGTCAATGGCTATTAACGGCCTTAACATGGGCTTCTACAAGCCTTGTTATTTATATAACTTTTCCAAGTTCAGCATGACATTTACTCTTAAACAGTGTTAACTTGATCGTATCTGCCCTGTAAGAATATCATCATTCCAGAACCTGAGGAAGAAGAAGACACTGGTTATGACCACAGGTACCGAGAGTAGCCCAAAGGTGAGAGACAGTCCAATGAACTGAGACAGGTATCCGACCACGCTGGGAACCGCTATGAACAGGAAGTTATTGTAGGCCAGGAAGTAGGAATTAACGGCATTTCTTTCCTCCTTGGAGGTGGCCCTCTGAATCATGATGGTAGACATGGGGAAGACTGACCCGTGGGGAATGCCGAGCAAGGCCATAACAAGGAGAAACACACCGTACGTGGGCGACAGGAGGGTCCCAGCAAGGGTAAAGACGGTAATCAGGATAGATATTAACATTGGGATTCTTAATGAGTTGAATGGTCTTATGGTCATGTATAACCTAGTCAGGAATGACATTGTGAAGAAGGGGATATAGGTGGAGTAGGCCAGGTCTCCCGGAACGTGAAACCTGTCCACTGCAAGTATGGTTAAGAACGCCGTTATGGCGGCAAAAGGAACGTTATAGGTTGTTATTGCCAGCACGGAGGAGATAAATCCCTTGTTCTTCAGGGCCCTTGATCCCCTCACTTCCTTCTTGGTGTCTGGGAACTTGACGGTCCATGCTAGGGCAAAGGCTACAGCAGAAATTGGAAGGAACGCCAGGAAAACGTAGTTATAGGAAAACCTGCTCAGGATGAAGCTCTCGTAAGCTGGTCCAAGAATCAGGCTAACGCTGAGGCTGGTGGAGTAGAGGGCCAGTAACCTCTCAGCCGTCCTTCTATCGTTAACTAGGGACGCTGCAGTGATGAGGTTAGGCATCACCAGTCCAAAGGCAAGACCTATTAGAGCGGAAATTACCCATATGGTGAGACTTGTCGCAAAGAAATATGTGGGTAAAAGGAGCAAAATCGCCAAGTTAGATAGAATGAACACCTTACGCCTGAGCGACGAGTTCAGGCTGGGATTTACATAGGACGTAGCAATGAACGTAGTCGCGAACATCACAGCTGTAATAACTCCAACTAACGTGTTTGAGAAACCTAGAAGATACTTAGATAGGGGGCCAACGGTAGTGGTGACCATGTTATTTGTAGACCTCGCAGCTATGGTCATTAAGGAAAGGGTAAGTGCAGTATATGCAAAGGATGATTCTCTCCTCAACTTGATCTGCATCATTATTGGCTTGGCTTAAAAAACTTGACATAAGATTAAACTTTTTAATAGAGATATATGAATAATGTAACAATAGTTGCTATAACAACTGATATTTTTCTAGAATTAATCTAACTGTCTCCTTGAGTTTACGTTCCACCTGAGAGCTTGTCATGCCCAAGGATATTCCAGCGTGATACCAGCTCCTTCCCTGATATGTCCTCGAAACTAATGTGGCCAGGGAAACGTCGTCTAAGTCAAATGCTAGTTCCTTAAAGTACTTCTCCCCCAGCAGATGAACAGCTTCAGCGACCGAGTTGTAGGGAAGGATACCCTCCAGGTATGCCCTTAGCTTCTTTAGGTAGGGATCGGGGATCTTCACGGCAGAGATTGGAGGTGCTAGCTTAAGCAATAGGACAAGGATTCTTGGATCCATATTAAAGTAGACTTGATGTGTTGTCCGGAGTAACTTGTCCTTGAGTAGTCTGGCAACTTGATGAGCGATTTCCCTGGCTCTAGAGGAGAAGGGTTTCATAACTATAACCGAATATCCACCAAGGCTTTCGTTTTTCTTCGTGGAAACGTGAAGCGGAATGTAACCGTTCTTTGCCCAGAACTTGATAACGTTGTAGTTTGCGAGAAAGGAGGAACCCATCCAATCAACTCCCTCTCTCACAGCCCTTTCTTCAATCTCTCTGAGGAGCTGAGAACCTATTCCCCTGCCCTGAAGCGAGGGAGCGACCGCTATGCGCATCACCCTCCAACCGCGTAACTCCCCTAACTCAAACATCCTCGAGTACTTAATCAGCCTCTGGGGGATTAGATGACCTAAGTTCTCCTCTCCCTGGGCTATGGATTGAATGGCATCAGGGGAGAGTCCTCCTTCCTCAACGATCTGGGCCACACCAACGTCACTTTCTGCCACAAATAATCTCTGAAACGCCATATCCCCGAGCATCATGAGATCGTCAGGAGTGTTCCTGTAGTGAGCTGTAACTAAGATCCCGTATACTGAGGCCAGCTTTTTCTCGTCCTCGAAAAGGTATTTCACATCCATCTCAACTATCCTGTTCATGTAGTGGCCCTCATTGGCCTCGGCATTAAGCAGAAACGTGTCGTTCAGAAATCTCTCCACTGGGTCTCCCTTGCTGTACCTGATGGGAAAGTCCAGTTTAAGCCTCTGAATGTCATGTTCTCCAGTGTAACTCTCAAACATCTTAAGGAATATTTTCCCTGAACCCTCATACCCGTGAACTGTGGTAACAAGGGCTACCTTATCCCATCTCCTCAAAATATAATCAGTGAACTCCCTACCCAGCGCGGCCGCCTCATCCACAACCAGAATGTCCCCGTGTTGATCCTTTGCTAGATCTGGAGGGAGCCATCTTATTCTGCTCTCCCCAGTCTCAAGGGACAGAACTTTGCCGTCCCTGGAAATCACCCTCCTGAACTTCTTTCCAAGGGCTTTCAAGGAGAGTTCGGAAAATCTCATCACTTCTGCACCTGACCAGTAGGTTGGGGATGTGACAGTGATGGAGAGAGGATATCTGCTCTGGGAGATTAGGAGAGGCAAAGCTAAACCCACTGAAGCGCTCTTACCCCTGCCTCTTGGTGCCGTCACTACCAAGAGTTTCTTACCGTCCTCCAGGAGGAAATCGATCTCGTCTAACACCTTGACCTGATCATCAGTTCTGCAGAGTTTGGCAAGCCGGGGATACTTACCTCCTCTGGTCCTTTTGGGCTTACTTACCTCGGAGCTTGAATAGGGCCTCACCACGAGTTTGCCCTCCCTCCAGTACAGGATGCCCCTATGGGAGAGCAACTTACGCCTTAGCCTTTCCTCGAACAGATTGTTAACCTTCCCATCCCTAGCTAGTGTGGACTTGTACAGCTTTCCCTCTTCCAGGTTATTGGTGTAAATTATGATAAGTCCGCCTCCCCTCACGGTTTCAATAGCCCTCGCCACATATGACGGTCTGAAGTCGTCCACCGCGTCAATTATGGAAAGATCGAATGTACTTCCCAGAAATCTCTCGGAGGAGGAATAATCAATATCCGTCACGGAGGTAAGGAGCGACTTAACCCAGCCCAGTCTTTCCTTGCTTCCCTGAATCCACGGATGGAAGTAATATCCCACGGATGGGTTCTTCTCTACCTTGAGATATTCGTTGATGAAGTGAAGGAGAGGTTCTCTATAATCCCCCTCTATGAAGACTAAGTTCCTGTAATTGCCAGTGATGGCGTCCCTAAATATCCCCTGAAGGTCATAATCTGACTTCATAAAGTGGGCTCTCTCCCTTAAGGCAGTTGATCAGATTTTTCACGGCTACTTCTGCCATCCTTTCCCTGGTCTCCCTTGTGGCACTTCCCAGATGGGGAGTCAGAACCACATTGGGAAACTTAATCAGGGGGTTATCAGAACCAATGGGTTCCCTTTCAAAGACGTCCAGAGCTGCACCGGCAATTTTACTCTCAGACAGCACTTTCACAAGGTCATCTTCTTTGACCACAGGTCCCCTAGAGGCGTTGATGAGGTAAGCAGTACTCTTCATCTTGGTTAACCTGGAGTAATCCAGCATGTGATAGGTTTCAGGATTAAGGTCAACTGTAACCACCAGAAAGTCCGATTCCGCCAAAAGGGTATCCAGGTCCACAAACTCGGCATCTACGTCGTGGGGTCTCCTGCTGTGATATATCACTCTCATATTGAACCCCTTGGCTCTGTTCAGAACCGCCCTTCCTATTCTTCCCATTCCCAGGATTCCCAAGGTACTATGGCTAACTTCTTTTCCTAACATGAACTCCGGATACCAGGGGAGATTCCATTGACCTGACCTGATTAACCTGTCTCCCTCTACAATCCTCCTAGCTACGGCCAGTAAGAGGCCGAATATCAGATCCGCCGTGGCGTCTGTCAGGACGTCGGGAGTGTTCGTCACCCTTATTCCCTTACTGATGGCATATTTCACATCAATGTGGTCAAAACCCACGCTGTATGTACTTATCACCTTGAGGTTCTTTCCGGCATCTATGACCTCCCTGTCCACCTTTTCAGTCAAGGTTACCAGCAACCCGTCCTTGTCCTTAACTCTGGAAAGTATCCATGACCGAGGTGGAGGGTCTCTCTCCTCCCAGATCTCCACCTCAGCCTCCTTCTTAAGATGGTCTATCCATGGTCCAGGCAACTTCCTTGTAACCAGTACCCTGTACACATGGAAAGATGAAACTGAGACAATTTAACTACAGCTGATTTTAGTTTGCGGAGTTTATTGCAATTAGTCCTTATATTATCTACTCTTAAATTGAAAGAAAACTCGCTACACTGCTTAACAGAACCCCACTTAGTACAGCTAACTAATTGCATGGCTTTCACTGGCTCGTCAAGGCGATCCCTCATACGCTCTTCTGTCAGCACTAATCTGAGTGTTAGCAGGCAGATATGATGCTGGAGTACGTAGTAATAGCATCTTCTCCTATCAAGGCCTCAACGCTTGCGTTGACAACACAGGAAATATTATTAAGTTTAGTTTGAACCATTTTTTCGAAATGAAACCATACCTTCACGCAACCTTAGCGTCCACAATTGCATGGGCAGGAAACATTTACGATTTATTAATTCTCACCTATGTCTATCAGTACATTGAGGACACATTCCACGTTGATTACGTACTGGTATCCTTGCTCTTCTCCTTTGGCCTGCTGGGGCGGGTTATTGGAGGAACACTATTCGGGAGGTTTTCAGACAGGTACGGAAGGAAACCAGTTCTGATGTTCACTACCCTGGGCTACTCTGCTTTTCATGGACTCATGGCCTTCTCGCCCAACGTGATAGTTTTGTTCATTGCCAGATTATTTGAAGGGATATTCATGGGAGGGGAGTGGACCGCGGGTACTGTCGTTGCGTATGAAAGCGCTCCGGTCTCCATCAGGGGAGTACTCACTGGGATAGTCCAGTCAGGGTACGGGATAGGCTACGCGCTCACGGGTGCCATGTATATCTATTTTTCTCCCTTCATAGCACAGGATTGGAGAATATTTCTGGCCACTGGAACGTTTCCTCTACTTCTGGTGCCCTATATGAAGCTGAAGGTACCCGAGTCCAAGACTGTGAGAGTCTCAAAGGTAAAGGTGGAATACAAGGATTATCTAAACCTCATTCTGAAGTCAACGATGGCCATGGCAGGGATGTTTGTGGCATACTTCTCTGTTTTCGGTAATTACCCAACTTTTGCGGAGAAATTAATTGGAATTTCGGCCTCCACCTTGGGGCTCACTCTCCTCGTCTCCAACTTGGGCTTAGCCATATCATTTATAGTGTTTGGAAGACTGGCAGATAGAATAAACGTGAGGAAACTAATTATTTCAGCACTGGTAACCCTCACCGCTTCCCTGTTCTTCACCGTTCCTGGATTCGTAAACCTAGGTCCGCTTGCCTCAATTATTGCCACGGTGATTTACGCCTCGTCCTGTGGATTTTGGCCACTAATCCCTCTACTTCTTGCCCACTCTGTCCCCATGGAAGTAAGGGGACTCCTGTCGGGGATGTCGTACAACATAGGCGGACTGGTTGGTGGCATAGCCGAGGTAGTTACCGGGATGGCAATGCAATACATGGGAATCGTGGGGATGGCCAAGATCATAGACATAATTAACCTTGTTGCCCTCATCACGGTGTTCATCTCCGTGATAACTTGGCCCAGGGCAGCTATTCACAGCTCCTGAACTCCAGTGTATAAAGTAGATTTATAACCTAGTTATATAACAAAAATTTATGGAACCTTTAGATAAAGTAGATAAGGTTGTGTGGACATCTACGCATACTCTGCTTTTCGCTTCCCTGGCCTTAGGATTCTTCATGTGGGGAACCATAAGTACCATAGCCCCACTCCTGTACCCCTCCATAAACAACGTATTCTTCATCATTGCCCCCATCGTTGCTACGCTGGCGGGAAACTTGATATTTCCCCTTATCTCTGACAGAATGTATGGGAGAAAGAGGACCTTCATTGTTACAATGTCCATGTATGGGATTGGAGCGCTGATCATAGCCATAGTGTCCCTAATCTCTCAATTCACCAAGACTCCCTTGACCAGTACTCCTTTGCTTTTCACCCTAACCTTTGGAATAGTGCTGGGAGTGCTTGGAGTTGAGGGAGAAGTCCCTGTTATGCTATCCTATGCTGCAGAGATGATGCCCTTAAGAAGGAGGGATCAGATACTGGTTCTAGCTCCCAACTTCGATAACGTGGGAGCAATGGTTGCCTCGGTAATTGTCCTGCTCTCCGCGTCATCCAGTAGCCCAACACTGGAGCTACTGTCGCTTTCCCTAACAGCCCTGGTGGGTTTAGCTTTCCTGATAGGGGTGAGACTTAGGCTACCCGAATCCGTCAGATGGCTTTACATGAAGGGGTTAAGAGAGAAAGCTGAGACCGAGCTGTCCAAGCTGGGAAATAGGACCCAGGATACCCAGGAAAATAGAAACGTGAACAAGTTAAGCCTTCTGTCCAGATACTGGTTCCTGGTCGCCATTGCCATATCCCAGTACCTTACCTACGGCCTTATGGCCTTCTACATTGGTGACTTCTACTTCCCAAACCTGGAGAACTTCATAGTGTTCATAGCCAATGTAGGGGCCAGCGCTGCTGGAATTATTGCAGGGTTCGCTGTGAACAGGGTAAAGAGTAGGAAATTTTCCCTCTTCTCCTTCTTGGGAGGAACAATCACGATCCTGGGTATCCTCTTCACGATTAACACGGTTTCCAGTAACATGGGACTATTCTATGGCCTCCTTCTCCTCAATATGGCCTTCAGTGAATTCGGATGGGCAGTGAGAACTATCTACGAACCCCTTATACTCCCCAGCACCAATAGGGCTTTCATGATAGGGCTCGTCAGGGTATTTCCCATCACGTTAAGCTCGCTCTCAGTTTACTTCACGAGCTTCCTTAACTCACCATTCCTTTACGTGCTATACAATACTGCACTATGGGCCCTTGGTGCAGTTGCCACAATAACCTGGTATTTCAAGGGCTATGATGTTAACATGACTCCCATAGAAGTTTCATCCCAAAGTACCGTGAAAGAGGGTTAAAGTGATAATTTTTTAATTATCATGATAAAAAGCTCATATACTACGATGTTAATATATTATAGTCATGAAAATTGTTTTAGCCTATGATGGATCCGATTACGCCAGAAAGGCGTTACTATTTACCTTGAAACTCATGAGGGACAGTGATGAGCTTCACATGGTTACAGTTGTAAAGGAAATACCAAGGAGCCCGGAACAGGTGACCATCGAGAGCGATAAGAAGGCTGAAGAGGCCTTAAACGCCGTGAAGAGGGAAATTGAGGGCTATAAGGTGGCCACTAAGGTTCTGGAATCAGCGGATGTACCTTCCGCTATCATAGATTACTGTAACAAGATTGAATGCGATCTCATTGTAACGGGGAGCAGGGGATTAACTGGGATTAAGAAGATTGTGCTGGGCAGCGTATCCAACGAGCTGGTCAGCAGATCTGACATCCCAGTTCTCGTGGTAAAGTGATAAGATATATCTTTTTTACTCTATAATCCGATATTCACCTATGTATTCCATAGAGACAGAAAATCTCACAAAGAAATATGGAGATTTTGTTGCGGTCGATCACATATCCTTCAAGGTGGAGAAGGGAGAAATATTTGGCCTCTTGGGTCCCAACGGCGCTGGGAAAACAACAACCATCAAAATGCTCACGGGGCTAACACCTCCCACTGAGGGAGATGCAGTAATTGCGGGGTATAGCATAAGGAAAAACCCCATTGAGGTAAAGTCAAGGATCGGATGGATCTCATCAGAGGTGATACTGGATGATGATCTCACTGCATGGGAGAACCTGGAAATTCAGGCAAGACTCACGGGCGTGAGGAACTGGAAGGAGAGGGCTACCTCCCTACTGAAGTACTTCGGTATTCTAGACTTCGCCAACAGGAAGACAGGGAAGTTCTCCACTGGAATGAGGAAGAAACTTGAGGTGTCCATGGCCTTACTCAACTCGCCTGAGGTAATCTTTATGGATGAGCCCACCATAGGGCTTGACGTTAACACTAGGGCAACCATGTGGAACCTGATAAGGGAGATAAATAGGGACTACCAGGTAACCATACTCCTCACAACCCACTACATGGAGGAGGCGGACTCGTTATGTTCGAGGATAGGAATCATTAACAAGGGGAAGATAATAGCCCTGGGCACCCCTGAGGAGTTGAAGTCCAGGTATGGTGGAGATATCATCGAGATTGAGCTCAAGAACGGCACCAATGTGAACGTTGGGTTTGAGAACGCAGTCGTGACCAATGGTAAGGTTAGGATAAAGGTAAGCAATGCTGAAACCATGCTAATGGACGTGATAAGGGCCATAGGCAACGACAACATTAAGGGCATAAAGATAAACAAGTCCAGCTTGGACACGGTTTTCATCAATCTCACTGGAGGAACTATTGAGGAACAGGACTTTGATGCGAGAAGGTTCTACGCAATGATAAGGAGGGCGAGAAGATGATGGACAGACTTTACGCCCTCTACATGAGGGAGGCAAAGAGGATTTTCAGAAGCGTTTACATGTGGATAATGCTTATCTCCCAGCCCATAATGTGGCTAGTGTTCTTCGGAAGTAGTTTTTCTGGAGTGCCGTCCCAGGTTCTAACAAGTTTCTTCCATACTACAAACTATATCGCCTTCATCCTGCCGGGCGAACTGTCAATATCCATGCTTTTCGTGGGGATGTTCAGTTCCATGAGTCTAATCCAGGACAAGAGGTTTGGCTATCTCAAGAGGGTACTCATCACGCCTACGCCCAAGTATGACGTGTTCCTAGCTAAGACATTGGGGGGAATGACCAGGGGTCTACTCCAGGTTCCCATTCTGCTGGTGGCCAGTTACTTCTTGGGGGTCAGGCTGGATCTCACTCCTCTCTCCCTAGGCGTGCTCTTCCTATCACTGGCCTTCGTGGGTATAGGTTTCTCCTCTCTGTACTCCATGTTTACCTTAAAAACGGCCGACTGGCAGGCTCCTGGAGTGATCTCCAACCTGATAAACCTTCCCCTTATGTTCTCAAGCACGGCTCTGTTTCCCAAGGCTTTCTTCCCCGGATGGCTAAGGGCAATAAGTGACGTTAATCCCCTTACTTATGCCGCCGAACTGAACAGGGGAATGCTACTTTACAATGATCCATCATGGAACTACTTGGGATATCTAGCAATGTTTGCCTTAGTTATGGTGCTGTTGGGAAGTATATTAACAAATAAATATCTAAATGCAGAATAAAACTAGTTAGGAATTTTCTTCTTGAGTCTTTCCATGTATTCCTCAATTGTGATCACTTGATTGTTTTCGTCGACTACAAGGGATCCCGGCCTCCCCTTCCTCCCTATCATTGCATACCAGACTGCAATTATCAAGACAATGGCTACAAGTGTGTAGATCGAGAACATATCAGGTGAGGAAAGAGACTCCCCAACTCCCCATACGTTTAGGGCAGTAGCCACCAGGGGGATCAATAATGTGTTCCAGGATAGTTGACCTATTCTGTAGTAAAATACCGGAACCCCAAACCCATCCACAATTCTACCCGTGAGCCAGAATATTCCAGTAATAACGCTTACCACAGCGAACGCATTGGAGACGCCTAGGCCAAGAACTGAGAATACTACTACTAGAGTTGAAAGGCCACCTATCATCATGGTCGCAACGAGGGGTTCACCATTCCTTGCAGTCCTTGCCAGAAACATTGGTGCTGACTTTTCCCTCGCTAGGTTAAACAGAATTCTGGCCGATCCCAGGGTAGTTCCAATGTTTGAGGCGAGTAAGCTGTTCGCAGCTAACACCAGAGCAATTATCATGGGTATCTTGCCATACTGGAACATTTCATATATGAGGGGTTGTGGGGAATTGGCCAGTGCTGAGAGGGAACCGTTCCATAACGCTACTAACGCATAAGTCCCCAAAAACATGGCTATTCCTCCTATGAGCAGAGATAACCACATTCCCTGAGTTATGGTCTTGTATGGTTTCTTGGCCTCTTCCCCCAGGTAAGAAGCTGCTCCGGCCCCTGAAATGCTCACCATGGAGAGCACAAATGCCTGAGCAATATCACTTCCGCTGACGCCGTCTGGTGTGAAGTACTCAGGATGAAATGGCTTAGATAATGAAAGAACGAATAGTCCCAGCAGGAGAACAACCTCGGCGGAGGCACTTATGGTAACAACGTATCCCAAAAGTTTCTTGATATCAGTTAGGGAGATTAAAGTTGGGTAAGCTAAACCGAGGCCTATAACCAGTGGTTCAACCCACCATGGGGTGGAAAAGCCAATAACCTGGAGGCCTATACTCACCAGCAGGTACAGAGTGATGGCATTGACTGCGTTAAGTAGGGAGTATGCGAAAACCTCAGTTAGGGCCTCAAAGAACGACACAGTCTTATTTCTCCAGGCGCTATAACCGAAGGTGTAATAGCCTCCAGGGGATGCCACCCTTCTAGTATAACTTGTGAGAGTGTAGATCCAGAGGGCACTGCCAAGTAAAGCAAGCAATGTGGTAAACACAACTGAGTGACCTGCATATAGTATAGCCGCCGTTGATGTGGAAACAACGCTACCTAAAGGTGCAGTGACTGCCATAGCTTGCCCGTATGCTTCTTTAAGAGAAAGAACACCTCGGCTTAACTTCATGATCTCCCTTTAAGCTTTTCGATCCTAAAAGTTTAAAAAATTTCCCTGGAAAAATCCTCCGTTTTCATCAAAGCTTAAAGGGTGAATCCCTTAAAAAGAGTATATTTGGCTTAAAGGGAAAAAGAAAGATATTCATTCCTCCTGGAGGACATTTTTATCATGTTTAGAGTTAAGGAACAGATGACTATATTAAGAGGTTACCTGCTGTGGCTCGTTTAATTCTGTCAGGGTCTTGATGACGCCATCAAACCTTGCCTTCATCTCTGGTGGAAAGGGTTTTTTGGGTTGAATACTTTTTAACTGATTTAATGCTTCTTTTAGAGAAGTTTTAAGTTTATTCGAATCTCCCGAATAATAGGAGGACTTTATGGATCTAGCAACATTCTTGATTTTCTCGTAGTCCTCCTGGGTTATATTGCCCTCCCTGACCAGATAGGTTTCTGCATCCGTCACAACGAGCGGGAGCTGTAGGTCAATAAGTTTCCAGACCTTGGATATAAACAGGTCCATGCTGATCGATCTACATCAACTCGTTTAAGGTAATAAATAGACTCGTTTAAAGAAGAACTTCTTGGCCTTGGGGTATAATTTAGCTTCGCTCAGTTTGACGTTTCTTCGTCGTATCCCTGTAGAGATTTAAGCTAGGATCGCCTGATGAAACTTTGGATTTACCTGAACAGGGATTATCTCCTCTAACTCTTGAAGGTTTTAATACTTCTATTAAATCTTATGTGTTGTTGATAAAGATAAACGTACTTGGAGTAAAGGAGGGAGTCGGTAAAACAAGTGTGGCTCTATCTCTGTCCAGGGAGCTTGCCAGATTCGGTAAGACTCTAATTGTGGATAAGACTCCTACCTGTGGCCTTGGAAGAAAAATGTGGATAACCGATGACATGCTGTGCGATGGTAATCTCTGTATGCTCAAACTTTTCAGAAAGCCATTTAGAATTGACTCTAAGGACCTGGAGAGGGCATCGGAAAAGTTAAAAGAAGTTTACTCCAAGGGATGGGATTACGTGGTGATAGATAACTTTTCGTGCGCTATTCCAGATAATCCGATCATAAAATTGGACATAGATTCCCTACCAATTTTCGTCACAGATCCGCTGAATCTTAAGGTGACACTGGAATATAGTGATAAGTTTTACAGCAAGTTCGGTCTGGTGATTAACCAGGTTCCCGAGGGATACAATATTTCTAGGAAACTGGAAAAACTTTTCCAGATTGTGGTGAGTATACCCTTCATTGAGGAGTCTCGTTTTGGTGGATATCTTCAATCTATTGTAGAAAGCATAATGGAAAGGACGACTCAATTCATGTAGGCGAGACGCGTAAGCAAGGTGAGTAAGATATATACATCACCAAGTTAAGCAATAGATATACCCTTCCCAGTTCCCTAATTAAGCCAGTTTGTTAACTCCTGGTTCATTAAACTATTTTACCGGCTCGCTTCTACTCTATCTCATGCTATACACTTTAGGAATTGTTGCGTCAATCTTGGCCGGTATGACTGTTGTACTGGGCGGTATTGTAGAGGGTTATGGGTATGGTCTATCCTTAGGTACCAAGTGGCCCTATACCAGAGATATTCACCAAGTGGCCATGAAGGGAGATCCGGAGGCGTTACACAGGATCAGCGCAACCATTGTAGGACTGATATCCCTTGCATTTCTAGTAATGTCACCCTCATTCATTACCCTCGTGGGATTTGTGGCAGTGGTATTTACAGCACTTCTTGGAATGGCAACTCTATACGTTCTTGCGGGAAAGTTACCCTCGATATTTCAGGGCCTTCACGACATAGCTGCCTACACCACATTCGTTACGTACCTTCTTATCTTTCTGGAAGGGCTAGGTTATCACGTAAACGTTATCCAATTCCTTGAAGAGGCTATAATACCTCCGCACTTCCTGTATTTCGTAATCTTCATGGGAGGAGTGGTGACGGGACTGAGAAGAATGTCTAGGCCCATAGGCCAAGTTAGAAAGCCACAGGGGAAAATACAGTGGGCGTGGGCTATTCATGGGATTCTTGCTGTGATATTCGTATTCGCTGTGATATATCTTCACTACTGGTTAACCCTGCTATTCACAGTACTTGAAATTGGTGCTGGCCTCTGGGTATACAGGTCAATCAATAAGAACCCTGAAAAGCCAGGAATGTCCATTGGTTTCCATCAACTTTTCTCTCTATTAACGGTGGTAGCAATAATTCTCAACTCCCTAGCCATTGTTGCCTGATCAGTTGAGATGCATTATATCACAATTCATCGTGTTGTGAACTCATCATCCAGATCGGGTAACGAAATCGCAATTTCTCCTTCCTCATCCAAGTTATAATATCTTTTTGCGAGAATCTGCACCGCCTCATGTATGGCCTCCGTGGAGTTGGTCCTACCCTTTCCCACTACAACGTTCAGATACGACCATGGCATTCCCTGAAGAACCTTGGCCAAGAGCACCTTCTCCAAGTCGTCATCCAGTTTCCAATCTCTTTTACCGTCCCAGAAATACTTCATGACCAGAACGTGAATCGCATCTGCTGAGGATTCATATGGGCTCGTTCCCTGAAGAAATGCCACCAGTTTTGCCAGATGGACCCTGTTCAACTTTACGTCCTGATGCGCCTTACTACCCTGTAGAAGTAACATGGCCATGTCCGGGGTCATGTTGAAGTAGACGTCATGTATGGTATTCAACAGCTTCTCCTTGAACACGTAGGAGGCTATTCCCACAACCCTCTTGGAAAGATCGGATATGGGATAAATAACCACTACTGGAAAATCTCCAAACTTTTCGTTTCTCTTTGGAGAGACATGAACGGGGGTAAAACCGTTCCTGATCCAGAATCTCAGGACCTTTGGATCACCCATGAATGAGGATCCAACCCAGTCAATCCCCTTAGCCCTGGCGTCGTCAAGTATCATTTGGAGGAGCTGACTTCCAAATCCCTTGTCCTGAAGTTCTGGGACCGTGGCTATCCTCACTATTCTCCAACCACTAAGCTTTCCCACCTCTCTTATCCTCACATGTTTCAGTAACCTATCGGGAATTAGATCTCCGTCGAAGGTCCCTCCCTTAAGGGCCAGATCTATCATGGAGTCGGAGAGGTTTCCCTCCTCCGAGATCTGGGAGACTGAGATGAAACCGTCCTCTGCCCTTATGGCCTTCAGGATGTGATGGGGTCCGTCTCCCATGATCATCAGATCGTCTGGATTGTTACGATAGTGGGCAGACACTAGAATACCATACGCCTGAGACAACTGTACATCGTCGGAGAATAGCTTCTCCTTGTCTAGCGTGACGAACTCCACGGATTCCAGGCTTCTTGGCCTAGCCGGTTCAGGGTTGAGAAGCAGGGCGTCATAGAGCCATTTCTCCACTGGATCACCTTCGGCATAGCGCAAGGGTTTGCTCATGGTTAGCCAACGTGCCCAGGCCTTTCTCTCTTCTAGAATGTTCTTGAGGTATCGTAAAAAGGCCTTTCCTGATCCCTCATAACCGTAAACTGTGGAAACGAAGACTACCTTTCTCCATCTGTTGACATATTGAGCCAGCAGATTTATCCCGATCGCCGCAGCTTCGTCCACAACTAGAAAAGTCCCATCCTCTCCCACGGCGGTCTCTGGGGAAACGTAAACAACTGAGAAGTTATCACCCCTGATTGCTCTCACAATCCCCACATCAGACATCTCAGCTTCGTTGGGGACCTGAAGCGCGTCAAGACCCCTCTTTGCGAACTCCATAATCTGCGATGCTGAGGCGAGAGAAGGGGCAGTTATTACAACCCTAGTTCTTTCGCGATTGGAGTCCGCTATCAGAGCCGCAATACCCAGCCCAGTAACAGCGCTCTTTCCCCTCCCCCTAGGGGCTGTTATCACGAGAATCCTCTTGCCTCCCCTGTACATGATCCTGAACTCTTCCAGAACCCTGTCCTGCTCGTCGGTGAGGCAAAGATCATGAAGTTCCTTTGGGAAGTACATGCTTCTCAACGGTCTCTTCTCAGTGGTGAGTCTAACCTCACCTGTGAAGGGTTTAGCCTCGTAACTCAACTCTATCCTGAACACACCCTCGTGCTCAGCCAACTTCCTTCTGAATCTCTGTTCATAGTAATCGTGAACTACCCCCTTTCTGGCAATGGAATTTCGAAATATCTTGTTCTGTGTCAGGTTGTCAGTGTACATCACCACTAGTCCTCCTCCGCTGGTTAGATCAGTTAGCCTGCCCACGTAGTTGGGCTGAAAGTTGTCCACAAGATCCAGGACTACCAAGTCATATGTCCTTCCCAGATAATACTCTGAGCTCGAGTAATCTATGTCGTCCACCTGCTTCAGTAGATCTTTCACCGCGACGAACCTATCCTTGGACCCGGTAGCCCAAGGGTGAAAGGCATAAGCCCTCCTCGTACCTCCCTGAGTTTCGTTGAAAAGAGTCAGCACATGCCTCAAATCCTCCAGGTAGTCAGGTCTTTCTATGAAAACCAAGTTCCTGTAGAATCTCTTCCTTGAATCTATGAGCGCTTCCCTCAGTGCAGAAAAGAACTCCTCTCTGTTCATGCTGTCACAATCCGTACTTTTTCTTTAAAGCTTCCTCCACGTCAACACCCGTCAGGTTAGCTATTGATATGGCCCAAGCTATCACGTCCGCAAGCTCCTCCTCAACGGATCCCCTCTCACCCTGCAGAAGAGCCTCAGCCAGTTCGCCCACCTCTTCGGTGAACCAAGTGAAGGTACCGAAAATTCCCCTCTCCTTATCCTTCTCGAAATACATCTCCCTCAACCTGTTTTGTAATTCCCTAACTTCCAACTCTCATCTCACTCCTTATCAGGCGTATATCTTCGTCGGTTAGAGGTATGGAAAACCTTTTCCTTATATCTCCTTCCGTATTCACGAAAAGTACTATCACACTCCTGGTGGAGGAGATGCTGTCCAGGAAGTTCCTGTCAATGAAATACTCCACATAAAGCGGATTGTCCTCCCTATCCAGTATTACATGCCTCAGCAGAACGTTCCCTCCCTCCCTGTCCACCTCCAGTTGTACCGGTGCGTCGTCTGACCCTGGTAGATCCTCCGTAACGCAGACAACCTCGCTGTCCCTGTAAGGGAGACAGCTGTCCTTCTCCACTCGCTCTAGAAAGTCCTTGGAAATCCTCAAGGATATCTAAGGTTTATTTGTTGCCATGTTATTAAGGAAATATGCCAACAGCTGCGGGTAGGAGAATTGTAGCCTCCCAGAATTACGTTGCGAGTTACGTGGGAGCAAAGATACTTGAGCAGGGTGGAAACGCGTTTGACGCAGCCATAGCAGTGAGCGCAACCCTTTCAGTAGTTATACCCCACACGAGTGGGTTAGGGGGAGATGGACTACTCCTGGCTAAAACCCCGGAGGGTATTATTGCCATAAACTCCACTGGATGGGCACCCAAGGCCATTGGGGAGGAAAAGATAGATCCCAGAAGTCCCAGGTCAATTGTGGTTCCAGGTCTGGTGGAACTCTGGCATGCCATGGAGGATTATACTACCATGAGCCTTGACAGACTTCTGGAACCGGCAATTAAACTAGCAGTGAACGGGTTTTACGTGGGAAGAGGCCTCCATCATGCCATAGTCAACTCTGAAAGACTTACTCAAGACTGGCAATCACTTTACGGTGGAAAGAGGTTCGGAGACAGAATAAAGGTTAGGGGAGTCGGGGAGGTACTAAGAAGAGTGGCAAGGGACCCCAGATCATTTTACGAAGGGGAAGTTGCGGAGGAACTGGTGGATGGACTTAAAAGAAGGGGTGTCCCAGTGGAGCTGGAGGACTTCAGTGAGTTCAAGGCAGAGAAGGTGGAGTTGCTTAGGACTAACTACAGGGGGTATACGGTTTACGAATTTCCTCCTAACACCCAAGGGATCACAACCCTGCAGATCCTTAAGATGGTTGAGATGACTGGGATAAACAAATTGCCCTACAATGACGTGAAGAGGGTGAACGAGCACGTCAGGATCTCAGCTCTGGCATACGAGGATAGGGATCAGTACGTTGCAGACCCCAGGTTCCATCCATTACCGGCCTTCCTACTGGATAACAATTACCTCACTCAAAGGCTCATGGAGGTTGGGATGGAGGCTAAGGTTAACCAGGATGGGGATACGACGTTTTTCACTGTAGCAGACGAGGAAAACAGAGTGGGTTTCATACAGAGCCTGTTCCAGCCCTTCGGATCTGGGATTGTGGTGAACGACATAGTGTTCAACAACCGAGGCGATAACTTCACCGAGGGAAGAAATAAGCCAGAGGGAAGAAAGCGCCCGCTTCATACCCTTTCCATACTTTACGCTGAGGGAAAGGACGACGAGCTTATCATTGGATGTGCAGGTGGAGATTTAAGACCTCAGATTCACTCGGAAGTTCTGGAGTATTACGTAGATTACATGATGGAGATTGATGAGGCCGTTAATGCCCCAAGGTTCATGTTCACTGGAAACAAGGTTGTCGCGGAAAGCAGGCTGGGTACTCCTTCCACCAAACTGGAACCCTTCTCCCCGCAAGTGGGAATAGTTCAAGCCCTTAAGACAAAGAAGGACATGCACGTAGCCGTTGCGGATCCAAGGAGCGAAGGAGTGTCTCTCCCTGTGTAAAGAGGTATCTTGAAAATCTTTTTTATCCCATCTTTGCATCATATACTTTGATACAGATGAACTTAGTCTCAATCAAACTTAAACTTGGAATGATACTACTAAGTCTCGCTGTCTTAGTGGCAGGTTTTGCCCTAGTCTACGGAGTATTGGGTTACCTGTATGGGTCGTTTACCCCTTACATTATAGTTGGTGCACTGATTCTGGTGGGAATAATAAACGTGATTCAGTGGCTTGTGGGTCCCTACCTGATAAACGCCATGTACAGGGCTAAGGAGGTGACCCCGGCTGACCCACAATATGGCTGGTTGGTTAACCTCGTGGATGAGGTAGCACTCTACAACAAGATTGGTACTCCTAAGGTATATATCGCAGATGTTCCGTTCCCTAACGCTTTCGCGTACGGAAGCCCCATAGCGGGGAAGAGGGTTGCCATAACTCTTCCCCTTTTGAGGGTACTCACTCCTGATGAGATCAAGGCTGTACTAGGTCATGAACTTGGTCACCTGAAACACAAGGATGTGGAGCTCCTCCTGGCCATAGGACTCATCCCTGCCATAATGTACTGGATTGGATACTCGTTAATGTGGAGCGGTTTCCTTGGTGGAGGAGGGGGACAGAGGAACGGATCCCTTTACGCCTGGGCAATAGGGATAGGCCTTCTGGTTGTCAGCTTCATTTTCCAGTTCTTCATCCTAGCCATAAACAGGATGAGAGAGGCCTATGCCGATTTCAATTCAGCCAAGACAGTACCAGGTGGTGCAGATAACCTGGAGAGAGCTCTAGCCAAGATAACCCTGGCTGTGGATCCCAGAGCAGTGGAGAGGTACAGAAACAAGAATAACGTCATGAAGATGCTGTTCTTTACGTCAACAACTCCTCAAGAGGTGTACGGGAACGTGGACGAACTCATAAACTACTGGAAGACTGAAAGGGTGCCCTGGTATGCTGACTTCTTCAGTGATCATCCCCATCCAGCCAAAAGGATACAGATGCTGGAGAAACTGAAGTACCAATGAGTTTCTTTTTCATTTCGTCTCTAGTCAGAAAATTTTTAGTCTAACCTCAAATAGGTTTTTATGAAGGCTTTAATCCTTGGTATTGACGGCTACATAGGATGGGCCCTGGCTCTCAGACTGGTGGCCAAGGGGCATGAGGTTGCGGGCATTGACAACCTCTCCACAAGAAGATTCTCGGCTGAGGTTGGGTCCGATTCCGCGTTCCCCTTACCGTCCCCAAAGGAAAGGGTTGAAGCGGTGAGGAGGAAATTAGGTGCCGATATCAGGTTTATAGTGGGCGATGCGAAGGACAAGGTATTGCTCGAGGAGACCATTAGGGACTTCAAACCGGACGTGATAGTTCATTTTGCAGAGCAGAGATCGGCACCATACTCGATGAAGGACTATGAGCATGCCTGGTACACCCTTGAAAATAACCTGAAATCGACGCTGAGCCTCCTTTACGCCGTGAGCGAGGTAGACCCATCGATTCACATTCTCAAGATGGGGACTATGGGCGAGTACGGTACTCCAAACTTTGACATCCCCGAGTCAGCATTCGTGAAGGCTATCATTCAGGGGAAGGAGGATGTTATCCCTACTCCAAAGTGGGGTGGCTCCTACTATCACTGGAGCAAGATATTCGATACCTTTCTGATTCTCTTTAAGGGTAAGCTTTCCAACCTTACCGTAACCGACATAATGCAGGGGCCTGTTTACGGAACTAGGACCGAGGAAATAACGGAAGAGGAACTGAGAACCAGGTTTGATTTCGACGAGACGTGGGGAACAGTGATAAACAGGTACTGTGTGGAGGCTGTCCTAGGTCTACCCCTCACACCCTATGGTAAGGGGAAACAGACTAGAGGTTTCATCTCCCTAGAGGATAGCGTGGAGGCATTGAGGCTCTTGATAGAAAATCCACCCAAGGATGGCGAGTACAGGGTTGTTAACCAGTTTGCAGAAGTTTACAACGTGAGGCAACTGGCCGAGATAGTGAAGAACGCTGCGGAAGAGTTAGGGTTAAAGGTTGATATAACTCACGTAAAGAATCCCAGAGTGGAGGCGGAGGAACACTACTATAACCCTGAAGTTAAGGTCCTTCCATCTCTGGGATTTAAACCCAAGAGAAACATTCGGGACGAGACCAAGGTTATGATAAAGGACCTCTTGCCTTACAAGGAGAGACTTGAAGGTTTTAAACACGTCATAATGCCCAAGACGGTATGGAAATGAAGAAAAGATCGATTCACTCATACTGAACCTGTAGCTAGGAGAATGAATTCCCTATCCGCCGTTGAAAACTGTTTCCGTTAAAGCGCGCAGTTTAAATACTTTGTATACAAATCAAATACAATGCTGAGGCCCAGGGAAGTGTGCCAGAGACTGGGAATCTCATACAGAACGCTGCAGGAATACGTGAAAAAGGGGTACATAAAACCAGAGAGATTGCCATCTGGGAAAATGAGATTTCGGGAGGAGGACGTTGAGAGATTGGC
>NZ_JAKNCW010000069.1:0-274 GCF_022064045.1 Metallosphaera javensis (ex Hofmann et al. 2022) | reverse complement strand
GCCCGCCTGGATGCACTGGAGAGCGAGGTCCGGTTGCTGCTGGACAGCCACGAGATCTGGACCTCGCCCGAGGCCGACCACTGAAGGCCCGGACTCAGTGCCCGGCCCGGAAGGCCGAGGGGGTCTGCCCGGTGGCACGCAGAAAGGCGCGGCGGAAGCTGCGCGCATCCGAATAGCCCAGCCGCTCCGCGATGTCCTCGGTGGTCTCGCCCGCCAGCAAGGCACGGCGCGCCGCCTTCATGCGCGACTGCTCGGCCAGGACCGCGTACTGCAC
>NZ_JAKNCW010000068.1:0-274 GCF_022064045.1 Metallosphaera javensis (ex Hofmann et al. 2022) | reverse complement strand
CCCTTGGAGTTCACCGAAGTCGCGGATTGAACCGCTCATCCTTCTCACTCCCATTAGGGGGATAACCCCACTCACCTCACGGTGAGGAAACCCCCACATCCTGAGGTTAAATCTGTTCAGAAACCTCCTCATTATGTTAAGCGACGCGTTGAACTGCCTATCGAGGGTGAACCCACACCTCCCGCACCTGAAGGTCTTGCCAGCCGTTCGGGAAACCCATCCACATCTGGGGCAAGACCTGGATGTGAGGTGCGGGTTCACCTCCACCACTCTA
>NZ_JAKNCW010000067.1:0-278 GCF_022064045.1 Metallosphaera javensis (ex Hofmann et al. 2022) | reverse complement strand
ACCTGGCCGTGTTCCAACCGGGCGAGGATGGACACTCCATCATCGGCCGCGTGGCGGGCAAAGGACTGGCCGACGAACTGTACGACCGGGGCTATCTGGTGGTCGATGGCATCGACGGCAAGGCCCACTATGTGGCGCTGCCGCCCAGGACGGAACTGGAGCAGTACCCCATGAGCGCAGTGGTCGAGGTGAAAGGCTCCGCCGAGGTGCGCGCAGCGGACAAGACCATCACCGCGCTGGCGACCAATGGGCTGTACCGCACCGACCATCACTTGGCC
>NZ_JAKNCW010000066.1:0-283 GCF_022064045.1 Metallosphaera javensis (ex Hofmann et al. 2022) | reverse complement strand
GGTCATGATCGTGTCGCGCCGTAAAAAGTAAGGGGTAACAAATGACTCGCTCTCTCAAAAAGGGTCCGTTTGTTGACCATCACCTGGTTGCCAAGGTCGAGAAGGCCATTGCCACCAAGGACAAGAAGCCAATCAAGACCTGGTCGCGTCGCTCCATGGTTCTGCCCGAGTTCATCGGTCTGACCATTGCCGTTCACAACGGCAAGCAACACGTGCCGGTGTACGTTACCGACCAGATGGTGGGCCACAAGCTGGGCGAATTCGCCCTGACGCGCACCTTCAA
>NZ_JAKNCW010000065.1:0-299 GCF_022064045.1 Metallosphaera javensis (ex Hofmann et al. 2022) | reverse complement strand
GCGCATGGCCGAGCTGGGCCTGTGCTCGCGCCGCGAGGCCGACGACTGGGTGGACCGGGGTTGGGTTCGGGTCAACGGCCAGGTCGCCGAGATGGGCCAGCAGGTCCGGCACAGCGACCGCATCGAGATCGATGCCCAGGCCCGGGGGCAGCAGGCCCAGCAGGTGACCATCCTGCTGCACAAGCCGGTCGGCTATGTCAGCGGCCAGGCGGAAGACGGCCACCAGCCCGCAGTGACCCTGGTGCAGGCCCGCAGCCACTGGGCGGGCGATGCCAGCCGGACCCGCTTCAGCCCGGCCC
>NZ_JAKNCW010000064.1:0-299 GCF_022064045.1 Metallosphaera javensis (ex Hofmann et al. 2022) | reverse complement strand
AAACCCATGTCCCCTTCTCGGGCACGTACTGCGCGAGCTCCTGAAACGTGTTCTCGCTCCTGTCTCCCACGGAGAACGCGACGTACATCCCCTTTCTGGAGAACACGAATCTCGTGAAGACCCACGAAAACGCCTTCGCGTTCCTCCTGAAGTAGGTCCACATCTCGTCCACGACCTTCACGCCCTCATTCAGCCCGTCCCTGGCTCTCCTCCACAGCTCCGCGAGTTTCGCGTACTTCCTCCCTCCGTACCTCTTGATCCACGTGAATACCGTGCCCAGTGGGACCTGAAGTACCCTG
>NZ_JAKNCW010000063.1:0-305 GCF_022064045.1 Metallosphaera javensis (ex Hofmann et al. 2022) | reverse complement strand
GGTTTCCATTGCGAATTGTAATTAGTTAATCTACGTGGGATGATCAAAATCAATCTATCATTTTTCAGTAATACTTTAAGGGGGCCGAACACGATGTCATACCATGAGCAAACTAACTATCGAACCCGCATACCAACTCCAGGAGGAGTTGGTACACATCGTGTTCGACCCCATATTTCCTAAGCACTGGCTCATAAATAAACCTGTTGAGGAGGTGGAGGAGCTAGCGATGAGGGAGGCGGAGGAGGTAAGCCCGAGGTACGCGAGGGGGAAGAGGCTCAAGAGGAGGGGATACGCGAGGTACA
>NZ_JAKNCW010000062.1:0-310 GCF_022064045.1 Metallosphaera javensis (ex Hofmann et al. 2022) | reverse complement strand
ACTGGAGGCCCTACGCTGAGACCAAGGTTAGAAACGAGGCCTTCATCTACATGATGGCCATAACGTACAACATGGTCCACTTCCTGTCCATTCAGCGCAGGACTCCTCCTCAACTGCGAGCGGTCCAACTCCCCTAACGTCCTGGGACGTGAGGGGTAGTGCTGGATGCTAATGACCTGTTAATATAGAATCGTCGATATAAACTGTATAGAACTATTTAATCCTTTTTCAAGGTGTCGGCTTGAGACAAGTAATTAATTTTATGCTTCTTAGTTAAATAGGCCGAATTTTATGCAATCCGGACACTCTC
>NZ_JAKNCW010000061.1:0-330 GCF_022064045.1 Metallosphaera javensis (ex Hofmann et al. 2022) | reverse complement strand
GTTGGAGATCATCCAGTGCAGGTGGCGGTGGACGATACCTTCGACGAGAAGGCCTACGCCAGGGCCATGCCCGTGTCAGAACAGGGCCATGTTCTTCTACTCCAGGGTGAAGGGGACCTTCATCCCCGCGATCCAGCTCCTGGTGGTCACGGTGAGGGACCTGGTCACGGGCGAGGTGTACTTGGTCCACGTAGACGCGTACGTGGCCAGGAAGGTGGCCGAGATGGCCAAGGCCGTGGGACAGGACCTGAATTTCTCCACGAAGGTGGACATGACCCTCCAGGTCCTGGACAGGTTGAGGAGGGAGCTCAACGTACAGGTCATAACCTT
>NZ_JAKNCW010000060.1:0-372 GCF_022064045.1 Metallosphaera javensis (ex Hofmann et al. 2022) | reverse complement strand
AACTTCTCGCGTGCGCGCGCCTCCGACACCTGCTCGTCGAGATTTGCGGGATCGAGCCCCGCGGCAACGATCGAAGGCCGCAGCATGCTGGCATCGAGGCCGGTGAAGGCCCTGGTCAGCATGACGTCGTCGAGCGTGCTGTCGACCAGCATTTTGCGATAGGCCTCGCTCGCCATGCTCTCGCGTGCGGCGATGAAGCGCGTTCCCATGTAGGCGAGATCGCAGCCGAGCAGTCGCGCCGCGGCGAGCGCGGTGCCGTCGCTGACGCCGCCCGCGAGCACGAGCGGACCGTCGAACATCGCGCGCACCGCGCGCACGAAGGCGAATGGATTGGCCCACCCGGTCTGACCACCGGCACCTGCGGTCAGCAGG